>JAFQNW010000159.1 GCA_017420875.1 Bacteroidaceae bacterium
AAGAATTTGTTGGTTTTTCACCCTTCACACCCTTCAGCCTTCACCGGTTTCATGAAGGGTGAAGGGTGTGAAGGGTGAAAATACACCTTATTATATTATATATAGAAGGGAACCAATTTTATTGCGGCACCCCGGAAATGACGACCTTTTTAAAAAACGTCAGCACGTTTGAGGCAAAACGTCTTCACGTTTTAAAAAAACGCCTTGGTGTTTGCATGCAAACACCAAGGCGTTTTCGTTCGAATGACTGGAGGTTTTATACAACACTCCTATACAAAACAAAGATTCCGGTTTTTCACAAAACCGGAATCTAAAAGAATTGAGAAATATATGTTTAACCAATATCGAGAAATTGGAACATATTCTAATTAATTAACTTCGTAAACTTCACTTTTAAACAATCTATAAAGGTCAGTTCCCTGTCCTATAACATGCCCATCAATTAATATTTGACCAAAATAATGACATCCACCATTCCCTGAAGTTTCATATTGCTGCCATCCACATCCACCAGCGCTTCCATCTTTAATATTATCATTACAATAATCCTTAGCCGTACCATCAGGACCAAGGAAAGCGACATCATGCTCTCCCTTAATTCTTAGATATCTAACTTGCCCATTATTCTTCGAATAAACATACTTTTTACCGTTTCTCCCCCCTTGCCAAGCAGGATAATGCACACATATTTGATATTCTTGATATTTACTCTTTGATGTAGTAAACGTTCCCGTAACGCCACAAGGAATTTCCACAACATCACACAAATCCTTATCCAAATCCACCCGCAGAACTACCGGCTTCACATAATCCATCTTAACTTTCCCCAATCTTTCCATATCCTTATATTTAATCAGTTAAACTTTCATCTATTAAGCATACAAAGGAAAAGTTTTCCGACAAACAAGCATATAAAAAGTTGTCTCCAAAAAGTAGACGGTCTACTTTTTGGAGACAAACATTTATTCTTTCATCTCTTGAGAGTAATATTTAAAGAAATCGTGTTCGAGCACTATACAGATGCGAAGCAACAATTCGGTATCGATGCTATTCTTGTTGAAGATTTTATAGATATTCGCCCGGCCACATGGAATCTTATCTGCCAGCCAAGTAGCCGTCAATCCTCTTTCATCCAATATATCCTTAATCAGTTTACCAATAGGAACCATTATCACATGCATGAGTCCCTGTTTCCCGATTGGGACCTACCTAATAAAAAAGACGTGGGAAACCTACCGTTGTTATCCCACTTTCAGGCTCTCGCATGCCCACCATCTGGATATACAACGGAGTAGCCCACGTCGGATGATATGAAGCTCCTTTCACAAGGCATGCCAATACACCCTAGTGGACGTCCCTCCGCCTTTCTTCCGATGGTTCAAATTTGCGAGATTTGAAAGTAGAAGAAAACATTCAGTAACGTCTTTAGTTTTTCTCTGTTCCCTCAAACGACCCTCCGGTCATTCAAGTCTGAACAAAAATAGGAAGTTAAGCCCACAAATCCAAATCAATCCACAAAAAGTTTCATACACCCCACAAAATTCGTATCTTTAGCCACCCATCACACAGCTTATGAAAATCACACTAGCCATCGACTCTTTCAAGGGAAGCCTTACCTCGGCCGAAGCCGAGCAAGCTGCTAAAGAAGCCATTCTTGCCCACAACAAGGATTGCCAGATAGATTGCATTCCCATAGCCGATGGAGGCGAAGGAACTCTGGCCGTCCTCATGGAACATCTACGCGGGAGCACACACATCGTCCACGCCCACAATCCTTGCATGGATATCATCCCAGCGACTTACGGCATTTCGGGAGACGGACATACCGCCTTTATAGAAATGGCAAGTATCAGCGGACTCCCTCTTCTGACCGAAACACAGAGAAACCCGATGTACACCACGACCTACGGCACCGGAGAACTGATTCGCGATGCCCTAGACAAAGGATGCCGACAATTCATCATCGGCATTGGAGGAAGCGCGACGAACGATGCCGGCACAGGCATGCTTCAAGCGTTAGGCTATCGCTTTCTTGACACCCAAAGGGATGAACTTAAACAAGGAGGAAAGATACTGAAAGACATCGCCTACATAGACGAGAGTCAAAAGGACAAGCGTTTAAAAAACGCCCATTTCATCGTGATTTGCGATGTAGAAAACCCTTTTTACGGGCCAAACGGTGCCGCTTATATCTACGCCCGGCAAAAAGGAGCCACCGAACAGATGATTAAAGAGCTGGATGAGGGAATGCAACGATTTGCCAAAGTGGTTGAAACCAGCACAGGGAAAGACATCTCCGCCCTACCCGGAAGCGGAGCCGCCGGAGGCTTGGGCGGAAGCCTGCATGCTTTTCTCCATGCCGAATTAAAACCCGGAGCCGAAATACTACTCGAGCTTAGCCAATTCCATCAACGCATAACTGACACCGACCTCATCATCACCGGCGAAGGGAAAATAGACCGACAAAGCCTGATGGGGAAGATTACCGGAAAGATTCTACAAGCCGGACAAGCCCGAGGAATACCCGTTGTAGCCATCGCAGGATGCGTTGAAGACAAGAGCCAACTACTGAAAGCCGGTTTTAAGGGAGTTTATACCACCAAACCAGCGGGCATGCCTTTAGAAAAAGCCATGCAACGAGAGATTGCCATACAATGTATCAAGGAAACGGTACTCCAGGTATTGAACACGGGTTACACGGACAACCTTATTTAATCCGTATAACCCGCGTAAAAAATGGTTTCTTAACTTCTACTTACCTGGAAGCCCTTATCGGAAAGGGTCATGTCTACAAAACGAGCACATGCATTTGGCGGATTTTGAGTGAGGATGCTTCGGATACGGGCCGCCGCCTCAGGACTCTTAGCAACCATATACAAATATCCACCTCCACCAGCACCCGGCAACTTATAACCTAAGCAATAATCGGCCACCTGACGAATAATCGCTTCTACCGCCGGAGGATTTGTTCCTGCATCGAGACGCTTGTTCTGCTCCCATGTCTTACCCACCAAACGTCCCATTTCATCGAAGTTTCCGCGTTGTACCGCTTCGTACAAATCCAACGCATGAGCCTTCATCTGGCCAAGCAAGGTAAGGTGTTCGGTAGAGTTCAAGAACATTCCCCGTACAATCTCTGCCAAGATACCCTTGGCTGTACGGGTAAGACCGGTATAGTACAGCAAATGACACTTCTGGTATTCAGCCCCCGTAAAGAGGAAGTCGGGCAACCAACGCACAGAAGGATTCTGATCCATCCCCGCTCCTGTCTGCAAGAGTTTCACTCCGCGTAACACCCCTCCATACTGGTCTTGCCATCCACCTCCGGTGGTCAACAGCTGCTCCAGAATCAGGGTACGATTGCCTATTTCATGTTTATCCCAATTCAGCCCGCAGAAGTCCGAAACCGCTCCCAGCACCGTAGATGCCAAGATGGAACTTGTACCCAACCCCGAGCCGGCAGGGATAGCCGAGAGCAAAGTTACCTCGATGCCCGAGCCAAATTCCTTGAGTTGTTCTTCCAACGAAGCATAACGGACCTGTGAAAATCCCGGTTGGAAACCGGCTAACACCAAAGCTGCCTTAGGAATGGAGAACGGCGAACCCACTTGCGTGAAATGGGCCAATTCCTCATAAGAATGAATGACTTCCATCGCCCCCAAATCGATGGAACGAAGAATAATCTGATATTCCTTGCACGGTTTCACATAGACCTGCAAAGGAGGCTGGCCATTCAATTCGATGGCAATATTCACCACATTACCCCCCTCGTTCAAGCAATACGGAGGCGTATCGGTCCAACCGCCCGCCAAGTCGATACGCACAGGACTTCGTCCCCATACGATTTGGTCGGGATAGACAGACAAACGAGGTTGTTGCTTCTTAGCCAAAGCCGCTTCGGTAAGTCCCTCACGCATCAGCGAAAAAGCCTTGTCCTCATACATTTGATAAGGCAATTCTTGCAACTGACAGACACGAGCCCGGAACATCTGATCGCTAATCCGAGTCATCATGGAAGCCGTATCGGGCAATGCATCCGGCAAAGGCAACTGATGTGCCGCATATTGCTTTGCCGCATCCTCCAAATTCAATTGATAGAAGACACTACGCTCGTAGTTCTTTGCCAAAACGCCCCAGTTAGATAGACGGAGAGAATCGCGTTGAGCCACTAAACGTCGCAAATTCGCTTCAGCAGAGATTTCATCCGCAGACATCTTCCGGCATCGAGTCCAAATATCTTTTCCTTCCGACAGGTCAGGCTCAGACACCATCCAGCGGAGCAAAATGCCCAATTCTTCCACTGAGTCTGTAACCGGGAATATGCGTACAGCCTGCAAATCGGAAGTATTTTCAATTTCTTCGAGCAACAAGCCCCTCGCCTGCAACCATTCTTGTACGGGTTTTCCCAGATAAAGTGTACTATCCAAAGCCAAATCTCCCTTGAATGCATCGTAAAAGCCATAAGGCCTTGCGGCATACGCTTTTTCTCCCATCGGCACAACATCCACACAAACACCTGCGGGTATATCCAGACTCCACTGATTGGCCGGTACGCCCGTAATGATAGTTTGTTTATGAAGAGTCCAAGTCTTAGGAACCCAACTATTCTCTATCCAAACTTCCGAGTTTTCTGCCGTCAGCGTTTGCTCCACCTCTGCATTTTGGACAAACATCGCCGGATGAGGTTTTACCTTATGGTGCATAATTTCTCGCTGATCGATAACCCGATTCTGCACATTCAAGGTGGAAGAAATCAACTCGCGGCTCGTTCCGTAATGATAGAATTCACCTCCAGGTAGCGGAAGGATTGCCACCGAAAGCTGATTCAATTCCTCATCCTGAATACGAGGGTGTTCGCCCAACGTCAAGCCAAAATCCGAGTACAGATCGTAATAAGAAATGTTATCGCCTTTATGCGAACGCTTCAACAATAAATCCATCGCCCGATCGCTCAATAGCCAAATGCCAATATCCATCAGGAACAAATGGGTTTGCATCAGTTTGCCCAGCTCTTCGACCGACGGCTTTTGAAGCATGAAATCAAGTTTATCCGGCGTGCGACGAGAAGAAACAAACACACCATGATTCTTCGCCAAGCTAGGATCCACCCAAAGGCCATAGCAGACGACATCCACTGCTGGAATTTCCTGCAAAGGCTTGTTGGCACGAATATACACATCCCCACTTGCAATCAATGTATGCAGATTCTCGGGAGCTCTCTCCATAATCTGCTCGTACAAAGGAAGTTGCAAAGACAATAGATTTTGTGAGAGGCGTTGTCCTCTGGCCCATCTGAACACCGGGATAGGAGTCAAAATCTTACCCGATGGAGCATATCCCGGCAAACGACGACTCTGTCCACCGGCATGCAACAAGATTCTTTTTTCCCTCCCCAGCCATTCCGACATTTCCTGTTCGGGATTCCAAGCCTTGCGACAAGCCTCCAACAACCATGCCGTTCCACCTCCGGAACCCAACTTGCAATTGACGGGGTCTGAAGTACAAAACCATTCGTTACGATCTGCGTTTTCGATATCATGAAAGCACTCCACCAAATTAGGAGGCAGTGATAATAACTTTTTCATAGAATTAGCTGACTTATTGTGTTACAAAGATGGAGAAATTCTGTTAATACGCCAAAAAGTGCCTGCTTTTTTTTGTCCTTTCAGTACAATCTTCTATTTTTGTTGTTTATATATATCGAAACAAGAAAATACAATACACTCATGAAAGAATTTATGAAATTTACCTTTGCCAGCCTTTTAGGTGTTATCCTGGCCGGCATTGTCTTTACCATCTTAGGTATCATTTCTATGGTGGGCATGGTAGCCTCATCCGATACCGAAACCGTTGTGAAAGAAAACTCCATCTTTGTGCTGAATTTAGAGGGCACTTTGTCTGAACGTGTCCAAGAGAACCCATTCCAAAAGCTGTTAGGAGAAGAAAATCAGGCCTACGGACTTGACGATATTCTTTCTTCTATCCGCAAAGCCAAGGATAATGAAAACATCAAGGGTATCTATCTGCAACCGACTTCATTGTCGACTTCCTTTGCCTCACTGGAAGAAATCCGCCATGCACTAGTCGACTTCAAGGGAAGCGGCAAGTTCATCGTAGCTTACGCCGACCAATACACCCAAAGCATGTATTATCTTGCCAGCGTGGCCGACAAGGTCATCGTCAACCCTCAAGGAACTATCTCTTGGCACGGTTTGGCCTCACAGCCCGTATTTTTCAAGGACTTGCTAAACAAATTGGGCATTGAAATGCAGATTTTCAAAGTAGGTACATACAAATCGGCAGTAGAACCATACATCGCCACCGAAATGAGCGAAGCCAATCGTGAACAAGTCACTGCATTCCTGACTTCTATCTGGGGACGTTTGTTGGAAGATGTATCAGCCTCTAGAAACATTCCTAAAGAGACCTTGAACAATTATGCCGACCAAATGATGGACTTGAAGCAGGCTGAAGAGTATCTGACTTGCGGATTAGCCGACACCCTGCTTTACAAAGACGGTGTCCTGAATTATTTGAAAGAATTGTCGGGACGCGAAGCGGATGAAAGCCTACGCACCTTGTCTTTGAACGACATGAAAAACGTAAAACGCAATACTCCGCTGGACAAGAGCGGCAACATCATTGCCGTATATTATGCTTTTGGAGGTATTGACGACGGCACTTCCCCCGAAGAAGGCATCAACTCTGAGAAAGTAATCACAGACTTACGAAAATTACGTGAAGATGAAACCATCAAAGCGGTGGTATTGCGAGTTAACTCCCCGGGAGGTAGTGCATACGGATCAGAACAAATCTGGCACGAAGTGGTGCTCCTCAAAGCCAAAAAGCCTGTCATCGTTTCAATGGGTGACTATGCAGCATCCGGTGGTTACTACATTTCGTGTGCCGCCGACACCATCGTAGCCGACCCAACTACATTGACCGGTTCCATCGGTATCTTTGGGATGTTCCCCAACATGCAAGGGTTGCTGACCGACAAGATTGGTTTACATTTCGACATGGTCAAGACCAACCGCTTCTCCGACATGGGAGACATGACCCGTCCATTCAATGCCGACGAACGCGAAGCAATGCAAAACTACATCAACAACGGTTACAAATTGTTCGTGAAACGTTGTGCCGACGGTAGAGGCATGTCCACCGAAGCCATCGAAAAAATTGCCGAAGGCAGAGTTTGGACGGGCGAAGCCGCAAAAGAACTTGGCCTTGTGGACGAGTTGGGTGGTTTGGACAGAGCATTGGAAATTGCAGCTCAAAAAGTTGGCATAGAAGCATACAGCGTGGTTAACTATCCAGCCAAAGAAAGTTTCTTCTCTACACTTTTGGACGAAGGCAAGAACGATTACATCGAGACAAAAATGTCTGAAAGCCTTGGAGAATACTTCCACTATGTAAAGTTCATACAAAATCTGAAAGATACCGACCGAATTCAAGCACGTATGCCATTCGATCCACGTATCCAGTAATCCCTATAAAAGTCAATGAATAAAAGCCTGATCAAAATAAACAAGTGGTTATACCCTGCTTCATGGATTTATGGAGCAGGCGTATGGCTACGTAATAAATTATTTGATTGGGGCTACTACAAAGAACGCACATTCGACCTCCCCATCATTTGTGTAGGTAACATCACGGTAGGAGGTACGGGAAAAACCCCACATACAGAATACTTGATCAGATTGTTACAAGACAACCTTCAAGTAGCTGTACTCAGTCGCGGCTACAAGCGGAAATCCAATGGATTTGTATTAGCTCAGGACGACACTCACGTAAGCATGATAGGCGATGAGCCTTACCAAATGAAACAGAAGTTTCCTCGCATCCACATGGCGGTAGACAATGACCGTTGCCATGGCATTGAACAATTATGCCGAAAAAGCGTCACCCCCGAAACAGATGTAATTCTATTGGACGATGCCTTCCAACATCGGTACGTAAAAGCCGGCATGAATATCCTGCTAATAGACCATAACCGCTTAATCCATGAAGATGCCTTGTTGCCAGCCGGTAGAATGAGAGAACATGAATCGGGCAAATACCGGGCACAAATCATCATTATCACCAAGTGTCCAAAGGACATGACACCGATGGATTATCGAGTCATCAACAATCAGTTGGAGCTTCATGCCTTTCAGCAGCTCTATTTTACGACATTAGACTACGGAAAACTGCGTCCTTTATTTAATGGAGGGAAAGAATATGCCATCCAGCAAATTCATCCAGCCGTACATATCTTGTTGGTTACGGGGATAGCATCCCCCGAACCTCTACTAGAAGAATTAAAGAAAACCAGCAATCCGATTCACTCATTATCGTTCAGTGATCACCATGATTTTTCTGAATGCGATTTAATAAAGATAGAACAAGAATTCCTGCAATTGCCAGAAGGAAGACGAATGATCATTACCACCGAAAAGGATGCGGTACGAATGGCGTCTCATCCTCAATTACCTGAATCGGTCAAGCCATATATATATGTGCTCCCTATCGAGGTTTCATTCTTACAAGATCAACAAAATTCTTTCAACCAAAATATCATAGATTATGTTAGAAAAAATCATAGGAACAGCCAACTATCTAAAAAGTAGGATGCATACACAACCCGAAACAGCCATTATCTTAGGTACGGGCTTAGGTAGTCTTGCGAACGAAATTACAGACAAATATGAAATCATGTACCAAGACATCCCCAACTTCCCCGTATCAACCGTAGAAGGGCATAGCGGAAAACTGATTTTCGGGAAATTAGGTAATAAAGATATTATGGCCATGCAAGGAAGATTCCATTTTTACGAAGGATATTCCATGAAAGAAGTGACCTTCCCCGTTCGCGTAATGCGTGAATTGGGTATCAAGACCTTGTTTGTATCCAATGCAGCCGGGGGCATGAACCCAGAGTTCGAAATAGGCGACTTAATGATTATTACAGACCACATCAATTTCTTCCCCGAACATCCGCTACGAGGAAAGAATATTGAATATGGCCCCCGTTTCCCAGACATGAGCGAGGCTTATAACCACACATTGATTCAAAAAGCCGACCAAATAGCAGCAGAAAAAGGTATCAAAGTACAACATGGCGTATACATCGGGACTCAAGGACCAACCTATGAAACTCCTTCTGAATACAAGATGTTTCGCATTCTAGGAGCAGATGCCGTAGGAATGTCTACCGTACCAGAAGTAATCGTAGCTAACCATTGCGGAATTCAAGTCTTTGGTATTTCCGTCATCACCGATTTAGGCGTTGAAGGTAAAATCGTAGAAGTGACACACGAGGAAGTGCAAAAGGCTGCTGATGAAGCACAACCTTACATGACTACCATTATGCGTGAACTCATTAACCAAGCTTAAGATTATGCAAGAACAAAAAAGAACAGAAATATCAACCTTAGGAGAGTTTGGTCTAATCAACCATCTCACATCAAACATCTCTACCAAGAATCCGGAAAGCATCTATGGCATAGGTGACGATGCAGCTGTATTGCAATTCAACAATCAAGAGACGCTCGTTACTACCGACTTATTAATGGAAGGTGTCCATTTTGATTTGGTCTATACTCCACTGAAACACTTGGGATACAAATCGGCCATAGTTAACTTCTCTGATATTTATGCCATGAATGGTACTCCCAAACAGATCACAGTATCCCTGGCCGTTTCGAAACGCTTCTGCATTGAAGACCTCGAACAATTCTATGAAGGACTTCAATTGGCTTGCGAATTACACCACGTAGATATCGTAGGAGGCGACACAACCTCATCCGTTACAGGACTAGCCATCAGCATTACATGTATCGGGACTGCTAATAAAGAACAAATTGTATACCGGAATGGTGCCAAAGAAACTGACCTGATATGTGTCAGCGGAGATTTGGGAGCTGCCTATATGGGACTTCAATTACTTGAAAGAGAAAAAGCTGTTTTTGTAGGGCAGCAAGAAATCAACCCTGATTTCAGCGGGAAAGAATACTTATTGGAACGCCAATTAAAGCCGGAAGCCCGTAAAGACATCATAGAAGCTTTGGCTAAAGAAAATATCCGCCCAACCGCCATGATAGACATCTCGGATGGATTATCATCCGAGTTAATGCACATTTGCACACAGAGCAAAGTCGGTTGTAGAATCTATGAAGAGCGTATTCCGATTGATTACCAAACCGCCGTCATGGCCGAAGAGTTAAACATGAATGTTACCACTTGTGCCTTAAATGATGGAGAAGATTACGAACTTCTGTTCACCATTCCACTTACCGACCATGATAAAGTCTCTAACATGGAAGGGATAAAGGTTATTGGACACATAACCCGAGCAGAATTGGGATATGGCCTCATTACCCGAGATGGCCAGGAATTTGAATTAAAAGCACAAGGCTGGAATCCATTGAAAGAATAACATTACTTAAGTTACTGACAGTAAGAACAATAAGTTCTTTGAATAATTTTTTATCTCAAAACATTTGGAAGTAATCCAAGAAATGTCTACTTTTGCATCCGCAATCAAGAGATGATGGTGCCATAGCTCAGTTGGTGGAGCAAAGGACTGAAAATCCTTGTGTCCCCGGTTCGATTCCTGGTGGCACCACAAAAAAGCAGTTACATTAAAAAGTAACTGCTTTTTTTGTTTATCAATGAATACTTCCTATCTTTACAATCCAATAAAAAATACAACCAAGATGAAAAAGAAACTTATTGAATATAGTCATATACTTCTATTATCCATTTTTATTATAGGAAGTTTTCTTTTTATTGAATCCAATTTTAAATATTGGTATTCCTTTATGGAGCAATATATGATGTTTCTAACAACAGGAGATTATTTCTTTAATAAGTTGGCAGAACCAGGTGGTTTGAATGAATATTTGACAGAATTCATCACATTATCATTCGTTTATCCTTTTGGGGCAGCCTTATCCATTTCACTAATTTTAGGATCCATCTGTGCTTGTTTCTATTTATACTTAAAGTCGTTTCATGGTAAACCATCCATGTTCCTATCCATTCTTCCCGCTTTCCTGTTCTGGATATATCCACAAGAATCGATAGCCTCTTTATTATGTATATTAGTAGCTTTATCTTTTGCCACCATTTACACTCGGCTGAAATCTAACACTTTCCGATATCTATTGGGCTTTGTGTTTTTAACTTTTACTTATTTTTCTGCAGCTCCGGCAAATTTGCTTTTAGCACTACTGATAGGCCTTTACGAATGTTGTACTCAAAAAGGGAATATCCGATTTGCCGTTACAGGCATTGCCATAGCGTATAGTGGAATTCTTCCTTTAGTAGCCATGCGTACTTGTTACATCATCCCAATGCCAGAGGCTTTTCTGAGTAAACATTTATATCACCCCGAGTTTCCATTTCCAATCTCATTACTATGGATTGGACTATCATTCCCCATTGTAACTTTAGTGGCCTATCTTAACGAAAAGAAGCCTTTTATCAAGAATGCAAACTTGAAGTTTGTAATCACCTCCCTTTGTCTATTAGGCGGTATTATTGCAGGTATTCTTTACAAGAAAGACCCACTTGAGCAAGCATATCGATATGATTATTATGCCCGCCAAAACAAATGGGATGAAATTGTAGCACATGCCAAAGAACACTCGGTACATGATTTGGACGCTTTGGTTTATTTGAATTTGGCCCTCTCGCATACCGGAGAGTTCATCGATAAATTTCTGCAATTCCCTCAATATGGAGAAGCCGGTTTTATTCCGCAAGATCCAAGAAGCCGAATGGGACTAATTCAAGCCAGTGAGGTAGCCTGGCAAATTGGTCAAATCAATGCATCTCAACGATTTGCCTTTGTCGGCGTATTAAGTTCCGAGCGACTCGTTCAACCTCGATTAATGAAACGTTTAGTAGAAACATATTTGATTAGCGGGGAATATCGCGCTGCTGAGAAATACATCAAATTATTAGAATTAACCCCCCACTATCGGAATTGGGCTATCCAGCAAAGAGCCTTACTAGACCCTGAGGTTTGTTCTTCAACAAAATGGGTTGCTCAAAAGAGGAAATTTCTTCCTATCACAGATAATCCTTTCGATTTGACCAAAACCCTTCCTAGTGCTTTGGCGTTCTTAATCGATGACCATCCAGACAATCGTCCGGCCTTTGAATACGGCATGGGGTATCTGCTTGCAAATAAAGACTTAGGCACACTCATGCATTACATGCAGCTGATGAAAGAACGTGGTGAATCTTTCCCCGTCCGTTATCAAGAGGCTATCTGCTTCTTCTATTCGGCAGTTCATAAAGACCCGGAAGCTTTCAATAGTTATCCAATTGCACCCGAGGTGAAGAATCGCTACATGCAATACCTCCAATATGCTAAAAAATTCTCTGCTGCGACTTTAAAGCCTCAGTTTGGAGATACGTATTATTATTATTTACAATTTGCACCCAACCTAAACAAACAATAACCAAGTGAATATGAAAAGACGAAACCTATACATATTAACAGCTATTTTTTCTCTGATAATCCTGTTCTCTTTCTATTGGATTTTCATTTCATCTCCAAAAGAAAAACCAGCTGTCATTTCAGAGACTCAATCCGTATCCCCAGCTATTTTTCCTGATTATAAGGACGTAACTATCCCTTGTAATATCGCCCCTCTGAACTTCCGAATCGATGTGCCCGTAGAAAAGTGCTTTCTACAAATTACTAATCAGCATGGTGATATTACCGAATTTTATGGTACAGATAAGATCTGTTTTCCTGAAGATGAATGGAAAACTCTTCTGAATGGAAATTCAGGGAAATCGCTTTCCTTATCAATTGCAACCAAGAAGGATGGGAAATGGACTCAATGGGCCCCATTCGATATTCATATTAGCAAGCAAACAATAGATTCACACTTAGTATACCGTTTGATTGAACCGGGATATGAAAAATGGCACATTGTCGGGATTTATCAACGCGATTTGGAGTCCTTCAAAGAAACACCTATTATCCGCAACAACATGACTGGCTATAATTGCATCAATTGCCATTCATTCTGCATGAACGACCCTAGCCAGATGATGTTCCACATGCGTGCTACTTATGGAGGTACATATGTGATTCAAGACAATGAGATAAGTAAGCTGAATACAAAGACTGACCAAACAATCAGCAACATGACTTATCCGTATTGGCATCCATCCGGGGACTTCATCACTACATCGTTAAATGACATCAAACAATTCTTCCACTCCGTGAAAGAAAAAAAGATGGAAGTTTTCGACCTCGAATCTGACGTCATTATTTATGATGTAAAACAAAAAGAGATTCTATCAAAGGCTTCAATCATTACCAAAGAACATTTTGAAACGTTCCCCTCTTTTTCACCCGACGGGAAATGGCTTTATTTCTGTACCGCACCTGCACAAAGCATGCCGGAGAACTACAACAATATCCGATATAACCTTTGTAGAATTGCTTTTGACGCCGAACGCAAAGAAATTGTACACCCTATCGACACGCTGGTACATGCCGATAGTCTAAGCTCCACCTTACCTCGAATTTCGCCTAACGGACGTTTTTTGATGTATACAGAAACTGCATACGGACAATTCCCTATCTGGCATACCGGAGCAGAACTACGGATGATTGACCTAGATAAGAAGGAACAGGTTGACATGAGTCAGATAAACAGTCCTGATACAGAAAGTTATCATTCCTGGAGTAGCAATAGCGATTGGGTAGTATTTAGTTCGAGAAGAGACAACGGACTTTATACCTTACCTTACATCTGTTGTATAGGCGAAGATGGGAAGCCGGCAAAGCCTTTCTTGCTTCCACAGAAGGACCCGAATCTTTATGATTACCTGCTTTACTCCTACAACATTCCAGAGTTGACAAAGGGAGCTGTTGAGATAGACCCCTATCAAATTGAGCATGTGGCCAAGAATAAAGAAGCAGAACAAATCAAATTCAAATAACGACAAAAAAAAGAGCAGCTAAATAAGCTGCTCTTTTTTCTTATCATTGTTTTGGTTCGCTTCCTAAGACAAACTCCAAGACTCCACCACTTACGATTTCATCGTGAGTAATCCACAAACGATCCAAAGGTTTACCGTTCAATGACACGGATTGAATATACACATTCTCAGGTGAATTGTTCTTGGCTATAATCGTAAAGGTTCTTCCATCATAATACTCTTTATCCAAATTCAGCGTCACCTTATCGAATACCGGACTTGTTATTTCGTATCGGGGACTTCCCGGACATACCGGATGGAATCCCATCGAAGCTAGTATATACCACGCCGACATTTGACCTACATCTTCATTTCCGCATAATCCATTCACTGTTTCATTATATGCACGTTCACAGATACCGCGTGTCCAATACTGGGTCAACCATGGCTTCGAAGTGTAATTAAACATGAAAGGAACGTGGTGATCCGGTTCGTTCGGATGGTTGTAATAATCCCCCCACATAAAGTTCTCGTCAGCCCCTTCAAAGAAAGCCTCCAACTCTTGTTCAAAATAATCTTTTCCCATCAATTCAATCAAACCTTCGATATCATGAGGCACAAACCAGCCTTGTTGGTAATTGTTGCTTTCTACACAACCTTGATCATGCACTTTCTTGCCCTTCCAAGGAAGCCATCCTCCTCCTTCCACACGGGTACGGAACCACTTAACACTATCGCACCAAACTTCTCGATATGCCTTCGCCTTTTTTTCAAACGCCTTCGCTTGTTCCACATTTCCCATCGCATGAAGCAATGTACTTGCACACCAATCGGTATAGGCATACTCCAATGTCTCCGACAAAGAACCCGGTGTATATCCGTCTTCGTTATTAGAGAAGGTTTCGACCGTATTCACCGCATACTCAACGGCTTTCTTTACATCGTAATTGCGAATACCCTTATGATAAGCATCAGCTAACACAGACACAGCCGGATTACCTATCATGCAATCTGAATAAGAGTTTAGGAATTCCCAACGAGAGAAATATTTGCGTCCGCTCAATTCGGCTATCTGAATGAGTGAATTGATTTCATCGTTCACCATGCGAGGGTTAATAATCGTTTGCAACGGGAACTGACTACGGAACACATCCCAGCCACTAAAGATGGTTCGATAAACAAAATCACCAGTGTGATGTACTTTACCATCTGCCCCCTGATAAGCACCGTCTACATCCGAGAAGCAACGAGGGTCTATCATCGTGTGATACATGGATGTATAAAAGAGTACCTTATTTCTTTCCGTTCCTTCTACCTGCACTCCCGACAAGGCCTGATTCCATTTTTCATAGGAACGTTGACTCACCGCATCAAAATTCCAATCGGTAATGTCACTCTGCAAGTTCTTATAGGCACCCTCCATACTAACGAAGGAAATACCACACTTCAGCAAGGCCTGGTCGCCCTCTTCGGTCGGGAATTCTGTGTAGAAACCGAGATGTTCTCCCTGTGCCTTCTTCTGCATCGGAGTGACTTGAGCATTCTTTACATATTCATAATAGGCCGGATCATCGTTCGATGCATTCTTTCGAGCAACCCCTTCGGGTATATCCACACTCCACACCCCATAGTTCTTCAGCGGGCGATCAAAACAACAATAGAAATATACGATATAATTCGCATTACCATCGCCGTTTCCAAAGCCACCAGTTTCCGGAGTACACTTCATCCAACCTTTAATGGTATGATCATCAACAACTTCCACGTACTGTTCGGTAGAAGTCCCCCCGATACGTCGGGACAAATCAATCTGAATACGCGACACATCCGACTTAGGATAAGTGAAACGTATCATACCCGAGCGGGGAGCAGCTGCCAATTCAGTCTTAATTTGATAATCATCCAGCATGACTGTATATTTATGAACCTTAGCATCTTCTCGCTCATGAGAATAACGCGAACGATAACCGCTATCCGGGTCTTCTTCCGTTCCCTTGAAAGTCTTCAGTTCGCCTGTGGTCGGCATTACCAAAAAATTACCCAAATCGCCATACCACCCAACACCACTCATGTGTGTAAAACTAAATCCTTCAATTGTCTTATGATGCCATGAATATCCCGATCCATTATCCCCACCGGTCTTAGTATCGGGACTTAATTGTACCAAGCCAAAAGGAGTACAGACACCAGGGAAAGTCTTCCCCAAACCATGGAAAGAACCTTTGAATTCATCAAAAGTCGTTGCTCCGATAATTGGATTGACGTAATCAGCCGGAGTCTTTTCAGGCACTTGCTTGCAACTTACCGCCAACAATGCCATTAAAAACAATACAACAATGTTTTTCATTTTATGATGATGTTTAGATTAATTATTCTCTTTTTTATTTTCTGAAATATATAACAATTTGTCTCCTGCCTGCAATTCAACTTGCCCATTAGGAATGATAAACTCGTTCCCTCTTTTCACCAACATAACCAACGTTCCTCGCGGTATATCCATATCCATCAAGCGATTACCTTTAGCCAGCATTTCAGGAGTTAAGGTCTGATCCATCAATTGCGAATCAATTTCATCGGGCAACTCTACCCCAAATTCATTCCCTTCCTTTTCCTGAGGCAAGTCCAAGTGCAACATTCTGGCTCCCGTTGCGATTGTCATGCCTTGGATGACCAATGAAAGCAAAGTAATAAAGAACACAATATTGAAAATCTGGTTATATCCCGGCACTTCTGCCACAACAGGATAAGTAGCAAATATGATGGGGACAGCACCACGAAGGCCCACCCAGGAAACAAACCATCTGGCCCGATTTGACATCTTTCTAAAAGGTAACAAACAAGCAAAGACACTAATAGGTCTAGCAACCACAATCATAAACACCCCAATGAGCAATGCCACCGGTGCCACTCCCAGCATTTCACGTGGATTGACCAACAAACCCAATGAAAGGAACATTACTATTTGAACGAGCCAAGTCAAACCATTCATAAAAGTATTGATTTCCTTACGATATGCCAAACGAGCATTCCCTACTACAACACCGGTTATATAAACAGCTAGATACCCGTTACCTTTTAACAAATCTGTTACCGTAAACGTGATAAAGACCAAACTCAACAACAGGATGGGATAAAGAGAACTATTCGAAAGATCAATCTTATTAATCAGCCATACCCCAAATTTTCCGAATGCAAAACCAATCACCCCACCAAAGAAAAATTGAATCAACAAATCCCGGCCAACAATACCTAGATGAAAATCGTTACCACTAGCAATTAGTTGTATCAACGCTATAGTCAGCATATAGGCCATAGGGTCGTTACTACCACTCTCCAATTCCAACATCGGGCGAAGGTTCTCTTTCAAATTCATTTTTTGAGAACGCAACAAATTAAACACAGAAGCAGAATCGGTAGACGACATTGTTGCAGCCAACAATAGGCAAGTCAATAATGGCATGGAAATATCCGTCGACGTATTAATCGATAAAAAATAAATAAAACCGCCGGTCAATAATGTCGTTATCAATACCCCTACCGTAGAGAGCAAAACACCTTGACTCAGGACAGGACGTATGTCCTGGATTTTCGTATCCATCCCACCCGTAAAAAGGATAATGCTAAGTGCCATCATCCCTATAAACTGAGCATCAGCAGCTCCATTGAATTGCAATCCCAATCCATCGCTACCAAATATCATTCCTACCAACAAGAAAAGAAGCAAAGTAGGGATTCCAAACCGATATCCGGTTTTACTAATTAGAATACTACAAAAAATCAGAATCGCACCTATTAACAATATATTTTCAGCAGTAAAGACCATATAAACATATTTAAATAATGATTGTCATTTAAGAACAAAGATACATTAATTTATGTTTTAGCTAAGCAAAAAACAGTCCTTTTGATAGTTTTTAAGCAAAAATTACTTACCTTTGTTAGAAGAAAATCACTAATAATTAAATAGGTATGAAAAAATTATCCTTTATTCTCACATTCCTATTGATGTCTGTTTTTTATATTCAGGCTCAACAAGCGAAGTATGTATTCTATTTCATCGGCGATGGAATGGGCGTAAATCAAGTTTTGGGTACAGAAATGTATCAATCAGAGTTAAAGGGAGAAATTGGTGTTACCCAGCTACTTTTTACCCAATTTCCTTACGCTACTGTGGCACATACATTTTCTGCCAGCCACGGAGTAACAGATTCTGCTGCTGCAGGTACAGCTTTGGCAACTGGCCATAAGACTAAAAACGGAGCATTAGGCGTACAAAAAGACTTAACAACAGAAGTCAGCAGCGTAGCAGCCTGGGCAAAGTCCAACGGCTATCGTGTCGGAGTTAGTACGAGTGTAAGTGTGGATCATGCAACCCCAGCAGCTTTTTATGCCCACCAACCTAACCGTAGCAGTTATTACCAAATAGGTCTCGACCTGATTGAAGCTAATTTCGACTTTTATGCAGGTTCCGATTTCTTGGATCCCAATAACAATAAAGCAAAAGATGGCAAAGTTTATGAAAGCCTTTATGATTTGACCCAAAAGGCTGGTTATACATTGGTTCGTGGCTACAAGGAATATCAAAAGAAAGCAAAGAAAGCAGAAAAGATGATCCTTTTCCAACCTGAAGCTGCTTCAAAAATTGACAATAGTGCAATTCCTTATGCCATTGACCGCCAGAAGGGTGATCTTACCTTGGCAGAAATTACCCGTGCAGGTATTAACTTCTTGTCAAAGGGCAACCCTAAGGGATTTTTCTTGATGGTTGAAGGTGGAAAAATCGACTGGTCATGCCATAGCAATGATGCAGCCACAACTTTCGCAGAAGTACAAGACTTGGATAACGCAATCAAAGTTGCTTATGAATTCTACGAACAACATCCAGACGAGACACTGATTGTCATTACAGCCGACCACGAAACTGGTGGTATCGTTTTAGGGACAGGACCTTCTGAATTGAACCTTCAAGCTTTGAAAGCTCAAAAAGTAAGCGATGGCAAATTGACCAAGATTGTAAACGGGCTCAGAGCTAAATATAAGAATCAAGTTCCTTGGGAAGCTATCCAAGAAACGCTGAAGGAAAACTTTGGTTTCTGGGATAGTGTCCAGCTTAACAAGAGACAAGAAGAACGTTTGAAAGCTGTTTACGACAAGTCATTCGGCAACCAACCGGTTGAATTAGAAAAGACTTTGTACAATCAGGACGAACCGATTGTCGGAGAAGCAAAACGTATCTTGAACAGCATTGCGAAAGTGGGTTGGACTAGTGGTGGACACTCTGCCGGTTTGGTTCCTGTTTATGCTATCGGAGCTAACGCAGAATTGTTCCATACACGCATGAACAATACCGATATTCCAGATACCATCGCTAAAGCAGCAGGTTACCAACATTAATCGAAAGAAAAGTAATTCGATAATCTTTCCAAGTCTTTCTCAGTAAACTCTTCATATAGTCTTAACTGGGAAAGACTTTTTATATTCCCCTTTTTCCTACGATATTCTATGATAACTTTAGCCTGATAGAAATTGATGTAAGGATGTGCACGTAACCTATCCAAGCCTACCCGGTTTATTGGAATCTTTTTAATCTCCCCACCTTCCAGTTTAAACCATTTCATCAACTCAGGAGTCATATAATCCAGTTCTTCCAATTGAGAGACATGATAAAAGCCTCCCAATTTATTCCGATAGGACACGATTTGCTTAGCAATATAAGACCCTATTCCGGGTATCTTCTTTAACTCCGTGGTATCTGCCACACCCACATCCACCAACGTACCTTCTGGATATTTGAAACTTTTCTTAATTGTTAGTTGTATTGTATCAGGTTCTTTAGGAGCAGATGCAATCTGAATCTTTGGAGGTTTTACTGTTTGCGTAATACGTATATAAGGTCTTAAGACTTCAAATTGTGATTTCTCCAGCCCATATATACGGGAGAAAGATTCTGCAGTGAGAAAACGTCCTCCTTTTTGACGATACTTCAGCACATTACGCACAACAAAATTGGGTAGTCCTAACGACAATAATTCGATGGAATCGGCTGTATTGGGATCAAATGCAGTTAAGACAACTTTATTTCCCCTATTCTCTAAAGATCCTTTCTTTGTAGATTCCATTTCCTGCTTTCTAATACCAGCCAAGAAATTTGCCAGTTCTATGGAATCAGTTACCGAAGTATCCACATACGATTTACTACGCCGCTCCGGAAGGATGAACAGCGTAGTAATCAAAAGGGCAATCAATATCAATAAAATATAGACTGCCCTTCGTTCACTTTTAGAATAATAAAAGAAGTCTTTCCACATTTTAGGAAAGTATACCTAATTCATTAATAAAAATCAATGCAATTGCAATCGGGGCAATATATTTCAAAATAAACATATAAACAGAAAAATAAGGAGCCTTCTCGCGACCATAATTAGTCAACTCATCACGAGAGACAGATTTTTTCAAATACCATCCCACAAACAAACAAACCAACAATCCTCCCAAAGGCAACATCAACTTGGCTGTTACAAAATCCAACAAGTCGAAGAAACTCAAGTTGAAGAATTTAGCATCCCATGCTCCCAATGACAACGAAGAAAGTACACCTGTCACCACACAGAATGCTGTAACTAAAATTGCCGCACGATTACGCTTCCAACCAAACTTTTCATGCAAGAATGCAGTCACTACCTCATGCAATGAAATAGTAGAAGTCAACGCAGCTAATGCCAACAACACGTAAAACATCAAGGAGAAAAGAGCCGCTAAGAAAGGAACTCCTCCAAAAGCTTGCTGGAACACGTTTGGTAAAGTAATAAATATCAAGGAAGGACCGGCATCCGGCTGAATACCTACCGAAAATGCAGCAGGGAAAATAATGAAACCAGCCAAAATAGCTACCATGGTATCAATTGCACCTACACTCAATGCAGTTTTTCCCATTTTGGTATCAGGACCAAAATAAGAAGCATAAGTAGAAAGACAACCCATGCCTAAGCTTAAAGAAAAGAAGGCCTGTCCCATTGCCCCTAAAAAGACATCCGCATTTAATTTACTGAAATCCGGCTTTAATAAAAATTCCAACCCCTTTCCTGCATTCGGCAATGTTACAGAACAAATGGCTAAAACCACAATCAGAATAAACAATACCGGCATCATAATTTTGGAAGATTTTTCTATCCCATCCTTTACCCCTTTTACTACAATATAATGAGTAAAGAACAAGAAAGCCAATAACCAAATGATTGGACGAAGTGGATCTTGCGAAAATTCTTGAAAGGAAGCAACAAAATCCTCCGGTCCCTGGCCTGCAAAACCATTGTTCAAAGAGGCCAAGATATACTCCAAAGTCCAACCGGCCACTACAGAATAATATCCAAGAATCAACAAACCTGCCAATACCCCCAAATAACCAATCAACTTCCACTGTGTTCCTGGAGCTAAAATACCGAAAGCCTTTCCTGTACTGGCTTTCGAATGACGTCCAACGGTAAACTCAGCAATCATAATTGGCATACCCAAAATCAGGACACACGCCAAATAGATTAAGATAAAAGCAGCTCCGCCATGATTCCCTGCCTCGAAAGGAAATCTCCAAATATTACCTAATCCAACAGCAGAACCCGCCGCAGCAAGAATCGCTCCAAGCTTACTGCCAAAACTTACTCTCTCATTCTTTTGCATATAACTGTCAAATTAATATAAATACTCTATTGAAGCCGCAAAAGTAAACAAAATAATCGTAGTTTTGCATCGAATTTAAAAGTTTTTACTGTATGCTTCGTTATTTAAAGAAATATCCATTATCCTTATTTATTATTGTTATTATTCTATACCTTTCATTCTTTACT
>JAFQNW010000160.1 GCA_017420875.1 Bacteroidaceae bacterium
CACCGGAAGCATCAACAGGAAAAAGATGCCGATGTATGCCCCTGTCGAGATGGGTTCTTCGGTATAGACCGGTGCGTATTGCGGTTGCGGCTGAGTGTAAGGCTGCTGGGCATAAGCTTGTTGAGCCTGTTGCTGCGGTTGCGGTTGTGGTTGAGCCGCCTGAGGTTGGGGTTGTTGTGGTGCTGCCTGTGGCTGTGCCGCTCTCATCGGACTTCCGCACGAAGTACAGAACTTCACGCCATCCGCCACTTGTGTTCCACATTTTGTACAGTATGCCATAGTTTTCTTCTATTTATAGTCCTTCAATACTTTCAATTTCACGTACAGTCATCAACTTGCCTTTCTTGTTGTAGGTCTCCACCTTCACAACACCTACACCACGGCCATACCATGACTTAACCTTTGCAGTCTGCTTAATGCCGATAACCTTAGAGACTTGCATATTTTCCAACACAACACATGGGATAGAATGGCCGGAAATCTCCACGGTTTCCTCAGCTACAATTTTCTGTTCTGTAATGTCTGAGTTGGTCTTGATAGCGGCGATTTTAATTGAAATGGAATAATCACCGAAGGTATCGCCTGTCTTTGTATCAGCCGGTAATTTAAAGGGTGTACCTGTTACGGTTACATCCATCCCTTCGCTAATCTGATTGACCAATGACTTGGCGTCAAAAACCACGTCTCCATTCTGAATGGTATACGTCTGCGGCATCGGTTTGGTCAGTACCGGATTCTTTTTGTTGTCCATGACCATCGTTTCATAAGTAACGGTGGCATTATTTACATCACCTTGCACTTTAGTAACCGTCAATGTAGAATAACTGGTAATCTTTCCCTTGGAATTTTTGTCCACAAAGGTCACTTTACATCCTTCCTTATATAAATAAAAAGGATCTTGTGCATGTACACTGGTCATGACAAATACCATCAGTACTGCCATCATCATGAGTTTCATTGTAGTTTTCATATTCTTATAGTTTTTTTGATTAATAATTTGTTTACCAACTTGTCGATTCATCGGCAATCGACTCTCTCAAATTGATTTGCAAAGTACCGTTTGGCATAGTTGAGAATTCCGAATAATCTACCCGCGTACTGTCATTTATCGTTTGAAATGTCATACCTTTAACCATTGCATTAATGATTACATCCATTTCATGTTGGGGCTTGGTTGTAGCATCGAACAGATTACCAAAACCCTTATATATCACATCTCCCGATACATATTCATGTCCGCCAACCTGTATTCGTGAATTGGGTTCATTCGATAAAACAGCATCTACCTTAAACTTTCGGAATATCTGCAAATCAACATCAATCTCTGGTTTTGGCTTTTCTCCTGACTCCAATTCTTCCTCACCCAAAAAATATTTTGTGCTACCATAAATATAATTGCCTGGTTCGCGACCTGGATCCAACGTCACCAATACCGGTATCTTATAAGAACAAACCGCTTGACTTCTCTTTTGAGAAAGTTCATACGGAATTCCTACTTTTTTGCAGTATTGAGCCCAAACGTTAATCATCAAACGTACTTTGTCGGTATCTGCCATAATTAATGATTCTCCTTCTTTCAGTAGATATTGGCTATCATAATTCGACAAATTATAAACTGCCTCCGCTTCCAACATACCATAGTATTTCCCTTGGAAAGTATTGAAGAAATTATTTTCGGCTTCCTCATCATCCAATGGATACATCTTGTCGAGTTGCATCTTGAGCGTCCATTGCTGTACGCACTTCACATTATTATATCTGTACGGTGCGTTCACGCTTCCTTCCACCAGCAACATCCAACGGATGTCTTCACCCTTTGCAATCTGACGGAGACAGTGATTGGCTTCCTTATAGAATTTGGCTAAACCCTCTGCAGCATAGTTGGCTATACGGTTGTCCCATTTCTGCTTGTCACGTTCGCGGGCTTTCAGGAAGACTTCCAACTTCTCCATATAATCAAGAATGAAACCTGCAGATTCACTACTTTGCTTCAATAATTCTTTCATCAGTGCGTCCAATTTGGTTTTGTCATTGAACACATCCAATGGTTGTGTATAGCCTCCCAACAACCGAATAAGATCCGCAGCATCTCCATAACCGGTCATTGTACCCAAATCCTTAATGAAATCATCCATCGAATAGTTGATATCCTTCGCCATCTTCACCTGTTCGTTCCATTTGGCAATTTGTGCCCGGGTAGTGCCTGTTCTGTCCAAAGCCATCTGAACGGCCTTTTCCAACAAACTGGGACCTATTTCACGCGTACGAATCAATTCACCTTTGAACGCCATCGGTATCTGTACCATAAAGTCTTCCGAATAAATGGTATAGGTAAGCGGATGACTTCCCGGTTCGCGAGGCAATCGGATACGAGTATAGTCTATCGGATCTCCTTCCTTTTGTCTGAACTGTGCCGATACTTGAATGCTAATCGCACTCAACAGAATCAAGAATAAAATTGTCCGTTTCATTCGCTCCCCCTTCCTTTATTGATTGCTTGAAGCAGTTTGTTCAATCCTTCGTGTTCGGGTGCTATCAGCAACCCTTCATTTACATAATAAGCCGCCAACTTTCCGTTTCCCATTCTGCCCGCCAAATAGGCACAACCCACAAAGTAAGTCGGATCGAACGGATTGGCACGAACGGCAGCCTCGTAATGTCCGAAAGCATCACCCATTTTCGTCGTATCCTTCTGCAATACCTCTACCGCTTGCGAAGCAAGATAAGCCGCATCAAAGTTCCGGTAATCTCTCGGATAGAAAGATACGTCAACTTGGAACGGTTGGCGGAAGGTATCTTCCACCTCACGAAGCCGTAACGACAATGCTTTCAAATCCTTGGCGGAAAGTTCGGCCAAGAAACGGAAATCCCAAGGCTTATCGGGATAGTTCGGATTAATGAAAGCACTTGTATAATGCTCTACTGATTCCTCCTGCTTTCCCTGATAGTCCAACAGAAATGCCTGGAAGAAAGAAGGATAAGGAGAAACCAACGATTGTGTCGCTATCAAGTCCCAACTTTCGCTGATAAACTTCGCTTCTTCTTTTGCTTCATGGATACGATTCAAAGAATCTGCCTTTTCTGCTAACGGTTCCAATTTCTTATTCAAGTTATTGAGAGTCGTCAACAATCCGCCTTCATCTTCAAATTCCCATTCATCCCATTCTTCCTGTTCTTCTTCTTCACGCTTCTTCTGGGCTTCCTTTTTAGCTTGTTCAGCCTTTGCTTCCGCTTCCTTCTTATGCATCATCAGGATTTCATTGACTGCATAGCGGAAAGAAGCTACAGCTACCACTGCTTGACCATAGTAATAGTTGGCTTGTAGGGAAAAACCTTGTTCCATGCACTTTTCTCCTTCATCGAACAAGTCCCAAGCCTCTTTCAAGAATGCACTTTCCACCAGATATGCGTCCTGTGACACTCTTTCATCGCTCACTTGTCCGCTACAAAATGGAAGTGCAGCCATCAAAAGAAATAGGTATAGACATTTCATCTTCATTCTGTTTTAATTCAAATTACTCCACCAATTTATATCCCTCCAGCGAAGCCGGAATCAGTGACGGGTCGGGGTCAAGTTTGAATACGCTGACCGTAGGCATCGCTCCCATTTGGGTGACAAACTGACTCAACCCACTGTTCTGACTATCCATCTTGTACTCCCGATGCAGCACCGCACCCGTTTCCTTGTGAAGCCAATAGATGTCGGTCGTCTTCATTTCAGCCAATCCCGATTCCTTGACGAAACCGCTCAACTCATCCTTCTTGCCAAGGATAGCACCGAGAGCCTTGAGACCGGCACTTGCATCGCTCTTCGTAACAGATACCTTGGTGATTTTCTCACAATCAAATCCGTTCCACTTTTCATCAACCACTTCCACGGATTCCTCCGTATCGGTCTGCACAAAGGAATTGTCCGACTTCTTCTTGTTGGTAGCACTCGGCAGATAGATGATTCCCAGATTCTGAGCAAAATTGTCACGGAACACTTCAGCATAACTCTTGGTATAAGTTTTCTGATGCTGTGCCATCTTCGTGCTTGAGTTAATCAGATATGCCTTGATATCCTCATCACCGATAATGAACACTTTCTCACCGCCACCGCTCTTGTTCCAGAATTTGTTATAGAGCACGTCTCCCGACTTCTGGATGATAGCATTTGTCACACCACCTGCCAATTCTACGGTCAGTTCCATGCGAAAGTCGCGAGCATACCACGGATTCTCCTTATCGAGAGCTTTCTCCTGTGCCGAAGTTCTGGAAGGTGCACCGGCCTTGGCTTTCTTCTCGGCTATCTTCTCCTTCGCCGTCTGGATTTTCTCTTTCACCTTTCCACTGTCGAGACATGAGGTAAACAGGGAAAGGGAAAGGAAAATCGTGGTCAAGTATATTATTCTCTTCATTTTAATACCCGGAATTTACCGATGAGCGGCAATTCTTTCGCACGGCCATTCAACGCATTGATGATACCAATCACCGCCAAGATGGTGAATCCCACATAAAGCAGGTTGATGATGCTGCTACAAGTCGAATAGATGCTCCACAAGCCCATACCTTTATATAATACCGCCCGGAGGATGGAAGTCACGATTCCATCAGCAATGCTATAACCGAGCATCGCCAAGAAGAGCACCAAGCCTTGATTGGAGTGATAGCGGGCATACGGCGAGTTCTTCGCTGCCAAGATGGGTATCAATACCAAGAAACCGAAGTAAGCCAAGACTGCCATCACCTTATTGGCTTCGATATCGTTCTTTTCAAAGTCGGCGGTATTGTCGGCTGTATTGCCGAGCTTTTGAGCGAAAGCATCCACCTTTGCCGTTGCATCGGCCAACTTTTCTTCCGCTGTCGGTTCGGGTTGAGGAGCCGGTTCCGGTTGAGGGGCTACCTGAGGTTGTTCACTGGCAGGGGCTACCAGCATTGCATTTCCACACGATGGGCAGAACTTTACGCCGTCTGCCACTTGAGTTCCACAATTTCCACAAAATGCCATAGTTCTATGATTTTACAGTTAATAATATTCTATACGATTTTTATCCTATCGTGTCATTCTGAACGAAGTGAAGAATCTGGACACATCCACGTTTCTGTTTACAGATCCTTCGCGTTGCTCAGGATGACACAGACGGGACTATTCTCCTATTTTCGTCCCACACTCCTGACAGAAGCGATGTCCGCTCGGAATCTCATTGCCGCAATTCGGGCAGAAACGCTTGGCAGGTGCCTCTTGACGCTCCAGCTTCGTGCCGCACTCCTGACAGAACTTGCTCCCCTCGGGACAATGTGCTCCACAATTCGGACAAGCGTTCGCCTGTTCTTCGGCTTCACGGCGGGCACGTTCTTCAGCCTCTGCCCGTTCCTTGGCGGCCTTTTCCTCCTTCGCAGCCTGCAAACGGTCTTGGGCTTCCTTCAGGTTGGCCGACAAAGCATCCAGTTCCACCTTGATTTCTGGATAAGCCTCACCGCCGTCCGCCTCATATACCTGCTTGCCCAGTCGGGCATATACCTTCTCCATCTTCGCTGTCAGTTCCTTCGCCTCAGTCTGTGCATTGAAGATTTTCACATCCGGGTCGTCCTGCGGCATAAAGCCCGACAATCCTTTTACAATTCCTGTTAAGATGTCACTCATACGTCTATATTTTTAAGGTTAATTCTCTGTTTTCTGAAAACAAAATTAGCCGTCCATGCGTTACCCTTCAAATATTTGGCTATCGATTTATTGACGATGCCGTGCATCGTCAATAAATGCCTTAAATCGTCAATGTTTTTGCAAAGTCCAAACTTCTGCATAAAACAGGGAAACTTCGATGAAATCGGGCTTTTTTGACGATTTGGGCAAAAAAAAGCGTGCAAACCACGATTTAATGATTTGCACGCTTTTTCGACAAAATATCAGTATCACTATACATTATTTGTCAATGACCGCCGTCACACACGAGGGGGAGAGGAATGCAAACCGTCCCGCTTGGGAGGTGTTTCCTAAGCGGGACGGGAAAGATGAAAATCAAAGAGTTTGTTTATACATACAAAAGACTATGTACCGCATCGTGTATCCTCACAATTTCGGTTCCGTCTTCCAATGTATATATTTGATAAGCAAAATGGAAATCTTCACAAATGTATTCCCGATATTCGTTTTTTACCCATGCTTCCTTGAAGCGTGCCAAAGGATAAATCCGGGCATAAGTACCGAGACTTTCCAACGCATCGTAAAGCCTATGAACTTTCTTCATTACAGTCACTTCATCCAATGTTTCGTGACGGAGCAAGGCGTTTTCATAAAAATCTTCTATTCGCCAATGCACCTGCTGTTCGATATAGACTTTCATAACTGGCGGTGAAAATGACGATGGATTTTCTCTACGAGCCGTTTCTTGGATTCTTCAAGGCTGAAACACTCTGCTTCAAGTTCCTTGCGGGTAGTCATCCTCGTTATTCCCGAATCGGATTCCCGACGCTGATAAGACACTGCCGGTTCATTGGCCAAGCATTGTTCGGCCGATTGCAAGTCTTTGTTTTTCTGATGGATTACCATAGTCTTTTCCTTTTACTCGTTTCTTGCCACAAAAGTACGCATTTATTTCCAAACCCAACCTATCATAAAGAGGAAATCTTTCCTTTCTCTCCCGTATGTAACAATATGCCAAAGAACGCTTCCAGCCATCACCCGCATCACTCCGCCTTCACCTTCCGACGCTCCTCGGCGGCCTTCACTTGGGCGATGCGTTGGTTGTACGCCGTGTTCGTCTCGTCGATGATGGCGTTCAGTTGGGTGACGAAACGGGCGGTGTCTTCCGTGGGGGTGACTACGCTCATACAGAACGCCACGGTGCTGAGGTAGTCGTACAGGGCATCCATCTCCGTGCGGATAGTCTTGCTGTTGTCCGTCTTGGCAGTCTCGCGGCTCTGCGTGCGTTGGTCGGTGAGGGTCTGGTAACGGGTGTTCGTCAGGTTCAGTTCGTTCACGTATTCCGTCAGGCCGAGGGTGGAGACGTGGACGGTGTTTTCCTCCTTCGAGAGGTCGAGCACCATACCCGCCACCGTCACCGTTTCCTGCTAGTTGGGCAGGTCGTGGAAGCCCTTGTAGGGTTTCAGCACGAGCCACAGGGCCTTGGCGGCTGCGGACTTCGAGGCGAGAGGGAGGGTCTGACCGGCATTCACCGTGTCGATGATGTACTTACCCAGCACGTCACGCTGCTTGTCCAGTTCCGCCAGTTCGGCAGTCTCGGCCGAGGCATACGAGCGGGCCACGAGGTCGTTCAACTGGCTGAGCAGGACGGAGTAGCGGTCCAGGTCTTCGTCCGTCACGCCCATCGCCTCGGCTCCCGTGTCGGCGGCGAGGTTCAGCGTGCGGTTGGCGAAGTTGGCATATTCGGCATTGTTCAGCTTATGGAGGCTGAAGGTCTTGATTTTTACGATTTCTTTCATATCCGTATCTGTTTGATGGGTTTACTACTTGCTGTTGATTCTTTCCCGGTTCGGGAAACGGCTCCCGATGGTCCGATAATGCTTTCACATTGTGGGAGACCGTTTCCCTGTTTGCGGAAGTGGTTTCCCGATGTGGGAGAGCGTTTTCCGAGGTCAGAGGGTGGTTTCCCGAGGCGGGAAAAGGGTAAATGATTATTGCTTATGGAATGTTTGAACAGTTACATCCAATCCGTAAGTTCCTTCGGTCTTCCCAGAGAAACTCTTCTTGTACTTTACATTAGCCAATACCCACTGACCATTGTAAGGATATGCAAAACAAAATGTAGCACCGTCTTTTCCCCATTTCTTCATTTCACCCAATTCGGGAACCTCATCACGTACTTTAAAATCAAGTGTATTCACTTTGTAAAGTTTACCATCTTCCGAAAGTGATTTCAACTTTGCGAAAAGTTTACGGCAATATTCATCATACACCTTATCGCTGAAAGGCTCTCTTTCGTCACCAAAGCCGAAGAATGTAGTTGCTACCGTAACTCTATTTGCATCGGTATCTTTTGAGTCTGTAATTTCTCTTCCGAAACTCGGAACGATGTCCGACGATGCAAGACCTGCGAAAGCATATCTTTCACCTACGCTGAGATTCGATGACTTCGAAGCCTTTGCTTCTTTCTTCACTTCGGCAGTTCCTTCCGAACTTTCCTTCTTGGCACTGCCACCACCGCAAGCCGTCATAATCACGAGGCTCGCCAAACACATCATTAATAAAAATACTTTCTTCATAATTTGTGAATTTAAAAGGTTATTACTTCTTGTTTATTATCATTCTTTCTCTCTCATTTGTCATTCAGACGACCGAAGGGAGGAAAAATCTCGAAAGCATCCACGGTGTATGTTACCGAGATTCTTCGCTTCGCTCTGAATGACAGAATGGGATTACTTCTTCTTTGCTCCGCCAAACATTTCAAGCAACGAATTCATATCTTTGGATTTATCACCCGAATTGTTGTTCTTATTAGATGATTTGGCATTCTTCATCAAACCCTCCAACTGCTTCAACTTATCCAATCCCTCTTCGTTCTTGCCTTTCATCATATTGTGCAGTCCGTCAAGCATTTCGTCCATTGGAGCACGTTTCCACCCTTTGGGGACGATAAAGTTATCGGCCGGCATAGGTGTGAATCTGACTCCGGTCATTACCTCCATCCGTGCATCCACGTGGTTGTACTTCTGAACGGGGTGACGCATCTTCTCAGATACCCAAACATCATAATTATATCCGCCTTCGCCTCCCCAACTTGTATCGCCTACGGTTACTTTCGAAGCATCCCGCTGCTTCACAAAATAATGTTGGCAACTGACTCCCGAAATCACTTCATCGCCTCTAAACTCTCTTTCGGTAGTATTCGAAATGCTTTCAAGTTCAAAACCGAGCATTTCACGTGTCTTGCCTCGCATCTTTTCACCGGTAAATACGCCATAAGTCTTTGTTTCCGGCATCAGCATACAGAGAGAATCTTTGCCAAATACCAACATCGGCATAATTCCGCCTTTTTCGTTAGGCAACTCCATACGGATTACATTACCACGCTCGCTGACCTTGTACAGCAATTTGTTACTCGACTTGACCACCCAATCGGCTGTGTAGCCTTGCCCCATCGCCGCCGACACTCCCAGCATCACGGCGAACATTGTCACGATTAACTTCTTCATATTCTTCATTTATTTATTGGTTAATTTATATATTCACAGTTACCAGATTTCCACTTTTACGCCGCCGCGTTCGTTGAAGATGCGGTTGGCGGCTTTGGCAAGGCTCTCGGACTGGTACGAGTTGTGGACGAACGGTTCCAAGACATTGCCCTGATAGTCGATGATGCCTACCTTACTGCCTTTCCGGGCTTTCAATATCCGACAATCATCATAAAAGGACAAGTTGTCATATCCACCATTCAATATGATTCGTCCGCTTTTATTTATAAGTACGGATTTCCCCTCCAGTCCGGCAATGCTGTATCCGTCTTTCGTGAAATACCCGTGTTCCTTGTGGGCACTGACGGCATCGAAGCGGTCGGGTTCTATCAGCACCCTGCCCGTTGCGGCATCCATCAGTCCATAATAAGTCTTGTCATCGGCCTTCTTGTCGGAGATGACCACCATATCGTGTCTCTTTTCGGCCTTCCAATAGAAACGCTTGCCCACGCAGTAACTGCGGATGCGTTCTTTCAGTGCCGAGGGGTCGGAACTTCCGGGACTTGCCGCCATTGCCGCTACCTTGGCTTGTGCCTCGGCATCCCTCTTCTTGTCCGCACTCACCTGAGCACTCATCTGGTCCTTCATCTTCCGGTAGTCGGCCTCGCTGAGAAGCCCTTTCTTCTTGAGGTCGTCCAATTGGGCCAACGCATCGTTCAGCACATCGTCCGCCGTGCCCGTCCTGGCTTCGTTCTTCTTCCGGTCGGCTTGGTTCCTGGTCGCCCCCACCTTGTCGGAATGGTTCTTCAGCTCCATCATCAGGCTGTGGAATGCCTCGTTGTCGCCATCCTTTTGCAGCACCACGCCCATGCGTTCGTTGCTTCCCTCCCCGGAGAGGGGCGAAACATTTACAATCACGACTTGTTGTGCCATTGCCAGCATCGGCATCCACATCAGTAACATCAAAATTCGTCTTCTCATATATTCTTCTGTTTTTCAGTTTATCAATCGTCATAAAAAAAGCGTGCAAACCGCTTTGACTTTGGTTTACACGCTTTTAGAAATTCGGGGATTGTTCTTCTACAATACGGCTGCCACTTTCTTTATCTTGGCAAGGCGTTCCATGAATGACTTGTTGGACTTGGCGACATACAAATTGTAGTCGGTCTGAATACCGATTAGTGTTTCAGCCTTTATGCCCAATGTGGCTTCAAACAGAAGAGCATATTCCACCGTTACAGCCCGCTTCTCGTTCAACAATTCGTTGAGCAACGAGGGCGAAATGCCCATTTCCATTGCCAATTTCTTTTGTGACAAGCCGCGGTATTCTACTTCTTCTTTTAGAATGCTTCCCGGATGCACAGGATTGGAAGGCATCAGGTTATTGGCAATCATCGTCGGATTTATTCCTTCTAATGTAATCATACGGCTTTTATTGATAATGGTTTGACAATTCTAAAATATTACAAATAGTTATAATCGGCTTTGTCATCGTTTCTTCTACGGTAAACTCAATCCGATATTTTTTGTTCACTCTAATCGAACAGATTCCCTGCTTATCACCTTTCAATTCTTCGAAATGCAAAGAATTATAAAGTAGCAATTCACTGGTATCCGCCGCACGAACCAATAATTCGATTCGTTCTTGAAACCTCTTCACAATGTCCGGCTAATAACGGTGCTTCTTGTCGCTCGTCTTGCCGTATTCGTAAAGTTCTTTCAAATACTCCTTTTCAAATGTTACAATCATAATCGTATTCTATCGCTTAATGCCACAAAAATAAATACTTTTTCCGAAATTCACAAATACGTGAACGGTTGTTTCTTGAAACGTGTAAACCAATATGTCAAAGAACGTCTGAGCCGAACGCAGAGCCAAGTTTACTTGGGCTATGCTGAGCCGATGGTGTTCTTGGGCAAAGCCAAGAACAGGTTTACGGATTATTCATCACCGTGAACCAGAACTGCCCGAACAAATCGAGTTCGGCATTCACGTAGCACTCATACTTTATCCCCCGATGGGTGTAAGTCCACCAATGCGTGGTGCGGCCCGTGATTATCGGCAAGTTGGGTGTGCTCCCTGGAATATCTCTCCCTTGCATCCGGTCGATGCTCGAAGCGTTTTCCGCACAAGCCTTGTAGAGCTTGTCCGCCCACACCCTTGCATCGGCAACGGTCGGGATATAGCCTTCCACGAATTTCGCCCTGACCTCGGCGTACCAAGGCGTGCCTTCCGGCCACTGAGGGATGAGGGACTTGTTGGAAAGCGTCAGTTGCACATTGATTTCCCGTGTATGCTTGGGGATGAATCCGCTCTCGTCGGTGATGCCGATGGCGTTCAGTGCTCCCTTCTTGTAGTCCAGTTCCATCTTGTCCGGAGAATGTGGTGTCAATTGGATAGCCATTGTCGAACCCAGAATCTTCTTGTACCTC
>JAFQNW010000016.1 GCA_017420875.1 Bacteroidaceae bacterium
ACAATGCTGCAATGCTGGATCGATTTAATTCCATGTCCGCAAAACATGCGAACAGACGTTTAAATAACACTGATTTCAAAGAACTTTTATTCTACGGCGTTAGAACCGCTGTGTAAACTTTATAAAATTAACGAACTATTGTTAAAATAGGATACAATAAAAAATGTCATTCTGAACAATGTTCAGAATGACATGATATCTCTTATTTATTGAATCCTTTTGCGGTAAGGAATTCCCAAATGCGGTCTAAGTGGGTATAACTACCAGTGCCGGGCGAAGAGGTATTCTGGAAGCAATGGTTGCGAGTGGCAAGTGTATGCAAATCCGACTGAATACCCATTTGAAGCATCTTTTCCCAGATCTTTACCGAGTTCATGGCTGCCCATCCGTCAGCATCCCCATGAATGAATACCATCGGGGCAGTATCGAGGTCGAACGAGAACTCGGGAACCAATACGGCACTATCATCGTTACCACCTCCCTGGTTGGGGGCTTCTGCACCATCGGTCAAGGCATAGGCCGGATAGATGCCTACTCCCCATTGTACGTTGCAAGGAATCTTGTCGGTTTCGTCGATAGGCCAATAGGATTGGTGACGTGATGAAGTTACGCCCATCAACGTAAGGTGACCTCCGGCGGAACTGCCCATGATACCAATCCGGTTAGGGTCGAGTCCCCGTGAAGCTGCTTCTTTTCGAACAAGCTTGATGGTTCTTTGCAGGTCTTGCCAAGCGGTGGTGTGCTTGGATAGTCCGGTTGTTGGACGAGGAGTGCGGTACTTCAAGGTCACTACGGTCATTCCTTTTTCGTTCAGATAACGACGGGCCGGAGCCACTTCAAATCCGTCCGGGTCGTTCCCCTCGTAACTTCCGCCTGAATAGATAATCTGAATGGCTTTGGTCTTTAATTCTTTCGGCATGTGCCATTCCAGGTAAGGAGTGCATTGGTTCGGTTGAACATCCGGCATCTTGCCTTCGGGCCATATAGGAGTCTTGGAATGAGATGCACGATGTTCGTCACTGGCATATCTATCCATCAGTTTTTCTTCCGGCTTAAGTGGGGTGATGAATCCCATTTGTTGCATGAACTCAATGCCACGTTCCAAGCCGAATGCTCCGTGTCCCTTGTCGGCATACAGATGCAATTCCGCAGCAATACCCATCTTTCGTATTTGTCTGTAAACTAATGTAGAAGTTTGAGGGGCATAGATATCTTTGCCGCCATGATGCAGACTCATCGGACAAGTCTTTTCATCAAACTTGAAAACCTTGCTTAGCTTCACGTCGCTACCATATCCTTGACGAGTGGCCGGGGTGCCATATTCGGCATCGGTCGTACCATAGGCCGGTGCGTTGACAATGGCCCAATTGATGTGGCAAGGAAGATCGTCGATTTTGTCTATCGGTTCGTATGCAGGAGTTTGTGAGGAAGTTCCCAATAGCAAGGCCAAATGAGAGCCGGCCGACATGGAGATGACTCCAATTTTTTCGGGGTCAAATCCTCTTTTCTTTGCTTCGCTTCTGACTTTTCGGACGGCACGCTGGCCATCTTCCCAAGCTGTTTGATAGATAGGAAGTCCTACAGGACGTGGAGTTCGGTATACAAAATTCACGCATTGGAATCCGAGTTTGGTGAACTCCTCGTTCCATTTCTTGATGAGGTCTACATCGCAACAAACCTCATAGCTTCCGCCGGAAATGAGTATCATACAACCACCGTTGCGGGTTTCTTTGGATGGAGCGTCGAACCATTCCAAATAGGCGATGCGATGCTTGTCGGGGTCGAAGTCGCTGGCACCGGCTTCATCGGTCATGGCGGCTATTTGATGGTCTTGCTTATCGGGCATTTTCCCTTTGGGCCATACCAATTCTCTTTCTTGGGCGATGAGGCCGAAAGTCATGGATAAAGCAGCCAGGAATATAACGATTCTTTTCATAAGATAGAGTGAAGGTTTGTTACTTAATCAGTTCATATTCGCGAGTACCGATACCAATCTTCTCGGCATGTTCCAAGCATGATTTCCATTCCGACTCGGGTGTGGAGTTCTTGAAGTGGTCGTGATGATCACAGAATCCGGGAGCATGCATCCGGTCGTATAATTGGCTACCTGGCATTGGGGGAGCGGCCATACAGGCATCTACACAAGCTTGGTCGAGAGCGAGTGGATCCTTGGATACAAACATGCCGATGTTTGGCAGAATCGGTGCATCGTTTTCGGGATGGCAATCACAATTGGGAGAGATGTCCTGCACCAGCGAGATATGGAAATGTGGACGTCCATCGATAACTGCCTTGGCATATTCTGCCATCTTGTAGTTGAGGAGCTGTGGAGCATGATAATCGGATGAAGCGATGGCATCGAAATTACAAGCGGCGATGCATCTGCCACAACCTACACAATTTTCTGTAATGACAGACATCTTCTTGGTCTCGGGGTTGAATACGAGGGCATTGTTAGCACATTGAAACTGGCAACGCTTGCATCCACGGCATAATTCCGGATCAATTTCGGTCTTTCCGCTAATGTGCTGCTCACACTTGCCGGCACGCGAACCGCATCCCATACCGATGTTCTTGATGGCACCACCGAAACCGGCCATCTCATGCCCTTTGAAATGGTTTAAACTGATAAAAACATCAGCATCCATTACTGCCCGACCAATTTTGGCCTTTTCTACGTATTCACCACCTACGACCGGTACTTCCACATCGTCGGTGCCTTTTAATCCGTCGCCAATCAAGATTGGGCATCCTACGGTGAGTGGGGTAAATCCATTTTCCCATGCACAATACAGATGTTCCAATGCATTCTTTCTACTTCCTGGATAAAGGGTGTTGCAATCAGTCAGGAATGGTTTGCCACCCAATTCTTTTACTACATCTACTACCGCGCGGGCATAGTTAGGACGGAGGTAAGAAATGTTTCCCAATTCGCCAAAGTGCATTTTGATGGCTACGAACTTTCCGTCAAGATCCAGATCGGCTATACCAGCCTTTTTGATGAGTTTTTTCAATTTGGTTGGAAGCCCATCTCCGTTTGCTTTTGTACGGAAATCGGTAAAGTATACTTTTGATTTTTCCATGATGTTAGTTATTAGTTTGAGTTATCTACAAAGGAAATTAAAAAAATACGATATTTCAAGTGAATGAAAGAAAAACTCTTTAGAATTGTTGTTTGTTTTTAAATGTTATTATATTTGTTTCGTGAAATGAACCTATTTGTCAAAACTTGAATAATAAGATTATGATGAAGAAATTTTTATTAATGGCGGTAATGACGATGATTGCTTTTACCGCTTGTTCACAAAAGAAATCAAATCAACAAGAAACTAAAAAGGAAATGAAAACATTGGTCGCTTATTTCTCTTGCACCGGCAATACCAAGGCGGTAGCAAACTTGATTCAGAAGGCAACAGGTGCCGACTTATATGAAATCGAACCGGCAGTACCCTATACGGCTGCTGACCTGGATTGGCGTAACGAAAACTCACGTAGTAGCGTGGAAATGAAGGATGCGGCATCGCGTCCGGCTATTGGTAACAACGTAGAAAACATGTCGGCATACGATACGCTTTACATCGGTTTTCCTGTTTGGTGGGACAAGGCACCTACCATCGTGAATACTTTTATCGAAAGCTATGATTTGGCGAGCAAGACTATTTATATTTTTGCTACATCTGGAAGTAGCAGTATCGATAATTCGGTAGCCGAGTTGAAGATAAAATACCCAAAACTACACATCGTGGAAGGTAAATTGCTTAACGGTGCTACTCAGGAAAGGGTCAATGCATGGGTGAAGAAATAAAGAATTCTTAAATTATTTGTCTTTTTTGCTTCGCTCTGAATGACGAAAAGAGGCCATCTGAATGAAATCGTTCATCGGATGGCTTTTTTTATGCCAAATTGATAGGTGTTTGCAGATTAGTTAGTATATTTGTGATTTAACAACCTTTGAATAATGAAAGTAACAATTCTTCAACGAAATATCGAATGGGCGAACCCCGCATTGAATGTTCAGAGAGCCGATGAGGCCATCGACCGAAATCCCGGGGCCGACCTCTATGTACTTCCCGAGATGTTCTCGACGGGCTTTTGCACAATACCCGAAGGCATAGCCGAAAGTTGCGAAGGCGAAAGTCTTTTGTGGATGAAGCGAAAAGCTAGAGCTATCAATGCGGCCATAGCCGGAAGCATTGCCGTGACCAAGGACGGAAAGTATTACAACCGTTTCTACTTCGTGAAGCCCGATGGTGAGGTGACTTGGTACGACAAGAAACACCTCTTCACGTATGGTGGAGAACACAAGCGTTTCACCGCAGGTAGCGAAAGGGTAGTGGTGGAATGGCGAGGTGTCCGCATCTTGCTCGAAGTGTGCTACGACCTCCGTTTCCCGGTATGGGCACGCAACCGTGGCGATTACGACATGATTCTCTATGTGGCCAGTTGGCCTACTCCAAGAGTATCAGCATGGAGTGCCTTGCTCGTGGCTCGTGCCATCGAGAACCAATGCTATGTGGCGGGTGTGAACCGTGTAGGTACCGACCCTGCTTGCGATTATTGCGGAGGTAGCGTGATTATCGACCCGTATGGAAAGACGATGGCTGCTTGTGCGATGAACGAAGAATGTGAGGCATCGGCCGAGGTCGATATGGAGAAATTGAATGCGTTTAGAGAGAAGTTCCCGGTGTTGAGTGACGCCGATGATTTTAAAATGAATAATTAAGAATGAAGAATGAAGAATTGCCGTTTGGATGAAATTCTTCATTCTTCATTCATCGTTCTTAATTTAAACTATGATAGAAAGAAAACTACTTTTGGGCGATGAAGCGATAGCTTTGGGAGCCATCCATGCCGGCATCAGCGGTGTGTATGCCTATCCCGGTACGCCCTCCACTGAAATAACCGAATTTATCCAAGGACATGCACCGGAGGTGCGTAGCCGTTGGTGTACGAATGAAAAGACCGCTATGGAGGCCGCTCTCGGTATGGCTTATGCGGGAAAGCGTGCGTTGGTATGTATGAAGCACGTGGGTATGAACGTAGC
>JAFQNW010000161.1 GCA_017420875.1 Bacteroidaceae bacterium
AAAACTGGACAAGGAGGCGGAAGAATATTCAATATTGAGCGATGCGTTTATCACGGAGGGCTACATCGGAATTTCCAATTATAGTAATGAACCATTCCGGCTATTTAAGAAAGATGGTACGTTTCTCAGACAAATCGGTGCTTTGGGCGAAGAAGAAAACGGGAAGTATAGAGTTGTATCAAATGCACAGATTGACGAAGCCAATAACCGCATTTACATCATGCCGGAGAACATCAAAGAAGTTCCAATGAGTAAACGAAAAATTGAAAGAAAGGCTCCGATTCTTTTGGCCTATGATTTGAAAGGAAACTTCTTGCACGAAATACCATTGGTTTGTTGGGTAGGCTTTGGAAGCAGTTTTAAAGTAGATGCCCAAAAGGGAGAAATCATTGTGATTGGTAAAGAAGTAAAAACCGAACACAAAGAATACCGTACTTGGGTGCAGGACATGAAAGGTAACTTGAAGTTCGGCATTTACGACGAGGATAAAAGGAACGATGAGGGGAATGGTAAAATGACTATCTCACTCTATCATACGGATGCTGTCGAAACATTTGCTGCTGTAAGTCCTTCCAGGAAATATTCAACCAGAAAGGGAACCGAGTTCTTGTATCATTTGAATCAGGAAGAACGCAGATTGGTCCCTAAGTTTCAGGCAAGAACAAAAGAAAGAACCAACTTTATTTATGAATTACCTTCGTATTACATCGTTGAGTCGACGATGGGTGACGGTAGTGCAGACGCGAAGACTCCCCAATGTATCATTGATAAGAAAACGTTGAAAGGTGCTCGCTTCAACGGTTTTGTAACCCCCGAAGGCCTGTTGTTGGATCAATATACCTTACTTTCCAAAACCCGCAACGGTTACTTTTCTTTGGTAGAAAAGGAAAGCCGTATCCTGAAGAGAATCCAAAAGACGGATAAAAGCAAGCTGACCAAGGAACAACAGAAAAAGTTGGAGCAACTCTATGAGAAATTGAATTCAGACAAGAACGATGACACTATCCTGTTTATGGCGAAATTTAAAAAGTAATTGATATGAACACATTGAAGAATCTATCCCTTTGTATGATGGCTTGTATAGGTATGGCCTCCTGTACTTCCAAGCAACAGCAAGAAACAGTTGTGAATAATCTTCCCTATACGATAATTCCTTTTGAAAAAGGAGTGGAGAATGAAAAGCAAGTCAAGTTAAGCGACATTGCCGAAAAGATCACTTTTGTTCCGATGGAAACAACAGATGCTTCGCTCTTAAACAAAGTAAGAGCCAACAATATCATCTCCGTAAATGGCACCATTGTGATACCTTGTTTTAATATGGGGGCGTTCGCCTTTGATGAAAGTGGTAAATTCATCGCACCAATATCCCGTAAAGGACAAGGACCGGGTGAATTTACAAGGTTTCTTAGTGTGGCCGGTAATTCGGATAGGAATTTGATTTATGTAAAGAGTTCAAGAAAGATGATAGCTTTCCGGCCTGACGGAACTTTTGTAAATGAATACAAAGTTCCTGGAATTGGACTTCCTTGGGAGTACTCCATTATTATGCAGGATAGCATCACGCTTTCCAATATTATAAACGCTACCGGGCAAAGTCAATATCGTCTAATTTTAAGTAATACCCAAGGAGATACGTTGAAAGCCTTTCCACAATACGATCGTTTTGAAATGCCCTATGGTATGAACTATGCATACTGCAATAACAAGGAAAACTACTTGTACCAGTATAAGGGGGAATCCGTATATCATGACTATTATTGCGACACCCTGTATACGGTTACACGCGATTCGTTGTTGCCACGCTATTTGTTGGATATGGGAAAATACAAATTACCGAAAAATATGCGTTTGGAAGTAGCTGTTGTTTCAAGAGACTATGAAGAGTATCTTATGATAGAGAAAGCTGAAGCATATTTCCGCCCAACTTTCTTTGAAAACGACCGTTACATCGTGATGCCTTATACCACATGGAATTTGCAAGATAAACGTGCACCTGCGAAACTGATGTATTACGACCGGGAAACAAAGGAATGCATCAAGGTAAAGGACGATGCTTTCGTGAACGACATGATGGGCGACCTTCCTTTTCACCCCGATGCACGTGTTGCCGAAAACATATTGGGCGAATGGTGGGAAGCTACCGAATTGATGGAATTGGCCGAAGAAGGTGTAGAGCTTCCGGATAACTTGAAAAACCTGAAAGAAGATGATAATGGGGTACTCGTGTTGGTGCATCTGAAGAAGTAACCATCTTCACAGCACACAGTAAGAACTAAAACACTAAACAGCACTTTAAGAGATTGATAATCAGTAACTATGCCGTTCGCGGGAAAGTAAAGACGGGGGTAATCTCAAACAAGATAAAGATAAGTCCTAATCAATTTATACAAATCGGGATATACACCATTTGGAAATAAATGGTACTTTTGCAAAAAAACAAAAGCCCATGATAACTTACCAAACAGAAGGCATCCAAATGCCTACAATCAAGAAACGCGAAACCACCGAGTGGGTGAAGCAAGTAGCAGCCAGCTATGGAAAGAAAGTCGGCGAGATAGCCTATATATTCTGCTCCGATGAGAAGATATTGGAAGTGAACCGCCAGTACTTGGAGCATGACTATTATACCGATATCATTACATTCGATTATACCGAAGGGAATCGTATCAGTGGCGACTTGTTCATCAGCCTGGATACGGTACGCACCAATGCCGAACAGTTCAACCAGCCTTATGAACGGGAGCTGCATCGGGTCATCATCCACGGGATTCTGCATCTTTGCGGTATCAACGACAAAGGCCCGGGCGAACGGGAAATCATGGAGGCCGAAGAAAACAAGGCACTGGCTTTGATTGGAATGTAAACTCTTATTATCATCCAAAGGCGAAGCGAAGGGTCTCGGAAACATCAACGTATATGTATTCGAGATTCTTCGCTTCGCTCTGAATGACATATCAAACTTTTTCGTATTTTTGCATTCAGTAAAAAGAATTGAATCAATGGATTTTAAGTACGACGTAATTGTAATTGGTGCCGGACATGCCGGATGTGAGGCTGCGGCTGCCTCGGCCAATCTTGGCTCGAAGACGTGTCTCATCACCATGGACATGAACAAGATTGGGCAGATGAGTTGCAACCCGGCCGTAGGTGGGATTGCAAAAGGACAAATCGTAAGGGAGATTGATGCACTGGGCGGATACATGGGCTTGGTGACCGACCGTACGGCCATTCAGTTCCGCATGCTCAACCGCTCGAAAGGACCTGCCATGTGGAGCCCTCGTGCCCAATGCGACCGAGGCAAATTCATCTGGGCATGGCGTGAAATATTGGAAAACATTCCTAATCTGCACATCTGGCAAGATACCGTAGAAGAACTGTTGGTAGAAAATGGCGAGGTGACCGGTGTCACAACCTGCTGGGGAGTAACCTTCCAAGCCAAATGTGTCATCCTGACCGCAGGAACTTTCCTCAACGGATTGATGCACGTAGGGCGTAAGATGTTGGCCGGCGGACGATGTGCCGAACCAGCCTCCTATCACCTGACTGAATCCATCGCCCAGCATGGCATTTCGTATGGCCGTATGAAGACTGGTACGCCTGTCCGCATCGATGCCCGAAGCGTTCACTTCGAACACATGGAGGTGCAAGAGGGCGAAAACGATTTCCACCGTTTCTCGTTCATCAGCGAGCCTAGAAAACTCAAGCAATTGTCGTGCTGGACTTGTTTCACCAACGAGGCATCGCACGAAATTCTACGCAACGGGTTATCCGATTCGCCTTTGTATAACGGACAAATCCAGAGTGTAGGCCCCCGTTATTGCCCAAGCATTGAAACGAAAATCGTGACCTTCCCCGACAAGCCACAACACCAATTGTTCCTGGAGCCGGAAGGGGAAAGTACACACGAACTTTACTTGAACGGATTCTCTTCATCGCTCCCGATGGACATCCAAATAGCAGCCTTGAAGCAAATCCCTGCCTTCAAGGATTTGGTGATTTATCGCCCGGGATATGCCATCGAATACGATTACTTCGACCCTACCCAACTGAAGCATACCCTCGAAACCAAGGCTATCAAGAACCTGTTCATGGCCGGTCAGGTGAACGGCACAACAGGCTACGAAGAAGCTGGCGGACAAGGTATCATCGCCGGTATCAACGCACACATCAATTGCCATGGCGGAGAACCATTCATCTTGGGACGCGACGAAGCCTACATCGGGGTGCTGATTGATGATTTGGTTACAAAGGGTGTGGATGAACCATACCGCATGTTTACCTCGCGTGCCGAATACCGCATCTTACTTAGACAGGACGATGCGGACATGCGTCTCACTGAACGGGCTTATCAGTTAGGATTGGTAAAACAAGACCGATACGAAATGCTTTGCCGAAAGCGTGAAAACGTGAAGGCGATTATTGAATTCGCGAAGAAGTTTTCCATCAAGGCTGCTTTGATAAACGATGCGTTGGTGGAGCTAGGTACTGCCCCACTCTCTCACGGTTGCAAGTTAATCGACCTCATCATACGTCCGCAAATCACCATCGAAAGCATTGCTAATTACATCCCTTCATTCAAGGCCATGCTCGACAAGATTACCGACCGCAAGGAAGAAATCATCGAAGCTGCCGAAGTGCTGATAAAATACCAAGGCTACATCGATCGCGAACGAATGATTGCAGATAAGATTCATCGACTGGAAACCATCCGAATCAAAGGAAAATTCGATTACAATTCGTTGAATTCTCTTTCAACAGAGGCTCGACAGAAGCTAATCAAGATAGATCCTGAGACCTTGGCCCAAGCGAGTCGCATCCCAGGAATATCGCCAAGCGATATCAATGTATTGCTTGTCTTATTGGGAAGATAAAATAAAATGTTCCACGTGAAACGAATTATTTAACTGTTAAACATAAACAACTGGTTATGAGAAAAGAAATTCTATTGAACAACTTGAGAGAAATACCCGATTTCCCTATCCCAGGTATCTTATTCTACGATGTGACCACTTTATTTAAGAACGCAGAATGCTTGAATGAAATATTGGATGCACTGTACGACATCTATAAGGACAAAGGAATCACCAAAGTAGTCGGCATCGAATCAAGAGGTTTTATCCTAGGTGCAGCCTTGGCATCACGACTCAATGCAGGTTTTATAATGGCTAGAAAGCCGGGCAAGCTCCCTGCAGAGACTTACGAAGAAACCTACGCAAAGGAATATGGAACTGATAGCATACAGATACACAAAGACGCAATAAGCGACGATGACATCGTGCTTTTACACGATGACTTGTTGGCTACAGGCGGCACCATGGCTGCTGCACACCGATTGGTAAAGAAATGCGGTGCAAAGCAAACATTCATCAATTTCGTCATCGAACTGAAAGATTTGAATGGCCGCAATATGTTCCCAACAGATATAGAAGTGGAAACTTTGCTTCAATTATGATCAAACAAGATTTAGATAGATACTCCCGATGAAACAGGAAGAAACAACAATCAACGAATATCTGAAAGGTATTGTGTCCAACTTACCTGAAAGTCCCGGTATCTATCAATATCTAAACTCGGAAGGAACTATTATATACGTTGGAAAAGCCAAGAACCTAAAACGAAGGGTTTCGTCGTACTTTAACCGAGAACATCCAAACGGAAAAACTCGATTACTTGTGCGAAAAATAACGGATATCAAGTATATTGTAGTGAACAGCGAAGAGGATGCCCTCCTACTCGAAAACAACTTGATAAAGAAATACAAGCCCCGCTATAATGTGCTTTTAAAGGACGACAAGACATATCCTTCCATTTGCGTGAGCAACGAATATTTTCCCCGTGTTTTCAAAACACGAAACATCGTTCGCAACGGTTCGATTTATTATGGTCCATATAGCCACATTCCATCGATGAATGCGTTGCTTGATTTGATAAAAAAACTCTATCCATTGCGAACATGTCACCACGCTCTCACTCCCGAGAATATACGAAACGGGAAATTTGAAGTGTGTCTGGAGTATCACATCAAGAACTGCAAAGGGCCCTGCATTGGTAAACAGACACACGAGAATTACCTTCGAGATATCGATGAAATCAAAAAGATTCTAAAAGGTGATACGCAAATTGTATGCGATTTACTCATGGACGAGATGAAAGCCTTGGCTGGTGAGATGAAGTTTGAAGAGGCACAACAAATCAAAGAGAAATACGATTTGATTGAAAACTATCGTTCGAGGAGTGAAGTCGTCAGCCGTATCATACACAATGTGGATGTTTTCTCCATTGAAATGGACGAAAAATCGGCTTACATCAATTATCTGCATATTGCCAACGGTTGCATAAACCAAGCATTTACTTTCGAGTACAAGAAACAATTAAATGAGACAAAGGAAGAACTGTTGCAATTAGGCATCGTTGAAATGCGGGAAAGATACCAAAGCAAATCCCACGAAATCATCGTGCCTTTTGACGTGGATCTTCAATTAAGCAATACGGTATTTACAATCCCTCAAAGAGGTGAAAAGAAGCATTTGCTGGAGCTATCCATCAAGAATGTGAAACAATACAAAGTGGATAGATTGAAGCAATCAGAGAAGCTGAATCCAGAGCAGAAAAACACCCGCATCTTAAAAGAGATACAAGAACAATTGCATTTACCAAAAATTCCCGTTCACATCGAATGTTTTGACAATTCAAACATTCAGGGTTCGGATGCCGTAGCTGCATGTGTGGTCTTCAAAATGGGGAAACCTTGCAAAAACGAATATCGTAAATTCATCATTAAAACCGTAGAAGGACCCGATGATTACGCCTCCATGAAAGAAGTAGTGCGGAGACGATACACAAGAGCTATCGATGAAAACGCACCTCTCCCCGACCTGATTATTACAGACGGTGGAAAGGGTCAAATGGAAGTTGTTCGTGAAGTGATAGAAGATGAACTGAAGCTTAATATTCCAATTGCAGGATTGGCGAAGGACAACAAACACCGCACTTCGGAACTGCTATATGGTTTTCCACCGATGACCATTGGAGTCAAGCAAAACACCTCGCTATTCCACCTACTGGAAAACATCCAGAACGAAGTTCACCGGTTTGCGATTACATTCCATCGCGACAAACGGAGCAAAAGCCAAATAGACTCGGTTTTAGACCATATTCCTGGCATCGGAGACAAGCGTAAGTCGGCACTACTGAAAACATTTAAAAGTGTCACCCGAATCAAAAAAGCAAGCCTGGAAGAAATTGCCGGGATTGTAGGTTTGAAGGTTGCAAAAAATATCAAAGAAATCCTGAAAGAATAAGGGATATTTCCTAACTTTGCCCATTATGAGAGTAGTTATACAACGAGTAAGCCACGCCTCTGTTACCATAGAAGGCGTATGCAAATCAGCTATCCAAGAAGGATTCATGATTTTAATAGGTATTGAAAACGCTGATACACAAGAAGATGCAGACTGGCTCTGCAAAAAGATTGTGAATCTTCGCGTATTTGATGATGAAAATGGAGTGATGAACAAATCCATTCTCGATGTAGGAGGTAACATCTTAGTTATCAGCCAGTTTACGCTTCATGCATCTTATAAGAAAGGAAACAGACCATCTTATATTTATGCCGCTAAACCGGATGTAGCCATTCCTCTTTATGAATACTTCTGCCAAGAGCTAAGCCGGGCATTAGGAAAGGAGGTAGGTACTGGCGAATTTGGTGCCGACATGAAAGTAGAGCTTTTAAACAATGGCCCTGTTACCATCTGTATGGACACTAAAAACAAAGAATAAATGACACTGGATGAAGCTCAAAAACAAGTAGACCATTGGATAAAGACGGTAGGTGTCCGTTATTTTAGCGAGCTGACCAATATGGCTGTCCTTACCGAAGAAGTAGGGGAATTGGCACGCATCATGGCAAGAACGTATGGTGATCAGTCTTTCAAGGAAGGAGAAAAACATGATTTGTCCGATGAAATGGCGGATATTTTATGGGTTCTTATTTGTTTGGCAAACCAAACAGGAGTTGACTTGACAGAAGCATTCAAAAGAAACATCGAAAAGAAAACCAATAGAGATAAAGAAAGACATAAAAATAACCCTAAATTGCAATAAGAATGGAACATAATCACGATTGCCATTGCGGGCATGAACATAGTTATGAATTTGATGGTGCCCAAAATAAGTACGCACTTGCATTAAGCAAATATAACACCCATCTGCATGAAGATGAAGTTAGAATAAAGGTAGATAACCTAATTATAAAGCACCTGGAAAGCAACGACAACCTGGAAGTTAAGAAACAGTTATTCAATTGTATCGACTTGACAACCTTGAGTTGTACGGATTCTGAGGAAAGCGTCATGCGATTTACAGAAAAGGTCAATGACTTTGTGGACAAATATCCAGATTTGCCAACAATGGCTGCTATCTGTGTTTACCCCAACATGGCTGAGATTGTGAATGACACCTTGGAAGCTGACGGAGTAAAAATTGCTTGCGTTTCGGGAGGGTTCCCCTCCTCTCAGACCTTCATGGAGGTGAAAGTTGCTGAAACAGCCATGGCTATCCATTGCGGTGCCAATGAAATAGATATTGTTCTGCCGGTAGGGAAATTCCTCTGTGGTGATTACGAAGGAATGTGCGATGAAATCAGCGAATTAAAAGATATCTGCGGTGACAAGACTTTGAAGGTTATCCTCGAGACCGGTGCACTAGGAAGCGTTAGCAACATCAAGAAAGCTGCTTTGCTGGCGATGTATTCAGGGGCAGACTTTATCAAGACATCTACCGGTAAAGAAGCGATTTCGGCTACACCCGATGCTGCATATGTAATGTGTGAAGCCATTCGTGAATATTACAAAGAAACCGGAAGAAAAGTGGGATTCAAGGCTGCCGGCGGTATTAATACCGTTAAGAAAGCATTAGCCTATTACACCATTGTCAAAGAGGTTTTGGGAGAAGAATGGTTAACTAACGAATGGTTCCGTTTGGGAGCAAGCAGCTTAGCCAATCCATTGCTCTCAGAAATTGTGGGAGAAGAAACCAAATTCTTTTAAGAAGTAAATAAAAAGGGGGTCAGATAACTGACCCCCTTTTTATTTACTTCTTACGTTCTATCACAAAATCAACATATTTTTCCAACGCTTTCCTTATATCTTCGGGCATGGAATCAGAGATAAACGACAAGGCTTTATCACGATATTGGCCCATTACTTGCGAAGCGTATTCAATGCCTCCATTTGCTTTGACCCATTCAATAAAAGAAGCGATTTCATCGTTATTTGCTTCCAAAGAACGAATCTTGAGTGCCAATTGAATCATGGATTCATCCTGTACGGTATTGAGCACATATAGTGCCGGAAGTGTCAATTTGCCTTCTCGCATATCATTTCCTGTGGGCTTGCCTATTTCTTGCGAAGTTGAATAATCAAAGATATCATCCTTGATTTGAAAAGCAATACCCAGCATCTCTCCGAAAAGGTAGGCATTCTCCGCCATTTCATCGGAAGAATCGGTAGATAGAACACCTGCTCTTGCTGCAGCAGCAAACAAGGCTGCGGTCTTTTTACGAATCACATTGAAATAGACGTCCTCGGAAAAATCAGTAGCACTGATATTGGTCAGTTGGACAACTTCCCCTTCGGATAAGTTCTGGCCAAGGGATGAAATTAGTTCGACCAAAGATAAATGCCCTGTCAAAGCAGAGTGTTTCAAACTGGTTGCCAATAAATAATCGCCAACCAAAACGGCAACTTTATTATCGTATAGTGCATTTACAGAGGGTCTACCTCGACGCTGGTCGCTCTCATCCACAACATCGTCGTGTACCAAACTAGCCGTGTGTAAAAGCTCTAGCGAGATAGCTGCGTGATGGGTTGCATCTTTTACGCCTCCAAAGCACTTTGCCATCAACAATGTCAAGATAGGACGCATCATCTTACCCCTCCTTTGCTTGATATAAGCCATGACTTCGCTTATCAAAGGATTGGAACTTTGAAGGGCATCATCAAACAATTGTTTGAAGACCTCAAACTCCGCATTGATTGGTAATTTTATTTGTTCTAGTCTATCCATAACATTTTTTACGCCTACAAAAGTAGTAATAAAACGCGGAATATGGTATTTTTTTGTACTTTTACCATGAAAAAACAAAGATTTTTTAAGAATGAACAAACTTTTCCTCCTAGATGCCTACGCTTTAATATACCGTGCATACTATGCATTGATTAAAAATCCACGTATCAACTCCAAAGGATTCAACACCTCGGCAGTGCTGGGTTTTGTAAATACATTAGAAGATGTCCTGAAAAAGGAGAATCCATCGCATATTGGCGTTGCTTTCGACCCTTCAGGACCAACTTTCAGACACGAGGCATACGAGCAATATAAGGCTCAACGCGAAGAAACTCCCGAAGTCATCCGTTTGTCCGTACCTATTATTAAAGATATTATCCGAGCCTATCGGATTCCAATTCTTGAAGTGCCGGGCTATGAGGCCGATGATGTAATCGGCACCTTGGCTACTGAAGCCGGGAAGCAAGGAATCATGACCTACATGATGACTCCTGACAAGGACTACGGGCAATTGGTCAGCGAGAATGTATTCATGTATCGACCTAAGTATGGGGACAAGGAATTCGAAGTCATGGGGATTGAACAAGTAAAGGCCAAGTTCGACATTCAATCACCTCTTCAAGTCATAGATATGCTTGGATTGATGGGCGACTCCTCCGATAACATTCCGGGATGCCCGGGAGTGGGCGAGAAAACTGCCCAAAAGTTAATTGCTCAATTTGGAAGCATTGAAAACCTACTTGCCCATACGGATGAATTGAAAGGGGCATTGAAGACCAAGGTAGAGACGAACAAGGAATTGATTACTTTTTCCAAATTCTTGGCGACCATCAAAACGGATGTGCCCATTAAACTTCAGTTGGAAGAATTGGAAAGAAAAACACCCGATGAAACTGCTTTGCGAAAAATTTTCGACGAGATGGAATTCCGTTCACTTAGCGAACGCATCTTCCAACGTTCGCCTTCGCAAAATATTTCTGAGCCAAAGCCAACCACCAAGAAAAAAGTTCAGCCAGACTTGTTCGGCGAACAACTCTCCTTGTTCGATGCTCCACAAGCAAATTCGACGAATTTTCAAGGGAATCTCTTTGACGAATTCGCGGGCAACGGGCAAGATCAATCCGAATTTTCGATTCTCGCGAGTTTAAAAACAATCCCTCACGATTATCAACTTATTGATAATGAAGAAAAAAGAAGGAACTTTATTCAAATTATCAAGACAAAAGATTTTTTCAGTCTAGATACGGAAACAACCGGAACCGACCCCATCTCAGCAGAACTGGTAGGGATGAGCTTTAGCTTCGAGGAAAATCAAGCATTTTATCTTCCCATGCCACCTTCAAGAGCAGAATCCTTAAAAATTGTAAACGAGCTGAAGGAGGTGCTGGAAAATGAGAAGACCTGCAAGATTGGCCAAAACATTAAATACGATATGTTGGTTCTTTCAAACTACGGAGTCGAAGTCCGCGGTCCGCTGTTCGACACCATGGTTGCACATTATGTGCTTCAACCCGAACTCCGACACAACATGGACTACCTGGCCGAAATATACCTGCATTACAAAACCATTCCTATTGAAGAGCTGATCGGTGCAAAAGGAAAGAAGCAAGGAAACATGCGAGACCTCCCACCCGAGAAGGTGTACGAGTATGCATGCGAAGATGCAGACATAACCTTGAAACTGAAACACGTGCTGGAAAATGAATTGAAAGAGCAAGGTGTAGAGAAATTATTCTATGACATCGAAATGCCTTTGGTTCCTGTCTTGGCCTATATGGAAAAGAACGGCGTGTGCATAAACCAGGAAACACTGAAAGAAAGTTCACAGCACTTCACCGCCCGCATGAAGCAAATCGAAGAAGAAGTTCATCAGCTGGCGGGTACACCGTTCAACATCGCCTCTCCCAAACAAGTAGGCGAGATTTTGTTCGACCGACTAAAAATTGTAGAGAAGGCGAAAAAAACGAAAACCGGACAATATGTAACGAGCGAAGAAGTATTGGAGAGCTTACGAAACAAGCACGAAATAGTAGGAAAGATTCTCGAACATCGCGGATTGAAGAAGCTCCTGAGTACATACATCGACGCCTTGCCACAACTCATCAACCCCCAAACCGGGAAAATACACACTTCGTTCAACCAAACCGTTACGGCTACTGGCCGACTCAGCTCCAGTAACCCGAACTTACAGAACATACCTATCCGCAATGAAGATGGCAAAGAAATCCGTAAAGCGTTCATCCCCGAAGAAGGATGCCTGTTCTTCTCTGCCGACTATTCGCAGATAGAACTATGTATCATGGCTCACCTCAGTGGTGACCAAAACATGATAGAAGCTTTCCGCGAAGGGAATGACATCCATGCAGCCACAGCAGCTAAGGTATTCAAAACACCCATTGAAAACGTAAGTCGCGAGCAACGAAGCAAAGCCAAAACAGCTAATTTCGGTATCATATACGGTATCAGCGTATTTGGGTTGGCAGAACGGATGAATGTACCCCGTAGCGAAGCAAAGGAATTGATTGAAGGGTATTTCCAAACCTATCCGCGAATCAAGTCATACATGGACGAAAGCATCGAACGTGCTCGCGAAAAAGGATACATTGAGACCATTTTCGGAAGGAAACGTTTCCTTCCCGATATCCATTCGCACAATGCCGTTGTGCGAGGCTATGCTGAACGGAATGCCATCAATGCCCCTATTCAAGGAAGTGCAGCCGATATCATCAAGGTGGCCATGGCAAAGATTTATCAGCGTTTCAAGACAGAAGAAATCCGATCGAAAATGATTTTGCAAGTACACGACGAATTGAACTTCAGTGTACATCCGGACGAAAAAGAAAAGGTACAACAGATTGTTATCGAAGAAATGGAAAAGGCCTACACCATGCAAGTTCCCCTACTGGCCGATTGCGGCTGGGGCAACAACTGGTTAGAAGCACATTAATATCATATTGTACGCCCTAACGGTATTTATCAAACCGTTAGGGCGTTTTTTTAAAGACTAGCCTACCAAATTGGAAGTTATTCATCAAATTCATCCCAATACGATTTATCCAATTATGACAGTTTTGAAAAAAAAATGAATTTTTTCAGCAAAAAGTTATGAAATCTCATAACTTTTTGTATATTTGTAGTGTTGTTAGAAGAAAAAAGCAAGTAACAAACTAAAACACTAATGCCATGAAAACATCATCAATCCTTAAAGCTTTGCTTTTGTTTGCCATGATATTCATAGCAAACAACACACTGATCGCTAGTGACAACGATCCGGATAAGAACTTCATTCACAATGTAGAAGAAGTTGATGGGGTGATTGTATCCGAAACTGTTTTCAAAATGGAAGGCACTACGCTGACCAACTTCATGAAGCATAATTATAAATACGATGCCAATAACCAACGCATCGAGGATGAAGCTCAGAAGTGGAACAGCATCAGTAATAGTTGGGACAATGATTTATGCCTTCGTTACAGTTACAAAGACAATAGTGTTACTACCGAATATTACAAGTGGAACAAAAAGAAAAAAACATACGTACTTGTTCCTGAAATGACCATCACTATGGATCGATAACAGAAAACTAAAAACAATATTTCATTTTCTCTCTAAAAAGAAATGGGGCAACCGTGATGGCTGCCCTTTTTTATGAGCCATTTGCCCAAAGAATAAAAAAGAATAAGTATCTTTGCACCCAAATTATCAGATAACAATCAAAAAAACAAATAAATATGGCGTTAAAAGCTGGTATAGTAGGACTTCCTAACGTAGGAAAATCCACTTTATTCAATTGTTTGTCGAGTGCAAAAGCACAAAGTGCAAACTATCCTTTCTGCACCATCGATGCTCAACAAGGACAAATCTCCGTACCCGATGAAAGACTGAACAAATTGGCTGAGTTAGTGAAGCCAGGACGCATTGTTCCTGCCACTTGCGACATTGTAGACATTGCAGGCTTGGTAAAAGGAGCCAGCCAAGGCGAAGGATTGGGGAACCAATTCTTAGGCAATATCCGTGAGACCGATGCTATCATTCATGTGCTCCGTTGCTTTGACAACGACAACATCGTACACGTGGACGGTTCGGTAAACCCTGTCCGCGACAAGGAAATTATCGATGCCGAATTGCAACTGAAGGACTTGGAAACGGTAGAAAACCGCATTAAACGTGTGGAAAAGCAAGCCAAAGTAGGTGGTGACAAGCAAGCTAAGATAGAATACGATGTACTTGTGGCTTATCGCGAAGCTTTGTTGCAAGGCAAATCAGCCCGCACCGTTACCTTCGAAACCGAAGACGAACAAACTGCCGCCAAGGGACTTTTCTTGCTGACTACCAAGCCGGTACTCTATGTTTGTAATGTAGATGATACCTCGGCCGCCAATGGTAATCCTTATGTAGAAGCTGTCCGCGAGGCCATCAAGGATGAAGAAGCCGAACTCCTTATTATCAGTGCCCAGACTGAAGCTGACATCGCCGAGTTGGAAAGCTACGAAGAAAAGCAAATGTTCTTGGAAGATATGGGATTGAAGGAATCGGGTTGCGACCGCCTCATCAAGGCTATCTATAAGCTTTTGAACCTCGAAACCTTTATCACTGCCGGCGAAATGGAAGTGAAGGCTTGGACATACCGCAAAGGTTGGAAGGCTCCGCAATGTGCCGGTGTTATCCATACCGACTTTGAAAAGGGCTTTATCCGTGCCGAAGTCATCAAGTACGACGACTACATCAAGTATGGCTCGGAAGCAGCTGTAAAAGAAGCTGGTAAGATGGGTGTGGAAGGCAAGGAATACGTCGTTCAGGACGGCGACATCATGCATTTCCGATTCAATGTATAAATCATAAAAAAGAAAGCCGATGAATTTATATCATCGGCTTTCTTTTTATTTTCCTCTCACAATTTTCTTAATATCGTTCAATTTGTTCAATGCTTCAAGCGGCGTGAGATTGTTCACATCGAGATTCAGAATCTCATCACGCACTTGGCAAAGCACGGGGTCATCCAGTTGGAAGAAACTGAGCTGCATTCCGTCGCGATTTGCGGCAATTTCAGCCGTTGGCTTGGACGAAATGCCTTGTTGACGGTTATCGCTCTCCAATTGATTTAAAATGGTATTGGCACGCTTTACAATGCTTTTTGGCATACCGGCCAATTTTGCCACATGGATACCGAAGGAATGTTCGCTTCCTCCTCTTTCGAGTTTGCGAAGGAAAATAACCTTACCATCGACTTCCTTCACCGATACATTGTAATTCTTGATCCGCTTGAAGGACTTCTCCATCTCGTTCAGCTCGTGATAGTGGGTGGCAAAGAGGGTGCGTGCCTTTGCCTTTGGGTGCTCGTGAATGTGCTCCACAATGGCCCAAGCGATGGAAATGCCGTCGTACGTAGAAGTTCCTCGTCCCAATTCATCAAAGAGAACCAAGCTTCTAGGCGAGAGGTTATTCAGAATATCGGCAGCTTCGTTCATTTCGACCATGAAAGTGGACTCACCCACCGAGATGTTGTCGCTAGCTCCTACGCGGGTGAATATCTTGTCGACCAACCCAATGCGGGCACTCTCGGCCGGCACAAAGCAACCTATTTGGGCCATGAGTGTAATCAAAGCCGTCTGACGAAGCAGAGCTGACTTACCGGCCATGTTAGGCCCGGTGATGATGATGATTTGCTGGCTATCAGCATCCAGAAGCACATCGTTTGCCACATACTTCTCTCCTACTGGCAATTGCTTTTCGATGACCGGATGGCGTCCTTGGCGGATGTCGATTATGTTGCTATCCTCGATAACGGGACGAATGTATCGATACTCTTTTGCCACGTTGGCAAAGGCCAACAAGCAATCGAGACGAGCTATTTGTGTGGCATTGATTTGGATAGCGGGGATGTATTCGGCCAACTCAATCACCAAATCACTGTATAACTTTGTTTCCAAGGAGAGAATCTTGTCTTCTGCCCCTAGGATTTTCTCTTCGTATTCTTTCAGCTCTTGCGTGATGTAACGTTCGGCATTCACCAAAGTTTGTTTCCGAATCCATTCGGCCGGCACCTTGTCCTTATGCGTATTTCTCACTTCAATGTAATAGCCGAATACATTGTTATAAGCAATTTTCAAGCTCGGGATTTCGGTCAACTCGCTTTCGCGTTGTTGCATCTTGAGAAGATAGTCCTTGCCCGAATAGGCTATTTGGCGAAGCTCGTCCAACTCGGCATTGATGCCATCGGCTATCACTCCGCCCTTGTTGACCATCAGAGGAGGGTCGTTTTTGATTTCACGAGCGATTCTGTCGCGGATGCTTTCGCAAAGGTTGAGGTGCTCTCCTATCTTCCGTAAACTTTCATTGTCAGCATTCAAGCAAGCGTTCTTGATAGGCTCGATGGCTTGTAGGGCCACCTTCAGTTGCACGACTTCGCGAGGCGAGATGCGACCTACCGCTGCTTTAGAGACGATGCGTTCGAGGTCGCCTATCAAATGAAGCTTTTCTTCAACAAATTCCTTGAAATCGGGGTCGCGGAAGAAGAATTCTACCACATTGAGGCGTTCGTTGATGGGCTTTTCATCCTTCAACGGAAAGACTACCCATCGCTTCAACAAGCGGGCACCCATCGGGCTGATGGTCTTGTCGATGACATTCAAAAGGCTGGTGCCCCCATCATTCATGCTTCCCAACAACTCCAGGCTCCGCACTGTGAACTTATCCAGACGCACATAACGGTCTTCTTCGATACGCGAAAGGGAGGTGATATGACCTATCTGATGATGCTGGGTCATGTCAAGATATTGCAGGATAGCTCCCGAAGCGATGATGCCGTTCTTCAAGTGCTCTACACCGAAGCCTTTCAGGTTCTTGGTTTAGAAATGCTTCAATAACCGTTCGCGGGAGGAAGTTTCGGTAAACACCCAGTCTTCCAACTCGAATGTAAAGAATTTATTACCGAAGTTACCCTCGAACATGCCTTGCTTTCCTCGTTCGAAAAGCACTTCCTTCGGTGCAAAGTTATTCAAGAGTTTGTCAATATAATCGGTAGGGCCTTCTGCCGTGAGGAACTCTCCAGTCGAGATATCCAGAAAGGCTATCCCGCAAGCTGACTTCCCGAAATGGACAGCTGCCAGGAAATTGTTCTCTTTATAAGAAAGGACATTGTCATTAATAGCCACACCGGGGGTTACAAGCTCAGTAATCCCTCGTTTTACGAGTTTTTTGGTGAGCTTTGGGTCTTCCAACTGGTCGCAGATAGCCACACGCTTCCCTGCCCGGATGAGTTTAGGCAAATAGGTATCAAGAGCATGGAAAGGAAATCCGGCCATCTCCACATGCTTGGCCTGTCCGTTTGCTCGTTTTGTCAAGGTGATACCCAGAATGTTGGCCGCCGTAATGGCATCTTCCGAATAGGTTTCGTAAAAGTCACCACACCGGAAAAGCATCACCGCATCGGGATGCTTCTCTTTCAACTCAAAATACTGCTTCATCATGGGGGTCATTACGACATCTTTTGCCACGGGTCTTTCCTTTCTTTTAATTATAGAGTATCTGTTGTTTACAATCGGGTAGCAAAGATAAGAAAACTCGAATGGATTTTGGAAAAAGCGGATGAAATTTTATGACTGACTTCCGCTTTTGTCGAGAAAAAGATGAAGGCGTTTTATTAAAACGTGAAGGCGTTTTGCCTGAAACGTGCTGACGTTTTCAAAAAACGTCGTCGCCCATGCAAATACAAGCATAAAAAAACTCCCACAAACAATGTTTGCAGGAGCTCGTTGGATTACCAGGATTCGAACCTGGACAAACAGAACCAAAACCTGTTGTGCTACCATTACACCATAATCCAATCATCGGTGCTTTCCTTGAAAAGCGATGCAAAGGTAAGAGTTTTTATAATTCCTTCCAAATATTTGGCCATATTTTTTTCTAAATCCACCTTTTTTACTATCGTCGGCATTATTATTTTAAATCGTACGACATGAAAAAACAGATTTTCAGCATCCTTTTTGGGCTTGTAGCAATGACAAGCCAGGCCATCACCCCATTATGGTTGCGTGATGTGCAAGTTTCGCCCGACGGAACATCCATTGCCTTCTGCTACAAAGGAGATATTTACAAAGTGAATGCCCAAGGCGGACAAGCTATCCGACTTACCACACAGGCATCTTACGAGTGTACACCGATTTGGTCACCGAATAGCAAACAGATAGCCTTTGCAAGCGACAGAGACGGGAACTTTGACATCTACATCATGTCGGCAAACGGAGGTAGTGCGAAGAAGCTTACTCAAAACTCCACTTCCGAACTTCCTTCGACCTTTACACCCGACGGAAAACACGTCGTATTTTCGGCTTCCATACAAGACCCTGCACAAAGTGCCCTCTTCCCTACCAGTGCCATGACCGAACTTTATCAAGTTCCCGTTGAAGGAGGTCGCACCCAACAAATCATCGCAACACCGGCAGAAGCCGTGTGCTACACCAAGGATGGAAAATCATTCTTATACCAAGACCGAAAGGGATTTGAAGACGAATGGCGAAAGCATCACACCTCATCAGTCACTCGCGACATCTGGCTTTACGATGCCAAGAGCGGCAAACACACCAACCTAACCAACATTGGCGGAGAAGATCGCGACCCGTCGCTGGCACCAGACGGAAAAACCGTTTATTTCCTTAGCGAACGAAACGGTGGAAGCATGAATGTCTATACCTTGGACATGAACCAACCGAAAACGATCAAGTCCGTCACCACTTTCAAGACACATCCGGTACGCTTCCTCTCCATCAGTGACCAAGGCATGCTTTGCTATACCTACGATGGAGAAATCTACACACAAGGCACCAACGGGAAGCCACAGAAAATTGCCATCGAACTGACTCGTGACGACGATAAACAAATAGCCGATATTCGTGTCACCAGCGGAGCCCGTTCGGCAACTTCATCGCCCGATGGCAAACAAATCGCCTTCATCGTACGCGGAGAAGTATACGTTACCTCGGCCGACTATGCAACAACCAAACAAATCACCCACACACCGGCCGGCGAACAAGGCGTGACTTTTGCTCCCGACAACCGTACTTTGGCATACGCCAGCGAACGTAGTGGCAATTGGGAACTCTATCTGGCAAAAATAGAACGTAAGGACGACCCTAACTTCCCGAATGCAACTCTCATCAAGGAAGAAGTGCTCCTCCCATCCAAGACCATCGAACGTAGCTATCCTCAGTTCTCACCCGATGGCAAAGAACTCGCTTTCATCCAGGACCGTCGCAAGCTGATGGTTGTAAACTTGGAAAGCAAAAAAGTACGTCAAATCACAGACGGAAGCCTTTGGCACAGCACCGGTGGCGGATTCGAGTATGCCTGGAGCCCAGACGGCAAATGGTTTACCCTCTGCTTCATTGGCAACAAACACGATCCATATTCAGATATAGGTATTGTCAGTGCCCAAGGTGGCAACATCACCAACCTGACTAATAGCGGATATACCAGCGGCTCTCCACGTTGGGTGATGGACGGCAATGCTATCCTCTTTGCAACCGAACGTTATGGTATGCGTAACCACGCTTCCTGGGGCTCTATGGAAGACGTCATGCTATGCTTCGTAAACCAAGATGCCTACGACAAATATCGCCTTAGCAAAGAAGACTATGAACTCCTGAAAGAAGTTGAAAAGGAACAGGAAAAGTTGAAAAAAGGAGCAGATAAAAAGGACGAAAAGAAAGAAGAAGCTAAAGAAAATAAAAACATCGTCATCGAGCTGGATGGCATACAAGACCGTATCGTACGCTTGACCCCTAATTCATCAAGCTTAGGCAGTGCCATCATCGACAAGAAAGGAGAAACACTCTATTACACCGCAGCTTTCGAGAGCGGTATGGACCTCTGGAAAATCGATTTACGCAAGAAAGATGTCAAATTGATGACCAAAAACGTAGGCTACGCCAGCTTCGAAATGAGCAAAGATGGCAAGCACATCTTCCTATTGGGAAGCCGTATGCAGAAAATGGATGCTGCTTCAGGCAAATTAACTCCGATATCATACAATGGAAGTCTGAAAATGGATCTGGCCGACGAACGCGAAGCCATGTTCGACCATGTATACAAGCAACAACAAAAACGCTTCTACAACGTGAACATGCACGGTGTAGATTGGGATGCCATGACAGCTGCTTACCGTAAGTTCTTACCACACATCGACAATAACTACGACTATGCCGAACTCTTAAGCGAATGGCTGGGAGAACTCAATGTATCGCACACCGGTGGACGTTATCGCCCAAATCCTAGCGGATATGCCACATCTAGCTTAGGCCTTCTTTACGATTGGAACTACACCGAAAAAGGCCTGAAAGTAGACGAAGTAGTAGAAGGAGGCCCATTCGACAACGCACGTAGCAAAATGAAGGCAGGAGTCATCATCGAAAAAATAAACGGTACAGAAATCACACCAGAAACAGACTACAATACGTTGTTAAACGACCAGTCTCGAAAGAAAACTTTAGTTTCACTATATCACCCACAAACCAAAGAACGTTGGGAAGAAGTGGTATTACCTATCAGCGGTGGTGCTTTCAATACCTTGCTTTATAACCGTTGGGTAAAACAACGTGCTGCCGATGTAGAACGCTGGTCAAACGGCCAATTAGGATATGTACACATCCAATCCATGGGCGACCCAAGCTTCCGTGGTGTTTATTCTGACATTTTGGGTAAATACAACCATTGCGATGGTATCGTTATCGATACTCGTTTCAATGGTGGCGGACGCCTTCACGAAGATGTAGAAATCCTCTTCAGCGGAAAGAAATACCTCACACAAGTTGTCCGTGGACAAGAATCGTGCGACATGCCAAGCCGTAGATGGAACAAGGCCAGCATCATGGTACAATGCGAAGCCAACTATAGTAATGCTCACGGTACACCCTGGGTATATAAATTCAAGGAAATGGGTAAGTTGGTCGGTGCTCCGGTAGCGGGAACCATGACTACTGTTTCTTGGGAAAATATGCAAGACACTTCCCTAACCTTCGGTATCCCCGTAGTAGGTTATCGAAAGGCCGATGGCACCTACCTGGAAAACGATCAATTAGAACCGGATGTACACGTATTGAACGATCCTGCTACCGTTGTGAAAGGTGAGGATACTCAATTAAAGGTAGCCGTTCAAACCTTAATGAAAGACTTGGGACTGAAATAAACGAAAGCCTTTGAGACACATTCTTCATACTAATAAATGTACGGAAGATGTGTAAAATAGCCCCCCTTTATAAATGTGTCATTCTGAGCATCGCGAAGAATCTGAAGACATTTACTTTATGTATACAGATTCTTCACTGCGTTCAGGATGACACGTTATTTTGATAGCAATTCTGTATTATGACACATCCAACGTATTATTTGCAATCAGTAAATTGTCTTTTATGGCCAATTTGGATGTATCCACATCCGATAATTCTGATAAGGAAATTTAGAATATAAATGAGGAAATCATTAAATCGGCATCTGAATCAAACCGGCTATCTTTACACCGAAAATTAAAATGTAAAGACTGTATACAATGAATGAAATGTGCATGTGGGTAAGCTTAGTTGTAGTCTTTATGGTATTGTTACAGATTGTATCTACCTACATAGCTACTTTAAGTAGTTTTATAGGATTAATCTGTAGCTTGCTAGGGATCTTCACTAGTTTAAGAAAAGACTGCTAATTACGCAAAAAGGGTGACCGATTAAACAATTGGTCACCCTTTCTTTATACGAATATTACGATAATTATTTTGCTATCACAAGGTAATAGTTCTTCTTACCACGCTGAACAAGCAAGTATTTCTCATCAAGCAAATCAGCAGTAGTCACCATTTGGTCGAAAGCAGTAAGCTTTTCCTTGTTGAGGGAAACACCACCACCCTGAACGAGCTTACGCATTTCGCCTTTCGAAGCGAAGATAGCTGCACTATCCACGAACAAATCAACGGCCTTCACGCCTTCTGTCAAGGCTTC
>JAFQNW010000017.1 GCA_017420875.1 Bacteroidaceae bacterium
AATTCAGATACCATCCTGTATTAATCTCCCTTTCGGAAGGCTATCCAAGAGTAATGGGAAGGTTGGATACGCGTTACGCACCCGTGCGCCGGTCGCCACCCAGAGTATTGCTACCCCCGTGCTGCCCCTCGACTTGCATGTGTTAAGCCTGTAGCTAGCGTTCATCCTGAGCCAGGATCAAACTCTTCATTGTAAAAATATCTTCGATATTTTCACGATTCTCTCTCGCGACTCGGCATAGAAAGTGAACTTTCTCTGCTCTCGCTGCTCGGAGAATTGTACAAATACCTTTGTTTTAATCTGCTCAAGAACCTAAATCTATTTCGTTATACCTAATTATATAAGTATTGACGGTTTCTGTTTTTTAGCTTGCCCAGTCACTAGTAGCTAGTCACCGGCAGCTAATCTTGTACTACTTGCTTGTTTATATCTAAATCTTTCAAAGATCGCTTCTTTAAAACGCGTTCCTTTCGGAAAGCGGATGCAAAGGTAGACCTTTTTCCCGAAACACCAAAACATTTTAAAAGAAAAATCGAAGAAATTTTAAATCTTATCCTTAAAACGCTGATTTACAATTGTGTCCTAAAACACATTTTCTTGTACCGTCTACAAGAAGACAAGCACACCTATATACCTTATTATATAAAAATCAAATTATCACTTGATTATTATTCGTCCTTCAGGCCTAGTATAACTGCTTCCAACACGACCTCTCAGAAATTGTTTGATATAAGAAGCCAGAATCTCCACATCCAACCCCACATGAGACTCTTTCAATGTAGCTTGCCGAAGAATTCCTGAATCGCCCCAATTCTTAAGCAAAAAATCAAAACTAGCCAATGTGTAATATCTATTTAATTCTACCGGCATATATAGCTGTTTTTCGCGATTGAAGATCTTTAATTCCCTTACCCGCCGAGGTGCTTCATTTACATGTGAAAACATCCCATCTTTATCCATCACAACAGGAGAAGGAACAGAAAGATCTACTTCAAACGTCATTCCACTTACTTGCATGAAACGTCCATCTTCAACCGGCAAATTACACACAGAAAATTCCAATGCATCCATAAGTTGCTGACCAGTCATCATACCTATACAAGCAGCATTATTGAAGGGAAACACAGCTAACAAATGATTATAAGTAATTTCACCTTGTAATAAGTTGGCACGAATACCACCACTATTAACCAAAGCTACATCTGTTTGTAACATCATTCGAAAAGCATCGGCACATAGATTCCCTATAGACGTTTCTTGAGAACGAACAATTCGATTTCCCAACTTATCTCTACTAAATAAATCCACTTCTGCCATTCCGACCACCCGTCGGCCATCTGCCAGTACTTTTTCTTTCTTTTTTTGCACAAAAGAATCCACATCCATATCCGATTCTATTTCTGTAGTAGGAATAAGACGGGATCTACAAGTTCCTTCTGTAGTAAGAACCAGCATCCCTATATTTTCAAATTCTGTCCCCGCCGAAGTCAACAGAACAGGAGCTCCTTCTTGATTATTCACTAAAGAATCAGCAATCATATGATGTTCATGTCCATCAATGACCACATCAATACCTATCGTATGTCTAATCAAATCAATCGAACTTGCATGCTCCCCTTTATCATCATCCCCTAAATGAGAAAGGGCTACTACATAATCTGCTCCTTCAGAACGAGCTGCATCAATACATGCTTGAGCTTGCCGATAGAAATCAGATTGCGAAAAATCATAAATGCTTCGTCCTTCTTCGTCCAGAAAAAATTTGGGTGACACCGAAAAGGATGTAGTACTGGTCACAAAACCGATATATGCCACTTCCACATTTCCGTATCGAATGATTTTATAGGGAGGAAAAGGGATTGTATTTGTTCGTAAGTCCCGAAAATTGGCACAAACCACGTTTGCACTCAACAAATCGGCCAACTTAAACATCTGGGATACCCCATAATCAAATTCGTGGTTTCCTAATGCAACCACATCATACCCTACCTTATTCATGATATCCACGACATGTTCTCCTCTAGATATAGAGCCTATGACATCCCCTTGAACAAAGTCTCCACACGAAACAACTGTCACATAAGGAGTAGATTTCAATAGCTGCTTCTTCAAAGTAGCCAATTTCGCATATCCTTCTACTGCACAATGTACATCATTCTCAAATAAAACAACCACCGGATGTTCCGGATGGTCATTTACACGATTAGATTTACATCCAATCCAAATACTGCCCACCGAAATGGTGAGCAGTAAGATGATACACAAAGTAGAACGAAATTTCATTATTTCAATTGCAATTCAATAACATAATCCACGTCAGTCGGCACTTTAGGTAACTTTACCAAAACACCTTCTTTATCTTGCTTGAATGTCAACGGAGATTGGTCTACAAACTGAAGAGCTTTCTTTACTTTTGCTTGCAAAGGAATAAACAAGGAACTGTCTTTCAAATCAAGGACATGAATAAACAAACGATTTCCCTTACGGGTAGAAACACCCCAAGCATGAGGTTCCACATCCCCCTTACGGGTTCCATAAATCGTTTCCCCATATTGTTGCATCCATTCACCCATTTCTTTCATGCGTTGAACAGCAACAGCCGGTAATTCGCCATTGGGTTGCGGACCTATATTCATCAACAAATTGGCATTTTTACCAGCAGCACGAACCAACAATTGGATCAGCGTTTTAGTCGACTTATAATTTTGATCTTCAATCTTATACCCCCACATACCATTCATTGTTTCACAAGTTTCCAAAGGCAAAGCACTTACTTCCTGACCACTTGAATAACCAGACTTATTTTCTCCCGGCAAATCACGTTCAAACATTTGGAAATCTTCACCCGGAGTTGGAGTGCGATGGTGATTATTACCAATCAAGCAAGAAGGTTGCAAGCGATGAATCAAAGCATACTGTTCTTCTAATTGCCAATCAAAATTCGTATTATCCCAAACTCCATCAAACCAGATAGCACCAATCGGGCCGTAGTTTGTTAGCAATTCAGTCAACTGATTATTCATGAACTGGTAGTAACTCTTCCAATTTTCTTTCCCCTTCGGACGTCCTGTACCTCTACCCGAATTATTTACCGGATAATCGTCACGACGCCAATCCAAGTGAGAATAATAGAAATGCAACTTAATACCTTGCTTCTTACATTCTTCAGCCAACTCCTTAATAATATCACGTTTGAAAGGAGTTGCGTCTACAATGTTATAATCCGATTGTTTGGTATGAAACATCGAAAAACCATCGTGGTGACGACTGGTTATGGTAATGTATTTTGCTCCGGAGGCCTTGATAGCCGACACCCACTCTGCCGCATTAAATTTAGAAGGATAGAACCCTGAAGCTAACTTGGCATACTCTTCCCAATTAATGTTCCGATTATGCATATACCATTCTCCCTGAGCTGTCATACTATAAATACCCCAATGCAAGAAAATCCCAAACTTATTATCCTGAAATTCTTCACGGGCCTTCAAGTTTTCAGAGGTTGGCGTATATGTTTGTCCCATAACAGGCAACCCGGCACAGAGCCATAAAAAGGCTCCCGCCATCATGTTTCTCATAATACTTTTCATCATTATACAATTTAATTAAGGAATACCCCTCAAAGATAACACTTTTCGAGAAACATTCGTATATTTGCGAGAGTAAATTACATATCATGAAAAAAAAGGAACTATACAATCAGGTCATTGCATATTTTGAAAGGACCATGCCCGTTGCCGAAACAGAATTACATTACAACAATCCTTTTGAATTGCTGATTGCTGTGATTCTCAGTGCCCAGTGTACAGATAAGCGGGTCAATCTAATTACCCCTCCTCTATTTCATGATTTCCCTACCCCCGAATCTTTGGCTTCTACCACACCGGAAGTCATCTTTGAATACATCCGAAGTGTCAGTTACCCAAACAACAAGGCGAAACATCTGGTTGGCATGGCCCAAATGCTGGTCAAGGATTTCCAAAGCGAGGTGCCCGACACGTTGGAAGAATTGATAAAATTACCGGGAGTTGGTCGCAAGACTGCCAATGTGATTCAAAGTGTGGTATTCAACAAAGCAGCCATGGCGGTCGACACACACGTTTTCCGGGTCAGTCATCGGATAGGATTGGTACCCAAATCCTGTACCACCCCACTGGCAACAGAAAAATATCTAATGAAGTATCTACCGGAAGAAATCGTTCCCAAAGCCCACCATTGGTTAATTTTGCACGGAAGATACACCTGTATCGCACGAAAGCCAAAATGTGACCAATGTGGATTAAATGGACTTTGCCAAGAATCCTTAAAAACGTCCTTAAAAATGTAAGGTCAAACCGTCATATGCAAAATGCACATGCGATGGAAGCAATTCTTCGGCTTCCTCATGCAAGCCTACATTATGGCTCATGTGAACAAAATAAGTTTCTTTGGGAGCCAATTTTTTCACATTTTCCAAAGCCTCTGAAACACTTTGATGAGTAGGGTGTGGTTTCGGACGCAAAGCATTCATAATCAGCACATCCAAGTCCTTTAAAAGTTCATATTCCGATTCAGGCATGGTCAGCATGTCAGTAATCCAAGCCATTCGTCCTATTCGATACCCCAAAATCGGCAATTTTCCGTGCATCACCCGAATGGGAAGTATTTCCACTTCTTTACCTTGTAGATTGCTAACCACAAAAGGGACTCCTGGCGTTATTTCTTCCAAAGTTATACGAGGAACTCCCGGATAGGGCTGAGCAGCAAAACAATACGGAATTCGTTCCCGAAGTCTTTGTGCCATATAAGGTTCGGCATAAACTGGCACATCCCGAAACCGACAAAAAGGACGAAGATCGTCCAATCCACCTACATGGTCGTAATGTTCATGACTAATCAATACCGCGTCAATCGGTTTAAAATCGTTCAACCGAATCATTTGTTCCCTAAAATCCGGTCCACAATCCATCAAGATACGCACACCATCCACTTCTATCATCCCGGAACAACGTAATCTATTATCACGTGCATCCCGACTTGTACACACCGGACAAGTACAACCTATTTCCGGTACTCCGGTCGATGTTCCACTTCCTAAAATGGTTATCTTCATAGCCGATTATATAAAATTCACTTCTGGAAAAATTTGGATTCCAAAACGTTCCTTCACCGATTTCTGTATTTCTTCAGAAAGAGTTATTACCTCTTGGCCGGTCGCTCCCCCACAATTTACCAAGACCAATGCCTGTTTGTCATGTACACCGGCCCTTCCTATCTTCTTTCCTTTCCAGCCACATTGGTCAATCATCCAAGCAGCAGGAATCTTAACTCGATCTGTATCCACCTCATAATGGGGGATTTCCGGATATATCTTCCGTAATTCTTCATATTGTTTTCTTGGAACAATGGGATTCATGAAGAAACTTCCTGCATTTCCCTGCACCTTTGGGTCGGGCAGTTTCGCTTCACGGATAGCCACAATCACCTTACGCACCTGCTTCAAAGTCAATTCACAACCGCATTTTTCCAGTTCGGCCTTGACATTCCCATATTCCAACCGGAACATCGGCAATTTGCTCAATCGATAAACTACGGCTGTCACAATATATTTCCCTTTCAGGCTCTTTTTAAAGATGCTTTCACGATAAGCATATTGACATTCATCGCGTTCAAAAATCCGTTTCCTACCTGTTGCCACTTCTAACGTCTCAACCTGCACAATCAAATCTTTTACTTCCACGCCATAAGCACCGATATTCTGTACAGCCGAAGCACCCACTTCACCGGGAATCAACGACAGGTTTTCAGCCCCATACCACCCGTTGTCTACCGCCAAAGCAACAAAATCATCCCATACTTCACCGGCACCAACCCGAACAATCACCTCCTTTTCATTTTCAGTCAGAACCTCAGTTCCTTTGATGCCCGAATGAAGAATAATCCCTGCATAATTTCCCGTAAACAGTAAATTACTACCACTGCCGATGTGCAACCATAACTGGTTTTCCAATGAATGAGCACACAAGAAATCCTTCAATTCAATTTCGGATACATATTCGATGAAGCGTGCAGTCTTCACATCCATACCAAAAGTATGATGAGCCAGTAAAGAATAATTTTCCAGATTTTTCATAACCGATTAATTACTAAGGTCTTCGAACCGGACTAATTTCCACACTCCATTCCTGCATCTGAAATGAAGCAAGTTACAAAATCCATTACCAAACCCTCTCAGTTCAATCACACGATTCTGCGAATTCCTATCTAGTCGCTGACCGTAATTGATGTTTGTCAAATATTCGTTTGGGAGCTTGGGCTGAAAAGCAAACCATTGTCCTTTCTCCAACGTCGACTCCAATATTTGGAATTCATCTTCCGGATCGGGAGCCACAAAAGCCAACGGATCGGCTACCCGTTCTGCTTGGAAAACAGAATCAGTAGCAAACCGTTCGTAGAATTCATAGAAATCTTCTTGAGTCAATTCTTCTTGTGGGATAGAAGCATCATCGATGGCTTCCAAAGTCCACAATCCCTTAATGCGTTCAAAATAATATCGTTTAACTTTATCGGTCTTCAAGTAAATCCACTCTACTCGTACACTGGTAGCCGCCGTATCTTTCTCCAAATCAGCATCTTCCAATTCATCATAAAGCATCGAATAAGATTCTTCCTGACTAAACATCGGGTCGAAAATCCATTCTTCCTTCTCTATGGAGTCTTTTCGATTATCCGTATAATAGGGTAAAGGATAAACCAACCGTTTCCGTTGCATTTTTTCATCCAAGGCAAAATGATACAAGAAATCAGCAAAGCTTTCATCCACAGCAACCGGAACAATCGGTTCTTCCACCACTTCCTCGACCAACAAGCTATCCACAACCAACTCTACAGAGTCGATGACATCCTGTTGCATTTGTGCTGTATCCGTATTCACTTTACCCCCACACGAAGCCAAGCAACACAACAATCCAATTCCTAACAATAGTTCCTTCATTTCTAGTTTTAGAAAAATACAACACAAAAATATGTCTTTTTTTAATTTTCCGCAAAATATTCCGTTTAATTCGCTAACTTTGCCGTCACTTAAAAATAACGAAGAAATTATGTTAGCTAAAATAGAACTATTACTTCAGGAAATCGAAGGACTACAGGCTGCCAATGCAGAAGAATTGGAAGTGCTGCGTATCAAATATTTAAGTAAAAAAGGTGCTATCAACGAGTTGATGGCCGATTTCCGTAATGTCCCAGCCGACCAAAAGAAGGAAGTGGGCATGAAAGTGAATGAATTGAAGAACAAGGCTCAAGAAAAGATTGCCGCCTTGAAAGAATCTTTCGCTACTCAAGACAATGGTGCAGCCGAAATGGACTTGACCCGTACGGCATATCCTATTGGATTGGGAACCCGCCATCCGCTGAACATTGTGAAGAACGAAATCATCGACATCTTCCATCGCTTGGGATTCAGCATTGCCGATGGTCCGGAAATTGAAGATGACTGGCATGTATTCTCTTCCATGAATTTTGCAGAGGACCATCCGGCTCGCGATATGCAAGACACTTTCTTTGTGGAAGCCAACCAAGAAGATGTGAAGAAGAATGTTATCCTTCGTACACACACTTCATCGGTACAAAGCCGTGTCATGGAAAACACACAGCCCCCTATCCGCATCATTTGTCCGGGACGTGTATACCGTAACGAAGCCATCAGCTACCGTGCACATGCTTTCTTCCACCAAGTAGAAGCCTTATATGTAGACAAGAACGTATCGTTTACTGATTTGAAGCAGGTATTGCTGCTTTTTGCCAAGGAAATGTTTGGCGAACAAACTCAAATCCGTTTGCGTCCATCCTACTTCCCATTTACAGAACCTAGTGCCGAAATGGATATCAGCTGTAACATCTGTGGTGGTAAGGGTTGTCCTTTCTGCAAGGGTACCGGTTGGGTAGAAATTTTAGGTTGCGGAATGGTCGATCCGAACGTTTTGGAATTGAACGGTATCGATAGCAAGGTTTATTCCGGTTATGCCCTCGGCATGGGTATCGAACGTATCACCAACCTGAAGTATCGTGTGAACGACTTGCGTTTGTTCTCTGAAAACGATACCCGTTTCTTGAAAGAATTCGAAGCTGCGAACTAAAAGATGCTACTATATATTAGGCACGGATTACACGGATAAACACGGTCCTTTAATTATGTAAACATCAACTAAATCCGTGAGATCCGTGTAATCCGTGCCTAAAATAAATCCAGCATGAAAGATAGATTAGTAACTCCCAGTTACATCCTGATTATTGCAGCCAATTTTCTGCAATTTTTCGGATTTTGGCTACTGATGCCCATACTCCCCTTCTATCTTCAGGAAGTTTTCCAAGCCGACAAGACAAGCATCGGAGCCATCCTATCCTCGTACACCATAGCAGCCTTGTGCTTCCGACCGTTTTCCGGCTATCTGCTTGACACCTTTTCACGCAAGCCTTTATACCTCATAGCGTATTTCACCTTTACCGCCATGTTTGGAGGCTATTTATTGGCCGGTACACTGACCTTGTTCATCCTTTTCCGATTTTTGCATGGTCTCTCTTTCGGCATGGTTACCGTAAGCGGTAATACCATTGTCATCGATATCATGCCATCTTCCCGACGGGGTGAAGGATTAGGTTATTATGGCTTAGCCAACAATACTGCCATGTCTATCGGGCCGATGACTGGTTTGTTGCTACACGAGGCCGGTGTCAATTATCCCATCATCTTCTGCTGCTCATTGGGAGCATGTATTTTAGGACTCATCTGTGCTTATTTGGTAAAAACCCCCGTTAAGGCCCCCATTCAAAGAGACCCTATCTCGCTGGATCGTTTTATTTTACTGAAAGGCATCCCGGCCGGTATCAGCCTACTGCTTTTGTCCATCCCTTACGGAATGACAACCAATTACGTAGCTATGTATGCCAAGCAAATCGGCCTTACCACTTCCACCGGACTCTTCTTTACACTGATGGCCATTGGTATGGCCGTATCCAGGCTGTTTTCAGGAAAATTAGTCGACCGTGGTATGATTATTCAAGTGATACGTGCCGGTTTATACCTTGTATCCTTCTGTTTTTTCAGTTTAAGTGCCTGCGGATGGCTTATCGAATGGGACAAGGAACTTACTACCCTATTCTTCTTTGCCATTTCATTGTTCCCGGGTATCGGTTTCGGCACCATGTTCCCCGCCTATAATACCTTGTTCGTCAACCTGGCACCCAACAAACAACGAGGTACAGCTACCAGCACCTACCTCACGTCGTGGGATGTGGGCATAGGCATCGGAATGTTACTTGGAGGATATGCAGCCGAAATCTGGAGTTTTAAGATAGCTTACTTGCTAGGTGCCATGCTGACGGTTGTTTCTTTATGCTACTTCCGCAAGAAAGTAGGTCCCCATTTCCTGCAAAACCGGCTACGCTAATTTTTGTAGGTAAACACCCAGATATGCGAAGAGCGTTCTTGATTCATCGACAACTGGATAGACAAGATGAACGAGCGGAACAAAAAAGCATTATCCAATATAAACGAAGGAAGATAGCCGGCATAACGTTGCGGATTTCCAATCACGGTCTCCATATCAGTCAGCAAAGTGAAAGCCGCTTCGCGTGACAAGTTAGCCAGACATTCGTTGAACAGCGTTCTCCGACCGTCCTCATTGGCTTCATAGGCTTCTTCCATAAATAACCAGGTAGAATCCTTATCCGCCGAAACAATCAAATGGTCTTCTTTAACCAAATGCTGGGCTTCTATCCGTTGTTTCATGACCGAAAAAGCATCGTCAGGCTCGGAATGATAAGTCTCACCCGTCAAATAAAGCACATCGCTATTCAAATGAAATTCGAACTCACACCAACACGGAGCATCACTGTTCAAAAAAGGCATAGCAGCCGAACGACCATATAAAGTAAGGAAATGATGCGATTTCTTCTTGGCCAAAATTTGAGAGAACACAGGGTCTACGTTCAAGGAGTTCTTATCTAACTTTGCATCGATAACTTGCTCAATCAAACGTTTTTGGTAGCTAAGGGCCATAAAACCAGCACCGGAGTATGCAGCCAGAAACTCATCCTGACCTAACGGATAAACCCAAATGGTCTTCCCACGATATTTCTCTTCCTTAGGTAAGAAATTCGCCGGAGCATATTCCTTCAACATATCTTCCAACATCTGTTGGTCGGAACCACCCATCCGAAAATAAAGCACTTGATCACGCACGCTTCCCGGAGCATGGAAACTGACCATCAAATGATTCATCTGACTACTCAATCCATGGGCATTCTGAACAGCATATTCGTTCAACTGATGCAACAGAAATTCAAACAACCCCGGGAATTGGAATCCATCAAGTTCCTTTCCATAATTCAACGAGGGTATTTCATTCAAGAAAGCAGAGATATTGTCACTCTCCAACACCCCCACACAATCGCTGGGCACCAACGAATAAAGGTCAACTTCGCGATTGCGTTCGGTCATATCCAAGCGTGCAATGGCATAAAAGCCTACCGCCACACAGAAAAGCAGTACCGAAATAAAGACACTTAATTTAGCAACCGTTTTTAACCTCATTACGTATAATTTTATACATTTTTTGCAAATATAGTAATATTTTTAAGAAAACAAAAGATTTCAAGCTTTAGTTTTCTCACCCTATAACAGATATTCACAATAGAATGTTCAATTTTTCTCCTTGCTTTTGAAGGAAAACCACAAGGCATTTCAGACAAAATCCCTTGACGTTTTTTTAAAACGCCTTCACGTTTTTAAAAAACGTCTTGATGAATTCCAAAAACATCAAGTTCTTTAGGGATGCTAGATGATATCCCGAATCATCTAGCATGACGAAACTCGGTCTTCTACATCATGTAACGCTCTCTCCTCGTGTCATTCTGACGACCAAAGGGCGGAAGATTCTGGAAACACCCACGTGGATGTATTTTCTAGCAAAGTCACAATCCTCTCAAAAAATAGTGCCACATCTGCAACAGTCACATAACCAACTCATTTTCAAAGGGATGATGTAGCAGATTCCTTATCACACACTTAAAAATCTGCCACAACTATTCCCCTATCAATCAAACATTTACAACCTTTGTTGCAGATGTGGCAGATTTCTCACATGATGTAAAGTTCTGACCAAATTTAGGGGGGCAAAAATCCTTATCAAAAGTTTTATTTCTCCCATTTGTGTCATTCTTCGCTAATGCTCAGAATGACACGGAGTTGTTATGGTTTGCTTTTCCCTAAATTTGGTCAGTCCTATGCCTTGATATTAAAGATTAAAAGTTAATGAGAGTTCCGCTTCTACGTACCCTGACCCCATAAAGAAGATTAGTTTCAATAATATAATTAAAAAGCTCCCCACTCAATTAAGTGGGGAGCTTATATGGATGAGCTATTACAAACTAATAGTTTATTTTCCTATTAATTAGCTGCATAACCGTCGTTCTGAGTCAATTCTGGGTTACGTTGAATTTCATTAATAGAAATCGGCCACAACAAGTCTGATTCCTTAAATGTCTTACCCAAACCATTCTTAGCACCAACTAAAGCTTCATAAGTAATCTTACCCTTTTCTGTTTCAGAGATGTTAGGGAACATACCTGTACGTACGCAGTCATCCCAAATCTTAAAGTCAAAGATCAATTCACGAAGACGTTCGTTCCAAACTTCCTTGATAAATGCATCCTTATCTGTTGGCAATTCTGCTGCAATTTGAGCGGCAGTCTTACCTTCCATGTTAGCACGTGCCTTTACTTCAGCCAAGTAAGTAGCAGCTTCAGCAATTGAACCTGATTGAGCTGTAGCTTCAGCAGCGAACAACAATGCTTCAGCATAACGATACAAGTCGCGGTCCTTAGTACCAACACCTGTTTCATGAAAATCACTATGCTTAAAGAAGAACCATGCACAAGCCTTACCGTCCTTAGCCTTCCATGTCTTATCACCGTAAGTATATTCCCAGTGGAAGAACTGATTAGGCTGCAAACGCAAGTCATTAGCTTCATAGATATTCAAATAGCGATCTGTTGGGCCGTAGATACGTTCTGCGATAGAATACTTCACATCGTCTACTGCAGACAAGATACCAGAGTCGAATGCCATAGCTGTCCAACGACCACCATTTGAGATTGAGCCATCGTATTCATATGAATAAATTGATTCATCCAAACCATCTTCTTCACGAAGAATGTTGTAAGCTGAGTTCAACTTAGTAGCATCATAGTTAGCCAAATCAAATTCAGCACCGTGTTGTGTCAAAGCATGACCTGATGACAATACAGTCTTTACGGCAGTAGCAGCATCTGCATATTTACTTTGAGTCATGTATACATCTGTCAAGATCATAGCTGCAGCAGCCTTAGTAGCACGATTACCATTAGCATAGAATTTTCCGCTTGGAAGAACATTCATTGCATCCTTCAAATCTTGCTCAATTTGAGCATAAATAGTAGCTTTAGAAGTACGTGGGATACGCAATGTTTCTACAGAAGAAGGTTCTGTATAGAAAGGAACATCACCAAACCATTTTACCAAATAGAAGTAGTTCCATGCACGGAAGAACTTGGCTTCTGCAATCAAAGATGCTGCCTTTGTAGCATCCATATTGATTTCAGGAATATACTTGATAGCATTGTTAGCAACATTGATTGCTTTATAGCAAGCATCCCAAATTCCATCCATGTTACCAGAAATATTCTGTGTCCAATTCTGACGTTCCAAATTCATGGCATACTGATAGTGCAATTCTTGTCCTGCATATGTACTTTCCAAATAACCTGTCAAGAAACCAGCACACTGCTGCATGCTACCAGCATAAGCACCGGTAGCACCCAAAAGGCTAGGAACACCTGTACGGTACAAGTAGTTCACGTTCTGTTGAGCGTGAGCTTCAGACAAATAGTAGCTGTTAGTGGTCAGCTGAGATTTTGGTTCTTCATCCAAGAATGAATCACATGCACTGAAACCCACCAAGCATGCACATGCCACCATTGAGGTTAATATCTTTTTCATTGTTTATTCTTGTTTAATCTATTAATAATATTAGAATGTTACGTTAACACCGAATGTGAATGTTCTAGCTCTTGGATAAGAGAAGAATGTCATGTTCTGACCAAACTTATCACTTTGTGAAGTAGATTCAGGGTCATAACCAGTAAAGTCATCCGAACAAATCAAGAACAAGTTGTTAGCTGAAGCATACAAACGCAAAGCTGACAAACCAAGAGGTTCAATTACCTTAGAATCAAATGTATAACCCAATTGAATCATGTTCATACGGAGGTAAGAACCATCAACAACCCATGAAGAGTCAACTGTAGTATCTTGACCAGCGAAACCAGAACCAGCCAAATAAACAGCTTGTTGCATAGTATTCGGATTAGTTTTTGCATCGTAAGCATCATAAAGAATGTGCTTCAAACCGTTAGTCATACCGAAGCGGTCGTATACAGAGTGGTAGAACTGTTGCATAGTTTCAACGCCCAATACAAACTGCATATCTACTGTCAAGTCAAAGTTCTTATAAGAGAAGTTGTTGATGAATGAACCAGTCCAATCAGGAGTACCTTTACCCAAAATTGTCTTGTGGTCTTCACGCTTAGCACGACCTACCTTGCTCAAATCACACTTACCAGCAGCTGCATCTTCTTCAGTCCATACACCCAAACGCTTGTAACCGTAGAATGAACCCATTGATTCGCCTACGCGGAGGATAGCTTCTGAACCACCAACCCAGCTCAACAATTCGATGTCTTCATTCTTTTCACCCAACTTCAAGATTTCGTTCTTATTGTAGTTCATACTTAAAGTAGAAGTCCAGTTAAAGTCTTCAGTTTCTACCGGACGACCAGTAATCATGATATCGAAACCAGAGTTTTTAACAGAACCAATGTTCTTAAAGATAGAAGTAAAGCCTGATGCATGAGGAATTGGACAGCTAAGCAACAAATCTGTTGTCTTCTTAGTATAATAAGAAACATCAAATGTCAAACGGTTTTGCCACAAGCCCAATTCTACACCAAAGTCAAACTGTGCAGTCTTTTCCCACTTCAAATCAGGATTAGCGAATGAACTGATATAAGAATAAGGATTACGAGAGCCATCAATCAACAATGTACCTGAAGATACTTTACCCAATGATTGGTATACACCGATTTCAGAGTTACCAGTCAAACCATAAGAAGTATGAAGCTTCAAGTTGCTGATAGTCTGGTTGTCTTCCAACCAAGATTCACGGTTTACATTCCATGCCAAACCTGCAGATGGGAAGAATGCATACTTGTTGTTTTCACCGAACTTAGAAGAACCATCGTAACGGCCTGTAGCTGTGATAGAATAACGATCCTTATAGCTATACATCAAACGCAAGAAGTATGAGTTCATAGCCCAACGGTTCCAATCTGAAGCTGGAGCATTTGGTCTTGTACCTGCAGACATATTATAATCCATAAATACGTCATCAGAGAAACCATAAGTTTGAGAATTGTTATAAGTATAAGTACGTTCTTGCCAAGAAAGACCTAACATAGCGTTGATACGATGATCATCGTTAAAAGTCTTCAACCAAGTCAAATAAGTTTCTTCCTGCCAATAGATAGTGTTAGTGTGGTTATATGTAGCAGAACCATCAGGGTCAGACAAGTTAAGAACTGTACCAGCTGAATAATAACGATAATCGTTCAATGTAGCATCCATACCGAACTGAGTCTTCAAATCCAAGCCTTCAGCCAAGTGGAATGTCAAAGCTGCATTACCGAAAATCTTAGTGTTGTAATATTTACGCTTTTGGTTAGCCAAGATACCTACCGGGTTCATCATAGATTCCATACCGAAACGGCCTTGCATTTCAGGAGAAGTCTTATAAGTAGTATAGTTACCGGCTGCATCTTTCACTGGCAACCAAGGCACCATTTCAATCATAGTACGACGAGCATCCTGGCTACCACCTTGTTCTGAAGCATAGTTACCCCAAGAGTGGTTTACTGCCAAGTTAACAGCTGTAGATAACCACTTCGTCGGCTTCGCATCATAAGCAATCTTAGCATTCAAACGCTTACCATAAGTATCATTAACAATACCTTGTTGGTCAGTATAGTTCAAGAAAGCACCCATAGAAGAATTGCCACTTGCTTGTTGGATATTCAACTGGTGGTTGTGAGAAATAGCTGTACGAGTTGCTTCTTCCTGCCAATTAGTATCATACAATGGATTACCATTAGCATCGAAATAAGTTCTATCAGTAAACCAGTCTGCACGGTTCATGCTATAATTTTTACCCATGTACTTGTTTTCATTTTCCAAGCCTTTCATAATAGCATCGCACCATTCTTGTGCATTCAAGGTTTCCATCTTACGTTGCATAGAAGCTACGCTTACAGAACCTGCATAAGAAATCTGAGTACCGTCGCCACCCTTCTTACCACGCTTAGTAGTTACCAAGATAACACCGTTAGCACCACGAGCACCGTAGATAGCAGTTGCAGAAGCATCCTTCAATACTTCCATTGATTCGATGTCGTTCGGGTTCATGTGGTGGAAGCTTTCCATTACCACACCGTCCACTACGTACAATGGGTCAGAAGAAGCGTTGATGGTAGCCTGACCACGGATGATTACACGGCTAGCGTATGCACCCGGCTGAGAAGAGTTAGAGAAAATGTTTACACCGGCAGCCTTACCACGCAAGTTGTCCAATGCACTAAAACCTTGATTCTTAATCAAGTCTTCACCCTTTGCTACAGAGATAGAACCGGTTACGTCTGACTTACGCATCACACCATAACCTACTACTACCAATTCGTCCAATGCTTGAGTGTCGTCCTGCAAAGTGATGTTCAATGCTTGACCGTTCCAAGCTACTTCAACTGTCTGGTAACCA
>JAFQNW010000162.1 GCA_017420875.1 Bacteroidaceae bacterium
ATTCAGTCGATTCAGGTTTTCTTGCATCTCGAAGATATGTTCGAAAGCCATCTCAGCCTCTTCCATCACGGTACGCGTATCACTCAGAATCATGACCTGCGGCAAATATCCCACGGTAATTTCTTTCGGCATGGCCACAACGCCCGATGTAGGTTGTTGCATCCCTGCCAAAATCTTGAGCATGGTGGATTTACCCGCCCCGTTCTTGCCCACGAGAGCAATGCGGTCGCGTTTGTTGATAACGAACGAAACATCCTCGAAAAGAGGGGTCACTCCAAATTCTACCTTCAAATTATATACTGAAACCATAACTTCCTTTTTAAGCGGTGCAAAGATAGCCATAAATTTCCATTGTCACTCAGAGCGAAGCAAAGAATCTTCCCATTCGTGTATCCTGAGCTTTGCAAAGGATCTGTGTACATAAAGTGGATGCAATCAGATTTTTCGCTAACGCTCAGAATGACACGACGAAAGAATAACATTCCCTTAATTAGTACAAAATCCCTCAAAAACTGTAAATTCAAGCCCTAAAACCTTAAAAACATGTTAAGAAACATATCTTTTCGCTTGTTTTATTTGCAGATACCGAAAAAGTCCGTACCTTTGCATTGTGTTTTTCATAGTATTAGATTAAGGTTAACAAAGGTTGGAGCAAAGCGTTGCTCCTTTTTTTATGCCCATACATAAATAAGCCATATAAAAAGAGAGCAACCGAATGGTTGCTCTCTTTTCTGTTATCATCGCTTTTCTTATTCTTCTGTATAGCGTTCGATGGTTTGAGCACGGTCAGGACCTACTGAAATAATCTTGATAGGTGTTTCGAGCTGTTCTTCCAAGAAGCTGACATATGCATTGAATTCTTCCGGGAATTCATTTTCGCTAGTCATCTTAGTCATGTCAGTCTTCCAACCCGGCAATTCAGCATAAATAGGCTCAATACCTTCTGTAATATCGTATGGGAAGTAATCAATTTCTTCGCCATTCACTTTATAAGCCACGCATGCCTTAATGGTATCGAAACCATCGAGTACATCGCTCTTCATCATAATGAGATGAGTAACGCCATTCACCATGATGGAATACTTCAAAGCTACCAAGTCAATCCAACCGCAACGACGTTCACGGCCTGTAACGGCACCATATTCGTGACCCAAATCGCGGATAGTCTTTCCTGTTTCGTCGAACAACTCAGTCGGGAAAGGACCTGCACCTACACGAGTACAGTAAGCTTTCATGATACCATACACATTGCCAATCTTGTTAGGGCCGATACCCAAACCAATGCAGGCACCTGCACAAATGGTGTTCGAAGAGGTAACAAACGGATAAGAACCGAAGTCAACATCGAGCATTGTACCTTGAGCACCTTCACAAAGTACACTCTTGCCGGCCTTCAACAATCCGTTGATTTCATGTTCGCTATCAACCAAATGGAATTCGCGGAGATAGTTGATGGATTCCAACCATTCCTTTTCCAATTCAGTGATGTCGTATTCGTAATTCATGCTTTGCAAGATTTGCTCATGGCGTGCTTTAGCCTTGGCATACTTTTCTTCAAAGTTGCAAAGGATATCGCCCACGCGGAGACCATTACGGCTTACCTTATCGGTATAAGTAGGACCAATACCTTTACCGGTTGTACCTACCTTGGCATCTCCCTTCGCAGCTTCGTATGCAGCATCGAGCACTCGGTGAGTAGGCATAATGAGGTGAGCCTTCTTTGAGATGTGCAAACGTTCCTTCAACGGATGTCCGCTAGCTTCCAAAGCTACGGCTTCGCCCTTAAACAACAGCGGGTCGAGTACCACACCGTTTCCAATAATGTTCACCTTGTCACCCTGAAAGATTCCAGAAGGAATCGAACGGAGCACATACTTCTGACCTTCGAATTCCAATGTATGACCGGCATTCGGACCACCCTGGAAACGAGCCACTACATCATAACGCGGAGTCAACACATCGACAACTTTTCCTTTGCCTTCATCGCCCCATTGCAAACCTAACAAGACATCTACTTTCATCTTACTTTGATTTTATATTATTCGTTTTCTTATTCTTCGCTTTTACACACTTGCTACATATACCATATATATATAAGGAGTAATGTGAGGCCGTAAAACGCTTCAGCTTGATAGAACCTATCGCTTCTCTCAAAGTCGTATTCTGAAACTCGGCCACCTGACCACATTCCGTACAAATCATGTGATGATGAGTTTCGTTCCGATAAGCACGCTCAAACTGGGAAGAGGTTCCAAACTGATGCTTGATTACCAGATTCGCATCTATCAACAAGACAATGGTATTGTATAGCGTAGCACGACTTACACGGAAATTTCCTTCCGTTTCCATGTAATGGTACAATGTGTCAATATCAAAATGCCCCTTTATGGAATAGATAGTATCGAGTATTGCATAACGTTCGGGGGTCTTGCGATGCCCGTTAGCCTGCAAATACTCTGTCAAGATTTGTCTAACCTTATCTTTTACACTCTCTTCCATATCAATCTTTGTTCGGCCTTCAAAGTTAAATCATTTTATGATAACTTGAAAGTTTAATGCAAACAATCTGTCTGTAATTTTATTTCTTCCACCAATAAATCGAGTTCCATTTTGCCTGTATTAGCCAAAGGTCTGAGTATTTTTCCCAACTTTTCGGCATGGGAGTGATGTTGGAAAGCATATTTTTGCAAAGCAGTTGAAGCAGCCCTACACACCCTACCCGACTCTCCCTGTAAGGAGGTGATTGCCTGATCGAGGAACTCATTTTCGGCACGCTCGTTCATTTCACAGCCCCTCATCAGCAAACGGGCCATCGTCAGATACCCGCATAGCTGAAAATATTCGCGTTCGTCAGCCATCCATTGAAACACCTTCTCCGAAATATAGGGTAAGTGTTGAAACAGATTCATGCAAGTGAGCTCGGCAATCTCGGGATAACGCATGTCTTCAATCCAGATATCAGCTATTTCGGGATAGAACGTATCGACTGGTTGCAACATGCCAGCTAAGATTTTACACTCACGGATATTCTCTTTCCAAAGAGCCTGTGCTAATTCATGGTTCTTTTCAAACTTCCCCGCAATCTCTTTGATACGAGGAACTTCAACACCGAAATTCAATTTATAATCCAGGCCCTTTTCACGCATGCTTTGAGAAACCACTCCATTCATAAACAACCGGAGTTGCTTCTTGATATCCCTAATTGTTTCTTGTTTGTCCATACTTATTCATTTATATAAGGCAGATTGGCGTAATCTTTGCTATAACGCAACATCTGTTCGGCATACCCTTCTTCATAAGACACCTTCACATCTGAAATTTTTCCCTTCGCGTCCTTGACAGGAGTATAAACAGGATTGACAAATCCCTTGTAAGGAGCCAAATTCAGTTTCTTGTATCGAGCCAACACTTCTGTATGCAAAGCAGGATCTATCTTGACAGCATATGTTTCTACCAGCTGACGGGCAGCTTCAAAATCGCCTTCACTCTTGATTCGCTGGATTTCATTCAACAACTGTCCGAAGAGTTGACGCAACTTTTCATAGTCATTAATCTTCACATAGGTTTTGCCATCTTTCTTTACCAACTCGGTTACTTTCTCGGGTGCTCCCTTTTCGAAAGCCCACTTGGCTATCAATTGACGATTACGCATATGAGCCTCTTCGACGTTTTGTCCCAACTCGATACGAACCAACTGAGTCATCAGTCCGTTCATCATAAAAGAATAATATTCGGCTTTGTATGCATCCGAATCGGGTGTCAGCCCTAGTTCTTGCATCTTCGCATCCGGCAGATAATACAATCCAAACAAATCGGCACGGGCTTCCTCTATTGTAGAGCCATAAGCCTTCAATGCATCCGGGTCGACCCCAGGAAGCAATTGACCCGAGCCATGTCCCAAACATTCATGCAAATCCGTATGCAAATCGCCTGTCAAGTCACCATATTTATCCAGATAGTTCTTCTCCTGTTCGCTATATACAAACTCATCTGTAAAGCCATTACCACGAGCAGCTTTATTATATGCATCGGTAAAATTACCAATGGTAACCGATTTAGAACCATGAACGCTTCGTATCCAATTGGAGTTCGGAAGGTTAATACCGATAGCTGTAGCCGGATACAAATCGCCGGCAATGATGGCTGCCGTAATGACCTTGGCCGATACTCCTTTCACTTCTTCCTTTTTGAATCGTTTGTCTACCGGCGAGTGGTCTTCAAACCATTGGGCATTGGCACTGATAATTTCTGTACGCTTGGTCGTTTCCAGATCTTTAAAATTCACGATGGACTCCCAACTGGCTTTCATTCCCAACGGATCTCCGTAGCTTTCCGTAAAGCCATTGACAAAGTCCACTCTTGCATCCAAGTCTTTCACCCAAAGAATGGCATATTCATCAAAAGTTTTCAAGTCACCATCCCGATAGAACTGAATCATTTTTTGGATAACCGACTTCTGTGAGGCATTCTCTGCAACTTCTTCGGCCTTTTCCAACCAATAAACGATTTTGTCGATGGCCTGACCATATAGTCCTCCCGACTTCCACACCTTTTCCTGTACAACACCGTTCTCTTTCACCAAACGGCTATTCATACCAAACATCACAGGCATGGAATCGTTTGGATTCTTCATTTTGTTATAAAACTCCTCGGCTTCTGCCTGAGTTACACCTCTATAATAATTAGAAGCTGAAGTCAGCACCAAATCTTCCCCATCAGATTGGTTGACACGTTTAGACATCACTTCGGGATTGAATATAATCGGGAAAACCTCATCACATAGTTCGTCCAACGTCTGCCCTTCAGACAAAGGCAACTTATTGACATCGACGCTTTGCAAAGCTTTTCTAAAAAACTCCGATGAGAAACCGGGAACAAACTTATCGGCGGCATAATGATGGTGTATGCCATTAGAAAACCAAACTCGCTTCAAATAAATTTCGAGATTAACAAAGTCAGCATCCGATCGATTGCCAGAATAATCCATATAAACTGTTTCCAGCATTTTACGAATGGTCAAATTATACTTCCCATTTTGATCGAACAGAATATCGCGACCATGCAAGGCTGCCTCCGACAAATAATAGACTAACTTCTTTTGTTGAAGTGACAATTCATCAAAACCCGGAACTTTATAACGCAACAACTGCAAATCGGCAAACTGTTCAACCGTATAATCGAACGATTCCGTTCCTTCATTATTTTCCACCTGACATGCATTCAGCATCATTACTCCCATTATTCCTATCAAGATTTGTTTATTCATCTACCAAGCATTTATTAAACGAAAAAAAGGAAAACTGAGTTTTCCTTTTTTTTATATTTTTACTATAGGCTGCTTATTTTTTCATTTTTGCAGCCAATACTTTTTTACGATAACCATTAGGTGTTTCGCCTACGATACGATAGAAAGCAGCATAGAAAGACTGACGATTGGCAAAACCAACCATTGCACTAATTTCTTCTACGTTCTTATCGGCATTCTTCTTGTCAGCCAACAAACGAAGAGCATCTTTCACACGATATTCGTTCAACAAACATGAATAATTCATACCAAAACGTGAATTAACTACCGCAGAAAGATAGCGAGTATTTGTCTTCAACAATCTAGCCAAATCTTTAGAAGAGAAATTAGGATCTTTGTACTTCTTCTTTACGATTACAATATCCACAATTTTCTGATAAAGTTCATCGGCCAATTCAGCACGAATCATTGTTCGGTAAGCAGCATCTTTTTCTTTTTTCTCCCTCAAGTTGTAAGGCAACTTCTTAGGAGCATCTGCTTGTTCTTCATTTTGTTTTAGTTTATAGCTCATCTCTTTCTCAATTTATTTTTTAGTTTTCTCTGAATGATGTACAAATTTGGACATTTTCTTTTTCTTATGCAACATTTATGCATTATTATTTTTTAGTTTTTATTCATTTCAACTCATTTTTTACTGCTAAAAGACATTTCTTTGCACATAAACCTACAAAAAGGGAATTCTTTCATTATTATTTTTATCTTTGTAGAATAAAACGAAGAACAACCTTTATATTATGAAAAAAATAATTACACTAGGAGAAATCATGCTTCGCCTCTCTACACCAGGTAATACTCGCTTTGTGCAATCCGATTCATTTGATGTAGTTTATGGTGGTGGAGAAGCCAATGTAGCAGTAAGTTGTGCAAACTATGGGCATGATGCCTATTTTGTCACAAAACTTCCTACTCATGAAATCGGACAATCGGCTGTTAATGCATTACGTAAATATGGTGTAAAAACAGATTTTATCGCTCGTGGTGGTGATCGAGTTGGCATCTATTATCTGGAAAGCGGTGCATCGATGCGACCTAGCAAAGTAATCTACGACCGAGCTCATTCAGCGATAGCTGAAGCTGTCCCTAGCGATTTTGATTTTGACGCTATCATGCAAGGAGCAGACTGGTTTCATTGGTCAGGCATCACACCTGCCATTTCGGACAAAGCTGCCGAGCTGACTAAATTGGCCTGCGAAGCTGCTAAACGTCACGGGGTAACAGTATCAGTAGATTTGAACTTCCGAAAAAAACTATGGACAAAAGAAAAGGCACAATCCGTCATGAGACCCTTGATGCAATACGTTGACGTATGTATTGGCAATGAAGAAGATGCAGAACTTTGCCTGGGATTCAAGCCTGATGCTGATGTGGAAAAGGGGTTGACCGATGCTGAAGGATATAAGCATATTTTTAAAGCGATGGCCGAAGAATTCGAATTTAAATATGTCATTTCTACTCTCAGAGAATCATTCTCTGCTTCACACAACGGATGGAAGGCCATGATTTATAATGGTAAAGAATTCTACGAATCCAAGCGTTATGACATTTTCCCGATTATTGACCGTGTAGGAGGTGGCGATTCATTTTCGGCCGGCATCATTCATGGCTTATTGACTAAGAATAACCAAGGAGAAGCACTTGAGTTTGCTGTAGCTGCTTCGGCATTGAAACATACCATCAACGGGGATTTCAACTTGGTAAGTGTAGCAGAAGTAGAAGCTCTAGCCGGTGGAGATGCCAGCGGTAGAGTACAACGTTAAAAACTATATTCTATTATATATGGCTAAATTCGACAAATGGACCGTCATGCAAAAGATTGGTTCAACAGGAATGGTTCCTGTATTTTATCATAAGAATGCAGAAATTGCAAAAAAAGTTGTAAAGGCATGCTATGATGGCGGTGTCCGTGCTTTTGAATTTACAAACCGTGGGGATTTTGCCCATGAAGTATTCAGAGAAGTGGTTAAATTTGCGGAAAAAGAATGTCCGGAGCTTGCTATGGGGGTAGGTTCGATTGTCGACCCTGCTACGGCTTCTCTATATATTCAATTAGGAGCATGTTTTGTGGTTGGACCTTTATTCAATCCCGAAATCGCTAAGATTTGCAATCGTCGTCTCATTCCCTATACACCGGGATGCGGTAGTATTTCAGAAGTTGGCTATGCACAAGAAGCGGGATGCGATTTGTGTAAAATTTTCCCCGGTGATGTACTAGGAGACAAATTTGTAAAAGGTCTGATGGCACCTATGCCTTGGAGTAAATTAATGGTTACAGGTGGTGTAGAGCCAACAACCGACAACCTGAAGGAATGGTTCAAGGCAGGAGTCTATTGCGTAGGAATGGGATCCAAGCTTTTCCCTAAAGACTGTATCGCAGCTGAAGATTGGACGTACATTACCAACAAATGTAAGGAAACCTTAACCGACATTCAAAACATCCGGATGTCTTAATCTCATAATCTTTTAATTTCATGAAAACATCAAACACTCCTATGACCAATTGGCGATGGTGGATATGCTTATTGCTATTCATTGCGACAACTATTAATTATCTGGATAGACAAGTACTTTCCCTGACCTGGAAAGATTATATTGCACCCGATTTTCATTGGACAGACTCTGACTACGGTACCATTACCGGGTTCTTCTCTCTATTCTATGCCTTTGCCTGTTTATGTGCTGGACGATTCGTGGATTGGATGGGAACCAAAAAAGGTTTCTTGTGGGCTATCGGAGTTTGGTCTTTAGGAGCATGTATGCACGCTGGTTGCGGTTGGCTGACCATGACTATCGAAGGTGTAGAAAACATGGAAGCACTTAGAGCGATTGAAAACGGATCGATGGGTGCTGTTGCTGTAGCTACGATTAGCGTTTGGTTATTTTTAGTTTGCCGTGCCATTTTAGCATTGGGCGAAGGCGGAAATTTCCCTGCTTCTATCAAAACAACCGCAGAGTATTTCCCGAAGAAAGACCGTGCATTAGCAACCTCATTCTTCAATGCCGGTTCTTCAGTAGGAGCCTTGGCGGCTCCGTTAACTATCCCCGTATTAGCAGACAACTTCGGTTGGGAAATGGCATTTATCATCATCGGTGTTCTCGGATTCATTTGGATGTTCTTCTGGATTTTTATGTACGACAAGCCTCAGGTGTCCAAGCATGTAAATCAAGCGGAATTGACATATATCCAGCAGGACGATGCAACTGATCAGCCCAAAGAAAACCCACAAAAAGCCAAAGAAGAAAAGGCCATTCCATTCTTAAAATGCTTCAAGTACAAACAGACCTGGTCGTTCTTGCTTGGTAAGTTCTTGACAGACGGAGTGTGGTGGTTCTACCTGTTTTGGGCTCCCGCTTATTTCTCAGAATGTGGCTATACCATGCAAACAACAACCGGTAAGCTATTGGTGTTTGTCCTTTATCTCATTGTAACCATCGTTTCTTTCTTCGGTGGATATCTACCCAAATATTTTGTAGAGAAGAAAGGCATGGAGCCCTATGCTGGCCGTATGCGTGCCATGTTAATTTTTGCATTCTTCCCACTATTAGCCCTATTTGCACAACCTTTGCAAGATTTATCCGTATGGTTCCCTGCCATTATTATTGGCTTAGCCGGTGCCGGTCATCAGGCGTGGTCGGCCAATATATTTTCAACAGTAGGCGACATGTTCCCAAAATCGACTATTGCTACCATCACAGGCATTGGAAACATGGCTGGTGGTATCGCATCGTTCTTAATCAATAAAGGTGCCGGGATGCTCTTTGTATATGCAGCTTCACAAGGCGATGCATTCAGTTTCCTTGGTTTCAACGGAAAACCTGCCGGCTATATGATTATCTTCTGCATCTGTGCCGTAGCCTATTTAGTCGCATGGAGTGTTATGAAGAGTTTGGTTCCTAGACACAAGCCAATCAATCCAAACGAATCCAAGTAAAATCTAAAACTCAATCAAATATGAGCAATATAAAACCTTTCATGGATGCTAATTTTCTGTTGAATTCAGAAACAGCCCAACATCTATATCATGACCATGCGGCCCAATTGCCTATTCTAGATTATCATTGCCACCTTTCTCCACAAATGATTGCAGATGATTATCGTTTCAAAACTATCACAGAATTGTGGTTAGGTGGAGATCACTATAAATGGAGAGCCATGCGTGCCAATGGAGTGCCCGAAAAATACATTACCGGTGATGCTACTGATTGGGAAAAATTCCAAAAATGGGCAGAAACAGTACCCTATACATTCCGAAATCCATTGTATCATTGGACACACTTGGAGTTACGTACTGCTTTTGGAATTACAGAAGTTTTAAATCCTGAATCAGCCCAAAGAATTTATAATACTTGCAATGCAAAATTGGCTGAAGAATGTATGACTGCTCGAGGCTTAATGAAGTTCTACCATGTACAAGTGGTATGTACAACAGATGACCCCATTGACTCATTGGAACACCATCGCAGAATCAGAGAAAGTGGCTTCGAAATAAAGGTTTTGCCTACTTGGAGACCAGATAAGGCCATGGCTGTTAACAATAGCCAAACCTACAAGGAATATCTAGTCCAATTAGGTCGCGTTTCTGGAATAGAAATCCATTCCTATTCAAAATTATTGGAAGCTTTACAAATACGGCATGACTTTTTTGCTTCCGAAGGATGCAAGGTAGCCGATCATGGAGTCAGTGCATTCCCCTGGGCAGCATGTAGTTATTCGGAGGCCTCTACCCTATTTGAAAAAGTCATTAATGGAAATGAACTCAACCAACAGGAAATTAACAAACTACAAACTGCTATCCTGCTCGAGTTATGTCGCATGAACCATGCGAAAGGATGGGTACAACAGTTCCATTTTGGTCCGATGAGAAATGTAAATACACGCATGTTTAAGCTTTTAGGTCCTGACACAGGTTTTGACACCATTGGAGATTATACCAACGGACAAGCTTTGGCTCATTTCCTAGATGCGTTGAATATAGACAATAAATTGACAAAGACTATTCTCTATAACATCAATCCGAACGAGAATGCAGTAATAGCTGCGATGGCCGCAAACTTCCAAGATGGAAATATCCCTGGAAAAATCCAATTTGGTTCAGGATGGTGGTTCAACGATCAGATTGATGGTATGGAACAACAAATGAATACACTTTCCCTTCAAGGACTTTTGAGTAGATTCGTAGGTATGCTGACAGATTCACGTTCATTTGTTTCATACCCTCGCCATGAATATTTCCGCAGAATTCTATGTAACCTCATCGGAAAAGATGTAGAAGAAGGTTTGATTCCTGCTTGCGAGATGCCACGAATAGAGGCTATGATAGAAGACATTTGCTATTACAATGCCAAACGTTATTTTAATTTTTAATCTGACTCAATAAACTGATTATGAAAAATTTATTTGATATAAAAGGACAAGTCGTTGTCATCACCGGAGGAACAGGAGTTTTAGGTAAAGCCATCGCCATTCATTTGGCAGAAGAAGGAGCAAAAGTTGTCATTTTAGGACGTAAAGCCGAAGTAGGGAATGCCCTAGTCAATGAGATTAAGCAAAAAGGAGGTGAAGCCATGTTCCTAACAACTGATGTCATGAACCGCAATGCCTTGGAACAAAACCTAACTGACATATTAGCTACTTATGGTCGCGTAGATGCTTTACTGAATGCTGCCGGAGGAAATATGCCGGGAGCAACCATCGCACCTACAGGAACTTTCTTTGACCTAAAGGTAGAAGAATTCCAAAAAGTCCTTGAACTGAACCTATTAGGTACAGTTCTACCCACACAAGTCTTTTTGAAACCGATGGTCAATCAAAAGAAAGGTGCTATTGTAAACTTTTCTAGCATGGCAGCCTTCCGTCCATTGACTCGCGTTTGCGGATATGCGGCAGCCAAAGCAGGTATAAGCAACTTTACAGCTTATATGGCTACCGAAGTGGCAAAGAAGTTTGGCGAAGGTATCCGTGTGAATGCCATTGCACCGGGCTTTTTCCTCACAGAGCAGAATCGTTCGTTATTAACGAATCCAGATGGGACATGGACCGAAAGAGGACAGGATGTCATTCGACAAACTCCATTCGGACGCATGGGACGAGCTGAAGAATTATGTGGAACAATCCAATATCTGATTAGTGAGGCTTCTAGTTTTGTAACCGGAACAGTAGCTATCGTTGACGGAGGATTCAATGCATTTGCAATGTAACAACAATATAGATTATGATACTTTGTGAACAAACATGGCGTTGGTACGGGCCTAACGATCCCGTCAGCCTTTGGGATATCAGACAAGCCGGAGCAACCGGTATTGTCAATGCCTTACACCACATACCCAATGGTGAAGTATGGACTATAGAAGAAATCTTGAAACGTAAAGATTTGATTGAGTCTGCCGGCCTTCGTTGGTCTGTAGTAGAGAGTGTACCCGTACACGAACATATCAAGACACAAACGGGGAACTATCAACAATACATCGACAATTATAAAGAAAGCCTTCGAAACTTAGGAACATGTGGGATAAAGATTGTTACCTACAACTTTATGCCTGTACTTGACTGGACACGCACAGATTTGGCTTATGAACTTCCGGACAAAAGTCGGGCACTTCGTTTTGAGCGAGCAGCTTTCATTGCTTTCGACCTCTTTCTTTTAAAAAGACCTGGAGCAGAAACTGAATATAGCCCAGAAGAAATTACCAAAGCCCAAAAGCGATTTGAAGAGATGAGTGAGGCAGACAAACAATTACTTGTCCGCAACATGATAGCAGGCTTACCCGGTTCTGAAGAAAGTTTTACATTGGAACAATTCCAACAGGAACTTGACCGTTATAAGAACATTACTCCGAAAAAGTTACGCAACAATCTCATCTACTTCCTGCAAGAAATTTGTCCGGTTGCCGATGAAGCTGGTATAAAGCTAGTCATCCATCCTGATGACCCACCTAAATCCATATTGGGATTACCACGTATTCTTAGTACCGCAGAAGATTTTCAGGCACTGATAGATGCAGTTCCCAACGAAAGCAATGGCCTTTGCCTATGCACCGGATCCTTTGGAGTAAGTAGTGCCAACGATTGTGCTGCCATGATGACTCGTTTTGCCGATCGTATCAATTTTGTACACCTAAGAAGTACCCAACGCGATGCTGAGGGAAATTTCTATGAAGCCAATCATTTGGAAGGTGATGTAGACATGTACGAAGTAATGAAAGCATTCCTCCTTCTACAACAACAACGCGGTGTATCCATCCCTATGCGACCCGACCATGGACATCAAATGGTAGATGATTTGAGAAAGAAGACAAATCCGGGATATAGCTGTATCGGACGTTTGCGAGGCTTAGCAGAACTACGAGGATTGGAAATGGGTATAGCTAAATCGATTTTATAAACGATTATGCTTCAGACATTAAAGACTTACTTTGGATATGATTCTTTCCGCCCGTTACAGGAGGATATCATCAAACACGTCCTTCATCAAAAGGATACTGTCGTGCTGATGCCTACCGGTGGGGGAAAATCCATCTGTTACCAATTACCGGCTCTCATGATGGAGGGTACGGCTATTGTTGTTTCTCCACTCATCTCTTTAATGAAAGATCAAGTGGAAAGTCTACAGGCTAATGGCATAGCCGCAAGAGCCATGAACAGCAATAATAATGAAACAGAGAATCTTAGTTTGAGAAGGGATTGTATCCAAGGTAAAATTAAATTGTTGTATATTTCACCGGAACGACTATTATTGGAAATGAATTATTTGTTGAAAGACATTAAAATTTCCTTATTTGCCATCGATGAAGCACATTGCATTTCCCAATGGGGACATGACTTCCGACCAGAATATACACAATTGAATGCTATTCGGGAACATTTTCCACAAATACCTATCATCGCATTAACTGCAACTGCCGATAAAATAACTCGACAGGACATTGTTAAACAATTGAATCTAAAAGAGCCCAAAGTCTTCATTTCATCCTTTGACCGGCCTAACCTTAGCTTGGATGTCCGCAGAGGCTATCAACAAAGAGAAAAGACACGAGCCATTTTAGACTTTATCGCCAAACGTCCTAACCAATGCGGTATCATTTATTGTCTAAGCCGTGAAAGAACGGTAAAGGTAGCTGAAATGCTGACCAAACATGGCATCTCTGTAGCAGTTTATCATGCAGGTTTGAGTGCTTCTGCCCGCGATAAAGCACAGAACGATTTTATTAATGACAAGATTCAGGTTGTCTGTGCCACTATTGCTTTTGGTATGGGCATCGACAAGTCAAATGTAAGGTGGGTGATTCATTACAACATGCCCAAAAGCATTGAAAGTTTTTATCAGGAAATAGGTCGTGCCGGACGAGATGGTGTAAAGAGTGATACGATGCTTTTCTACTCATTAGGCGATTTGGTCATGCTTTCCAAGTTTGCTATCGATAGTGGACAACAAGCCATTAATTTGGAAAAGCTCAACCGTATGCAGCAATATGCAGAATCGGATATTTGTAGAAGACGAATCCTTCTGAACTACTTCGGCGAAAATATGGAACATGACTGTGGGAATTGTGATGTTTGCAAAAACCCACCAGAACGATTTGACGGAACTATCATCGTACAAAAGGCACTTAGTGCCATCGTGCGTGCCAATCAAGAAATTGGAACTCGGATGCTGATTGCCATTCTGCGTGGAAACTATTCTGAAGAATTGGTGAATAAAGGATATGACAAGTTGAAGACATTTGGAGTCGGACGCGATATTCCACAAAAAGACTGGCAAGACTATTTATTACAAATGCTTAACCTTGGTTATTTCGAAATTGCATATAACGAAAACAATCATCTCAAAATAACTCCAGCCGGAGCAAAGGTTTTGTATGGACAGGAAAAGGCACGATTGGTAGTCATTAAAAATGAGGAAAAAGCCATATCTAAAGCAAAAAAAGGTGGGAAAAAGATTGAAAAGGTAGTTCAACCTATCATACCTAGTTTCCTTTCCAACGAAGAAATGGATCAGGAATTGTTCGAAGAATTAAGACTTCTCCGAAAACGTTTGGCTGACCAGCAATCGATTCCTGCATACATTGTCCTATCGGACAAGACTCTTCATTTGTTAGCATCCCAAAAACCAACTACATTGGAAGAATTCGGAAATATCAACGGCATTGGTGAATATAAAAAAGAAAGATACGGAAAAGACTTCATTGAAATCATCCAAAAGATGACAAGTAAATAACAAAAATCATTTACTTGCTTTCAAACGCTCTTGCAACTGAGGTCTGGGTACTCCCAATTTAATGGCTCTTTCAAAAGCTGCATAGGCTTCACGCTTTTTGCCTTGAGCTAAGTAGATTTCTCCGCACATCACATATATCTCGGCATCATTGGGAGTCAACTTAACTGCATTTTCCAAATCCATTACAGCCAGTTCCAAAGTGTTCATTTCAACTTCCAACTCGGCTCTTGCCTTCAACAAGGATGCATCACGGGGACAATCTACAATCAATCTGTTCAGTTCCTCCAAAGCCTCTCGATAGCGCTTATCTTTCTGATTGACCATCACCAACCCTACTCGTGCCGTTTTGTTTCCAGGTTCTTCCTCCAACAAACGCTGATAATCCATTCTTGCCTCCGGATATTGTCTTCTCCGCATATAGATATAAGCTCTGAATTGTAGGGCTTCCTTGTTTTTGGCATCCAAGTCTATTGTTTGACAATAATCTACATAGGCCTTATCCAACATATCCAACTCCAAATACAAGGAGGCCCTATTTAGAAGCATCGTAACCGAATAAGGCGTAATATTCAAGGCCAAAGAATAGGATTCCAAGGCTTCTTTTTCCTTGCCCAAGCGACGTTGAATAGTACCTAAGTTGGAAAATAGTAACGCATTCCGCATATTTCCAGGTTCCAATTTCAAGGCTTTTTTAAACAAAGATTCAGCTTGTGACAAACTATCTTTCTCAACAGCATCCATGGCTTGCCCAATCAGTTCATCATAAGATTGGGCAGGAAGCGAGGTACAGGAGAAAACTAAAAGCAATCCTATTATAATATTTTTCATCATGTAGCTATCTATTTCACCCTACAAAAGTAACACAAAGCTTTGGATTGAATATTTACTTTAATTAAAAAAAAGATAAGGTTCGTTTATCATTTCATGGGAAGTATGTATATTTGTCACATTATTTTAAAGCATAAAACTATGAAACAAGAAAAAGCCATATTTGCCGCCGGATGTTTCTGGGGCGTGCAACATCAGTTCCAACGGGTGAACGGAGTGCTGAATACCGTCGTTGGTTATACAGGAGGTCCCGAAGAGAATCCGAAATACCCCGAAGTAAAGGCACATCAGACGCATCACGTGGAAGCCATCATCGTGGATTATGATGCAGACATCGTGAGCTATGAAGACCTCTGCAAGGTATTCTTCGAAATACACGACCCTGCCCAAACGGATGGCGTAGGTCCGGACATCGGTCCTCAATACCGAAGTGAAATTTTCTATCTGGATGAAGAACAGA
>JAFQNW010000018.1 GCA_017420875.1 Bacteroidaceae bacterium
GAGCTTCAGCTGAGCCAGTATCAGTGTTAGACTTTCCGTACTTTTCAAAGATTTCTTGTTTTTTTGCTGCGTCTAAATACATAATTACTTAGATTTTTTAGATATATAACTTAATTTGCGGGTGCAAAGATAGATAATATATTTTATACTGCAATGATTTACAAGAGATTATTTTTACCCTACCAAATATTTTTCCTCCCACATAAAGAGAATACGAAAAAATAACATATGCAGAAATAAAGTTTCATTGAAAAACACTACCTTTGCACGCAAATATATAGGTATAGTATGCAGGACATCAGAAACATAGCCATCATAGCCCACGTTGACCATGGGAAAACAACCCTTGTGGACAAAATGATGCTGGCGGGAAACCTTTTCCGCAATGACCAAACGAATGGTGAATTAGTATTGGATAACAACGATTTGGAACGTGAAAGAGGGATAACTATCCTCTCTAAAAATGTATCCATCAACTATAACGGAACCAAAATTAATGTAATTGATACTCCGGGACACGCCGACTTCGGAGGCGAGGTGGAACGTGTACTGAATATGGCAGACGGCTGTATCCTTTTGGTGGATGCTTTTGAAGGACCGATGCCACAAACCCGTTTTGTTCTTCAAAAGGCTTTGCAAATCGGGTTAAAACCGATTGTAGTCGTAAATAAAGTGGATAAACCAAACTGTCGTCCCGAAGAAGTGTACGAAATGGTATTCGACCTCATGTTCAGCCTCAACGCTACGGAAGACCAATTGGATTTCCCCGTTATCTATGGATCGGCCAAGAACAATTGGATGGGCGAAGACTGGCAAACACCGACAGGAAGTATCACTCCCTTATTGGATGCCATCATCAAATACATCCCGGGACCGGAACAACTGGAAGGAACACCCCAAATGTTGATTACTTCATTGGATTATTCAGCCTATACCGGACGTATTGCCGTAGGACGTGTACACAGAGGAACTTTACGCGAAGGCATGAACATCACTTTAGCAAAGCGTGACGGCACTTTGGTTAAATCAAAAATCAAGGAATTGAATACGTTCGAAGGCCTCGGTCGCAAAAAAGTGGAATCAGTATCATCAGGCGACATCTGTGCCATCATTGGTGTAGATGGTTTCGAGATTGGCGACACCATTTGCGACTTTGAGAATCCGGAAGCATTGCCACCGATTGCCATTGATGAGCCAACCATGAGCATGTTGTTTACAATCAACGACTCACCCTTCTTTGGCAAGGAAGGTAAATTCGTGACTTCACGCCACATCCACGACCGACTACAAAAGGAACTAGACAAGAATTTGGCATTACGCGTTAGCAAAACAGAAAATGAAGATGGTAAATGGATTGTTTCCGGCCGTGGCGTATTGCACTTATCAGTTTTGATTGAAACCATGCGTCGCGAAGGATACGAACTTCAAGTAGGACAACCACAAGTTATTTTCAAGGAAATAGATGGTGTAAAATGTGAACCTATCGAAGAACTGACCATCAGTGTACCGGAAGAATTTGCCAGCAAAATGATTGATATGGTAACTCGCCGTCGAGGTGAAATGACTTCGATGGAGACACAAGGCGACCGTGTTAACATCGAATTTGATATGCCATCTCGTGGTATTATTGGTTTGAGAACCAATGTGTTAACAGCTTCTCAAGGTGAAGCTATCATGGCCCACCGCTTTAAAGAATACCAACCATATAAAGGAGACATCGACCGCCGAAGCAATGGTTCCATGATTGCCATGGAAAGTGGTACAGCTTTCGCATATGCAATTGATAAACTTCAAGATCGTGGAAAATTTTTCATCTATCCACAAGATGAGGTGTATGCAGGGCAGGTCGTCGGAGAACATGTACATGAAAAAGATTTGGTAATCAATGTAACCAAGTCGAAGAAGCTCACCAACATGCGTGCTTCTGGTTCGGACGACAAAGCTCGCATTATTCCGCCGGTAGTCTTCTCTCTAGAAGAAGCCTTGGAATACATCAAAGCCGATGAATATGTAGAAGTTACTCCTAAGAGCATGCGTATGCGAAAAGTCATTTTGGATGAACTGGAACGCAAGCGTGCTAATAAAGAATAAAATAAAAGAAGGTTGCTGAAAAGCAACCTTCTTTTATTTATCCATCAATCCAAAAACTTCACCTTAGTTACTTCACGTGGCTTCGCAGCCGGAGTTTCTGCCGGATAACCGAAACCGATGCAAAGCAACAAGTCATAATTTTCAGAGAATCCCATTTGCTTCAGAATTTCATTTGCTTCAAGATTCGCTTTCATAAAACGAGCCGGTCCTCCCAAACAACACGAACCGATACCCATTGACCAAGCCGAAAGAATCATGTTTTCAGCCATCAATCCACAATCCACCGGTGAATAAGCGAACGTAGTATCGTTAGCAATAAAAGCTATCGTAGGAGCATTACGGAACATATTCCTAAAATTTGTATTCTCCGCTTCCTTCGGGTTTTCCTTCACGTAAAGTTCTGTCAACCTTTGAATCGTTTCCGGATTATCCAATACACGTACTTCCCATGCCTGACGATTGATGGCATTCGGAGCATTGATTCCACACTCCATAATGACTTGCATCGTGTCGCGATTGACAGCTTGAGGTTGATACTTACGTACACTGCGACGCGTCATGATGGTCTCAATCACCGCATTCTCTTCATCATTTTTATTATTCTGTATAGGAGTACAGCAGAAAAGAGAGCAGACACAGATTGTACATAATAATGACTTAAAAAATTTCATAGATTATTTGTCTTTCTTTCCACCAAACAAATCCTTCACACCATCAATGACCTTATTGATACCCTTCTTGGCCTGCAAACCTGCAAATTTAGTTTGAGCTGCAGCTAATTCCAAAGCCTCTTCTGTAGTCATATCTTCATATTGCTCAGCCTGCTTAACTAATGCTTCAAATTCAGCAATTGTATCCTCCCACTGCTCTTCAGTATAATCTGCACATTCTTCAGAAACTTCGTTTACAAACGACTTAAATTCCTTAATATAATCTTCTTTGGACTGTTGACAAGCAGTCATCATTACCATAACTGCCATCAAAACACCATATAAAAACTTTTTCATGTAAATAAAAATTTTAAATAAATAGGCAAAAAAGGGGCGACATTACGACGCCCCTTTTATATAATAAAGGTTTATTAGAGCTTCGGACCAGCAGCAACCAAAGCCTTACCAGCTTCGTTACCTGTGAACTTAGCGAAGTTCTTAATGAAGCGACCAGCCAAATCCTTAGCCTTTTCTTCCCATTGGCAAGCACATTCGTAAGTGTCGCGTGGGTCAAGGATCTTAGGATCTAC
>JAFQNW010000163.1 GCA_017420875.1 Bacteroidaceae bacterium
AATCCTTGTGTCCCCGGTTCGATTCCTGGTGGCACCACAGAAAGCGGTTACTTCATGAGGTAACCGCTTTTTTATTTGTAGGAAATCCTTTTATTCTCTCTCGGCTGTTTTGCTTAGAATGTCTTGAATCACCAGTCCTGCCAAGGTGAAGCCGAATATGGCCGTTGTGTGTGCGATGGTGCCGTTGGTGTGAACCTTAGCAGCATGCCAATCGTTGGCCTGCTGGCCTTTGTCGGCAAGTGAATTCCCGGTGGGGGCACAGATGCATTGTTCTGTTCCGCATAAGGATGGAGTCCCTTTGTTTGCTAGTAATTCCTCGCTATATACGCATTTGAATTTTTTGGAGGGAAAAGTCTTTGCTTTTTTTAGTTTGCGGCGGAGGGCAGCTGCAAGCGGACATCCTTTCACTTTCCAGAACTCGGCAACATCGATTTTTAGTGAATCCATTTTGAGTGCGGCTCCCATTGAGGAGAAAAATGTGGCACGGGTTGAACAAGCACGTAGAATCAGGTGAGCCTTATTGTCCAAACTGTCTATGGCATCTAAAATGTAATCGTAGTTCTCAAGTTGGAACGAGTCCGCCGTGTCTGCACAATAAATGCCTTTTATAGCTGTTATCTCTGCCGTTGGGTTGATAGATAGAAGCCGTTCTTTCAGAACTTCTACTTTAGCTTTCCCAATAGTCTCGGTGGTAGCCATCAATTGACGGTTGATGTTTGTAATACAGATGCGGTCAGAGTCAACAAGGGTTAGGTGGCGAATTCCTGAACGAATCAAGCTTTCCGCACACCAGCTTCCAACTCCCCCTACTCCAAAAATGATAACTTTTGTCTGGCAGATGTTTTGGAAGGCTTCATTCCCCACCAAAAGCTCTGTCCTTTTAAAGATTCCTTTCTCAATACTCATAAATATTCTTTATTTCTGTGCGAATTTACATTTTTTTTTCTGCTTGTAAACAGAATTGTGTATATTTGTCAAATGATTGTATTTATTAACCTTGAATCGATATGAAAATACCATTTTTCTCGGCGTTGCTGTTGATGCTTGGCTTAAGTGCTTGTGTATCTAATCAGCCTGTACAGCCGTCTGTAGATTATTCGCAATCGGTAAATCCTTTTATTGGAACAGATTTTACAGGAAATACCTATCCGGGGGCACAGGCCCCGTTTGGGATGGTTCAGTTAAGTCCAGACAATGGACTTCCTGGATGGGATCGTATTTCTGGTTACTTTTATCCGGACAGTACCATCGCAGGCTTTAGCCATACACACCTTTCTGGTACAGGAGCCGGCGATTTGTATGATATCTTGTTTATGCCTGTAACGTTGCCTTATAAGGAAAATCCAGAAGGAGGACTTGGCATACATTCTAAATTTTCTCATCAAGATGAAGAAGCTTCAGCTGGTTATTATCGAGTAAAATTGCAAGACTATAATATTGATGTAGAATTGACTGCAACTTCTCGTTGTGGCATTCAGCGATATACATTCCCGAAAGCGGAAAGCATGGTCATCCTGAACTTAAAGAAGGCCATGAACTGGGACTTTACCATGGATTCGCACATCGAAGTGCTTGACTCGTGCAATATCCGAGGATATAGGTTTTCGGAAGGTTGGGCTCGCGGACAGAAAGTGTACTTTGCAACCCGTTTTTCTCGCCCATTCAAGAGCATGGAAACAGATAAGGCAGAAATTAAGTTGAGAGGAAATAAGGTCGGAACTTCCAATATTGCCCGTTTCTATTTTGATACGAAAGAAGGCGACCAGGTCGTGGTAACAACTGCATTGTCGGGTGTCAGTATGGAAGGTGCTCAACAGAACTTGTTGACCGAAGCTCCTCATAATGACTTTGACAAATATTTGGCTCAGGCCAAAGCGGATTGGAACAAGCAATTGGCTACCATCGAAGTGATGGGAGGGGAACCGGATGACCGTGTAAACTTCTATACAGCTTTGTATCATAGCATGATAGCACCTACCATCTACAGTGACGTGGATGGTCAATATTATGGCCCAGACAAACAGGTGCATCAAGCGAATGGTTGGACAAATTATAGTACATTCTCGTTGTGGGACACATTCCGTGCGGCTCATCCGCTGTTCACTTACACGCAGCCGGAACGAGTAAATGACATGGTGAAATCATTTATCGCCTTCTACGAGCAGAATGGACGTTTGCCGGTATGGAATTTCTGGGGAAGTGAAACCGATATGATGATTGGTTATCACTCTGTGCCAGTGATTGTGGATGCTTATTTGAAGGGTATTGGTGACTTTGATGCCGAAAAAGCATTGCAGGCATGTATTGCCACTGCAAACATTGATGAATATCGTGGAATCGGTTCTTATAAGGAGAAAGGTTATATTCCTTACAACGTCACAGATAAGTATAATGCGGAAAACTGGTCGTTGAGCCGTACGTTGGAATATGCATTCGATGATTTCTGTATTGCCGAGATGGCCAAGAAGATGGGTAAGACTGAATTGGCGAATGAATATTACAAGCGTTCGCAAAATTATCGCAATGTGTTTAATCCGGCTACGGGCTTTATGCAACCAATCGATGATAAAGGTGTGTTCCAGCCAAACTTTAATCCGGATGAGTATACAGCACACATCTGTGAAAGTAATGCTTGGCATTACTTCTGGTCGGTGCAACAGGACATCGACGGCCTGATTGCCTTGACTGGTGGACAAGACAAATTTGCGGCCAAACTGGATAGTATGTTTACGTACATCCCGGCAGGAAATGAGGAACTGCCTATCTTCAGTACGGGTATGATTGGGCAGTATGCTCATGGTAATGAGCCAAGCCATCATGTAATCTACTTATATAATAAGGTGCGTCAACCTTGGAAAGCACAGAAGTATGCAGCTCAGGTGATGCATGAATTGTACTTCAACGCTCCGGCGGGCCTTTGCGGAAACGAGGACTGCGGTCAGATGTCGGCTTGGTATGTCTTCAGTGCGATGGGCTTCTATCCGGTGAATCCGGTAAGTGGGGAATATGAAATAGGTACACCGCTCTTCCCTGAAATGCGTTTGCACCTGAAGAATGGAAAGACCTTTACCGTGTTGGCACCGAACGTGAGCCGCGAGAACATTTATATTCAAAGCGTCAAGGTGAACGGACAATCTTATGACAAGAGCTATCTGACACATCAGCAAATCATGGATGGAGCTATCGTAGAGTTTGAAATGGGAAACCAACCGGGTGAAATATGGTATTGACACGATAGGATAAAAATAGAAACTTAAATACATTAATTAATATATCATGAAGAAAATCAGTTTTGTTTTATTTTTGATGTGTAGCATCTTCCTGGTGAAGGCTCAGGACTACACGCAATACGTGAACCCTTTGATGGGTACGCAGTCTACATTCGAATTGTCGACAGGGAATACCTACCCGGCAATTGCAACTCCTTGGGGGATGAACTTCTGGAGTCCCCGTACGAACAAAATGGGTGATGGCTGGAAGTATACATACACAGCCAACAAGATTTACGGTTTTGAACAGACTCACCAACCTAGTCCATGGATTAACGACTACGGACAGTTCTCGTTGATGCCTGTAACCGGTAAGGTGGAAATGGATGAAGCCAAGCGTGCCAGTTGGTTCTCGCACAAGGGTGAAATAGCTCGTCCGAACTATTATAAGGTATATTTGGCAGAATATGATGTGGTGACTGAAATGGCTCCGACAGATCGTGCTGCCATGTTCCGTTTTACATTCCCAGATGCAGACTCATATGTAGTGGTCGATGCTTACAACCGCAACTCGTACATCAAGGTTATTCCGGGTGAAAACAAGATTGTTGGTTATTCTACTCGCAACAGCGGTGGTGTACCTGAAAACTTCAAGAACTACTTCGTAGTAGAATTTGACAAGCCGTTTACTTATACTGCTACTTTCTCGAACGATGTTCAGCCGGCTAAGAAGAATGCTGCTGTTCCTGTGACATTGAAAGAAGGCAAGTTGGAACAAACTAGCTATCACACAGGTGCTGTAATTGGTTTCAAGACAAAGAAAGGCGAAAAAGTTCATGCTCGCGTAGCTTCTTCATTCATCAGCTTGGAACAAGCAGAATTGAACTTGAAGGAATTGGGTAACGACAACTTCGATACAGTGGCCGAAAAGGGTAAGAACAAGTGGAACGAAGTATTGGGTAAGGTAGAAGTAGAAGGTGGTACATTGGATCAGTATCGCATGTTCTACTCTTGCTTGTACCGTTCATTGTTGTTCCCACGTAAGTTCTACGAAATCGATGCCAATGGTAAGGTGGTTCATTATAGTCCATACAATGGCGAAGTGTTGCCGGGCTATATGTTTACCGACTCTGGTTTCTGGGATACATTCCGTTGCTTGTTCCCATTGCTGAACTTCATGTATCCTTCTATCAACAAGGAAATGCAGGAAGGTTTGATCAATACTTATAAGGAAAGTGGATTCTTCCCAGAATGGGCTAGCCCGGGTCACCGTAACTGTATGGTGGGTAACAACTCGGCTTCTATCTTGGTGGACGCTTACATGAAGGGAGTGAAGGTGGAAGACTTGGAAGCTTTGTACGCAGGCTTGATTAATGGAACTGAAAATGTGCACCCAAAGGTGGCTTCAACAGGTCGTTTGGGGCATGAATATTATAACAAGTTGGGTTATGTGCCTTGCGATGTGAAGATTAACGAAAGTGCTGCACGTACTTTGGAATATGCATACAATGACTGGTGTATCCTTCAGTTGGCAAAAGAATTGAAGCGTCCGAAGAAGGAAATTAAGTTGTTCGAACAACGTGCCATGAACTATAAGAACTTGTTCCGCTCAGACTTTAACTTGATGTGCGGTAAGAAGCAAGATGGTACTTTCGAAGAAAACTTCTCACCGTTGAAGTGGGGTGGCAACTTTACAGAAGGTAACAGCTGGCACTATACTTGGTCGGTATTCCACGACCCTCAAGGTTTGATTGATTTGATGGGCGGCAAGGAAACATTTGTCAACATGCTCGACTCGGTATTTGCAGTTCCACCTATCTATGACGATAGCTATTATGGCTTCCCAATTCACGAAATCATTGAAATGACCGTAATGAACATGGGTAACTATGCTCATGGTAACCAACCTATCCAGCACATGATTTACATGTACGATTATGCCGGTCAGCCATGGAAGGCACAATATTGGTTGCGTGAAGTGATGAACCGTATGTACACTCCGGCTCCTGATGCTTATTGCGGTGACGAAGATAACGGTCAGACTTCTGCATGGTATGTATTCTCTGCATTGGGCTTCTATCCTGTTTGCCCGGGTACAGACCAGTACATTATGGGTGCTCCTTTGTTCAAGAAGGCAACAGTTCACTTGGAAAATGGCAAGGATGTGGTCATCAACGCTCCTGAAAACAGCGACAAGAACATTTACATTGACCAAATGTCTGTCAACGGTGCTAACTATACCAAGAACTATTTGTCGCATAGCGAATTGATGAAGGGTAGTGTCATCGATATCAAGATGAGTGCTACTCCTAACAAACAACGCGGTGTGAACGAAGCGGATATGCCTTATTCATTCTCAAAGGAATTGGCAAAGGGAAAGAAAAAGTAAAAAATGAATAATGTGGAGCACGGATTTGCAAGGTCAACATTGTAAATCCGTGTTCTTATATATAATATATAGGTGAAAGACATGAAGAAAATTTTAATTATGTTACTTGCTGCATGGTGTATGGTAAGTTGTACATCCGAAGACAAGAAAATCAACGTTCGTTGGGCGACATTTAATCTACGTTACGACAATCAAGGGGATGCTCCTAACCACTGGGGAGCTCGTAAGAAACGCGTGGCTCAATACATCAAGGATACAAAGATTGATGTGTTTGGTACACAGGAAGTGTTGCACCATCAGTTTGAGGACTTGAAGGCCATGTTGCCTAACTTTGAAGCCGTAGGTGTAGGTCGTGATGATGGCAAGACAAAGGGAGAATACTCTGCGGTATATTATCGGAAAGACAAATTTACGGCACTGGATTCAGGTACATTCTGGTTAAGCGAAAATCCGGATAGTATCGGTAAAATGGGTTGGGATGCTGCTTGTCCGCGTGTAGCAACTTGGGCTAAGTTGCAGGATAAGGAAACCGGCAAGATATTCATGGCAGTTAATACACACTTTGACCATGTGGGAGTCGTTGCTCGTAACCAAAGTGCCTTGCTGATTATCTCAAAGATTAAGGAAATTGTAGGCGACCGTCCTGCTGTCTTGACTGGTGACTTCAATGTTACCGACAAGAGCGATGCCTATGCAACCATTACAACCAACGAATTTGTATTGAAAGATGCACACAAGATTGCAGAAAAAACGGCTGGTGTGAACTATTCTTATCATGGGTTTACTCATGTACCGGTAGAAAAGCGTGATAAGATTGACTTCATCTTCGTAACTCCACTGATTAGAGTGCTTCATTCGGAAGTTACTCCGGAAATACCGGAAGCTTTGTTATCTGATCATAATCCTAATTGGGCTGACTTGGAATTCTAAAAGATAGAGAGATGAAGAAATATGTTGTGATGTTGCTTGCAGCTTTATCCCTGATTGGCTGTGAACAGAAGGAAGAGATTGTCAATGCTCGTTGGGTCAGTTTCAATATCCGTAATGATGACCCGAATGACGGAGAGAATAACTGGAAGTATCGGAAGGAACGTGTGGCACAGTTCATCAAAGACTATCAGATTGATGTAATTGGTGCACAGGAAGTGCTCCACAACCAGTTCCTGGAAATGGAACAATTGTTACCAGGTTATAAAGGAGTAGGTGTAGCCGGTACTGATGGTAAAACAGAAGGCGGCTATTGTGCTGTATTCTATAACACAAATAAGTTCGATGCTTTGGATTCGGGTACTTTCTGGTTGGCAGAAAAGCCGGATAGTATCGGTATGATTGGTTGGGATGCCGATTGCGTTCGCATCTGTACCTGGGCTAAGTTGAAGGAAAAGAAGACCGGTAAGATTGTAATGACTCTCAATACCCATTTGGATCATGTGGGTAAGGAGTCGCGTAATCAGAGTGCTTTGTTGATTATTAGCAAAATCAAGGAGATTGTGGGCGACCAACCTGCTATTGTTACCGGCGATTTCAATGTAACCGACCAAAGCGATTGTTATGCAACCATCACGACCAACGAATTTGTGTTGAAAGATGCACACAAGATTGCCGAAAAGGTTACCGGTGTGAACTATACTTACCAAGGATTTACTCGTGTTCCTCAGGAAAGACGCAAGAAGATTGACTTTGTCTTTGTTACTCCTCAGGTAAGAGTGCTCCAATCGGAAATCTTGGGCGAAAATCCGGAAGCTATCTTGTCCGACCATTGCCCTAACTGGGTAGAAGTTGAATTCTAAAATGTGTGGTTGTATGAAGAATCGTTATATCCTGTTTATCGTAGGCATCCTTTTCTTGAGCTTTTATTCATGCGGAAAGCCTCAGAGCAATCAAGTCAAGGAGTATCCTATGTTCTGGACGTGGATTGGTTACAATCCGCAGTCTAACTTTGATTCCATTTGCCGTTCTTTGAGTGAACTGGGTTTGGATGGCATTGTATTAAAAGCGAATTCAGCAGAACAATATCGTCAGGCTATTCCGGTAGCTCATAAATATGGGTTGACTGTATATGCTTGGTGGTGGACCATTAACAATGCCAAGATAGCAGCCGAACATCCGGAATGGTTAAGCGTGAACCGTGACGGTTATAGCATTGCCGATAGCATGGCATACGTTAACTATTATAAGTTCCTTAGCCCGATTATCCCGGAAGTCCGTGAAGGTATCTGCAAGCAGGTAGAAGAAATCTGTCAGGTAGAGGGCCTTGAGGGGGTAGCCATCGATTACCATCGTTTGGTGGATGTGGTGCTCCCTACTACTTTGTGGCCTAATTATGGCATTGTTCAAGACCGTGAATATCCGCAATGGGATTATGGCTATCATCCTGAGATGATTAAGGCTTTCAAGGGAAAGTATGGATACGACCCACGCGAAAAGGAAGATCCTTCGATGGATGAAAACTGGCGTCAGTTCCGTTGTGACATGGTGGCCGAAGTGGCTAATCTCATCGCCGAAGTGGTTCACAAGTATGGCAAGGCCATGTCTGCTTCTCCATTCCCTACTCCAAAGATGTCTTCACGCATGGTTCGTCAGGATTGGGGTGACTGGAACCTTGACATTGTCTTCCCGATGGTGTACCACAATTTCTATACAGAGGATGTAAGTTTCGTGGCAGATTGTACCATCGAAAATGCTCGCGATAAGAACGAGATGACAACACTTTATGCCGGCATTTGGGCTTATAATACCCCTGAAATGTTTGCCACCATGGATGCTGCATTGAACAATGGTGCACAAGGGGTATCTTTGTTTACAGCAGAAGAAATCAAGGACCCGGAAATCCGGAAACAATTCAAGGCTTATACCGACAGTGCCCGTGCTGCCCGAAAGGCCAATGGTGGTGTCGTTAAAGCCACTTATCCTGAAAAGGCTGATCCGAATCCGTTCAACCACGCAGGCGTGATGAAGGTCATCGAAGGCCGTATGCAGAAATTAATTGCGGAAGCAGACGGTAAGACCGAATTGGCTCCTTTGTCGTTGGGTGAATATGCATTGAAGGAAGAATACGATGTGACCAAGCGTTACGAAGTGACCGATGCCAATAGCAACCGGACTTTTGATGTATATTTCTATTTTTATGGCGATATCCTTTCAGGTTGGAATTTGTATTTGAAGAAATAAAAAGAAAGACTTATGAAAACATTGTTTGTACCAAAGATCTCATGCTCTATGGAGGAACCGTTTGCGTTGCCGGATACCATGGATTCTTATGGCTTGGAATTTGAAACAATCGATACTGTGAATTGGCCGGAAGAGCATCCTTATTGTCCGGAAGTGAAGTTCCGCATTGCCCACAACGGTATTGGAATCATGTTGCACTATCAAGTGACAGAAGCCAGTGTGCGTGCTGTTGCCGGTGAAGATGACGGTCGGGTTTGGGAAGATTCGTGTGTGGAATTCTTCTTGTCGCCTGATCGCAATGACAATTATTATAATTTTGAATGTAATTGCATTGCCAGCTTGTTATTGCATGGAGGCGAAAAGGAAACAGAACGTCCAGGTGCTCCGGATGATGCGTTGCGTAGTGTGAAGCGTTGGGCTTCTTTGGGTTCTTCTACTTTCGAAGAGAAGGTAGGCGAGCGTACTTGGGAGGTTGCATTGATAATTCCGGTGTCGGCTTTGTTCAATCATACCATTCACGATTTGTCGGGAAAGTTGATGAATGCCAACTTCTACAAGTGTGGTGATTTGCTTCAGACTCCTCATTTCTTGTCGTGGAATCCGATTGAATTACCTGAACCGAATTTCCATTGTCCTGAATTCTTTGGGAAGTTGGATTTTGAGTGATAAAAAAAGAGCGGATGGCTAAGCCATCCGCTCTTTTTTATTGCTTTATTCAAGATTCATCTGATGTTTTACAGGGGTGAGAATGAATGTGAATTCATTGTCGGCATAAGGAATCTGGTATTCCGGACGGGCGATTCGTCCCCAGCTGTCTTCACAACCCAATCCCATCTGTACCTTGTCGATACACAGGTTGGTGAATTCCGATTTTTCTACCTCAGGTGAGTGGCGTTGTACCTTGGCCGGTCCCTCATCCAGTGACTCGATGGTGTAATGCAGAGCCGATGCCGAGAACGGTGCTTCGGCTACAATCTGCAGGCCGTTGCCGCCACGGTTCAGTTGCTTCCACCAACGGATATCCGTCTTGTTACCGTTTTCTTGCGGACGAATGTATGGATAGAACTGTTCGTCTACACTTTGATGATAGATGTTGATGTCGGCACAAGCCTTTCGGTCGGCGTAGTTCTCAATCGGACCACGGCCGTAGTACGTTATGGCATCAAATTCCTTCGGCATTTGCACTCTCATGCCAAATCGGAACATCGGCGATACCTTGGCATTCGGGTCGGTAGTCATCTTCTGTGTAACTTTGATGGCACCGGTGTTGTTGATAACATAGGTCAAGTGTAGCTTGGCCGAAACGTTAGTCATGTCGTAGGTCGCATCCACGATGACTAGTCCGTTTTCTGCTTTCGAAGTCAAGGCCGTCAGTTTCAATCCCGGGTTCTTCCAGTTTGCATATTTCAGTTGCAGACGGGCACCCATGTCGTTGTCGGTCGGAGCACGCCAGAAGTTTGGTGTCAAAGCTGAACCTTCTTGAATCATTTCTGTGCCATTTACTACGTATTTGGTCAAGTAACCGTTTCGCCTGCCAAATTCAACAACGAAGTATTCGCCCTTAACAATCAAGCGGTTTCGCTGGTTGTCTACAATTTCCGGAACGACTACCGGCGTGTTGACAGCTTGCACATTCTTCAACTCCATCGAAGGAGCCTTGTACGGATTCAAAACCAATTGGTTCTTGGCTACTTCGTGGCCGGCCGGAAGCAAACCTTCGCGGTTCTTTAGCTTGTACGAAACATTCAGCAGCCATTCGGTGCAAGTACAAGTTTTGCCATAGTCGAGGGTGATTTGGGCAGTCTGTTGCGGACCCACGTTCAGGTTGTCTACGCGTCCGGTACGCATCACCTTGCCACCTTTCAGCACTTCCCATTCCAGGTAATAGGCCGAGAGGTCACGGAAGAAATATTCGTTGAACACATTCACTGTACCTTTGCTTAAATCGGCCGGGGTTGTCCAGATGTTCTGGTAGATGTGTCCCACTTCGTACATGTGCGGGTTTGGTACACGGTCCGGACTAATCAAACCATTGTCGCAGAAGTTTTGGTCGCTCGGATCGAAGCGGTTGAAGTCGCCCCCGTAAGCATAAATCTCCACTCCGTTCTTTCCTGTCCAGCGGCACGACTGGTCCACAAAGTCCCAGATGAAACCACCCTGCAAGTTCGGATATTTGCGGATGATGTCCCAATACTCTTTGAATCCCCCTTCCGAGTTACCCATGGCATGAGCATATTCGCATTGGATGAGAGGCTTGGTGGTATCGGTACGTTGGCCATACTTTTCCATTTCCTCGTATCCGTAGTACATCGGACAGAAGATATCGGTATGGTCTTCCATGCCAGCCCGTTCGTATTGACACGGACGGCTTGGGTCTTCTTTCTTTATCCAGTTATAGCAAGTTACGAAGTTTTCACCATCGCCGGCTTCGTTTCCTAACGACCAGAAGATGATGCTTGGATGGTTGAAGCTACGCTGAACGTTGCGTTGGTTACGTTCCAAGTGAGCCTTTTGGTAGCTGGCAACTTTAGCCAATGTTTTTTCTCCGTATCCCATGCCGTGCGATTCGATGTTCGCTTCAGCGATGACATACAGCCCATATTGGTCGCATAGTTCATACCATAAGTTATTGTCCGGATAGTGGCAGGTACGTACCGCATTCAAGTTGAATTTCTTCATGATTTGAATGTCTTGTATCATCCGTTCACGGGATACTACATATCCTTCGTCTGGATCCATTTCGTGGCGGTTCGCCCCTTTGAACAGGATAGCCTTTCCGTTTACCAGCACCTGGTTCTTGGTCAGTTCCACCTTTCGGAAACCCACCTTCACCGGAATCACTTCGTTACTTCCTTGCATGCTTGCACGGAGTGTATATAAATAAGGAGTTTCGGCTGTCCATTTCTGCGGATTTTCTACTTGCAGGGTCATGGTACCGCTACCCTTGGCGGTGGCTGTGGTCACCTGTTTTCCCTTGGCGTCAAGCAGTTCCAAATTCACGGTGCCGCTACCTTTCAAGGTTAAATTTACGGCCAAGGTACCATGTTGATAGTTGGCATCCAAATCCGGAGTTACACGGATATCCTGAATGCGTTTCTTGTTGCGGGCATATAGGTAACAATCACGTCCTACCCCTGAGTGGCGGAAGAAATCCTGGTCCTCCAGATAGCTTCCATCGCACCAGCGGAACACTTGGAAAGCAATCAAGTTCTTCTGTCCCGGTACCAGATAAGGCGTCAGGTCAAATTCTGCTTCCAACTTGCTGTCCTCGCTATATCCTACATATTTGCCATTTACCCACAGATACATGTTCGATGTGACGGAACCGAAGTGAGCGATGATATCTTTGCCTTTCCACGAAGCCGGAACCACTATCTCTCGGCGGTAGGAGCCTACATGATTATTTTCAACGGGTACTTCCGGTGGATTGTTCTTGAAGTGGTTGCTCCAGGCATAACCGATGTTCAGATATAGTGGATCACCATACCCGTTCAGTTCCCATACGGCCGGCACTTGGAAGTCATCCCAAGCCTTGTCATTGAAGGAGGTTTTCCAGAAGTCTGTCGGACGCATATCGGCATCCTTCACCCAATTGAACTTCCAGGTCCCGTTTAGGGTCATGAAGTTCGTGGACTGCTCTTTCAAACCCTTGCTTGCTGTTTCGTCGTTTTCGTAAGCAAAATAATTGGTGTGCATCGGGGCACGGTTCACGGCGTTAACCTCTGGGTTACGCCATTCCTGAAATGTTTGTGCAAAACCGGCTATCGCCAACATGCTCAAAACTCCTGTAATCAGTTGTTTCTTCATAGTATTTAGTTTGGTTTTTTACAAATGTATGAATTATTCTTTGACAATCCAACGTTTGTCATGTGGAATTATTTCGCTAGGTTTATAGTGCATTTTTTCCTTGATGGGTACTTTCAGTATATACGTCCGTTTGCTGACGTTTTGAAGGAAAGTGTCTCTTAGCCAGGGATTCAGATTTTTCAGCAATGCATAGGTGGTTCCTTGCTCCTTGGCCCATGTAGCCAGGTTGGCAATGCCGGTCGTTACGGTTACTTCCTTCACGGGTATCGGCATATATAAATCGGTTGCTCTCAGATAGAAACCAAATTGGCTAGGGTCAGAAAACATGATTTTGGCTGCGATGATGCGATATACATATCTGGCCGTTTCCTCCACTAGATGCAGGTCCAGCATGTCGTCTACCTGTTGCTTGTTCATTTGGTTGGCAATTCGGGCTTGTCCGGCATTGTATGCGGCTGCTACGGCTACCCAGTCATTGTATTTCTCGTA
>JAFQNW010000164.1 GCA_017420875.1 Bacteroidaceae bacterium
AGTACTTCCAGTTGTTTCAAAACGCCCTTCATATCTGTCCGATTGCTTTGAGTCTCATAAGGACAATTCTTTATTTGCTTTACGAAACCTCTCAGTTGAGCCATTTCTTCCAAGTCGGCTTCATGTACCAAACACATCGGACGAATGATGGTCATATCAAACTTATTCATCAACAATTTAGGAGGCATTGTACTGAACGCACCTTGAAAAGTAAGGTTCATCAGCAAGGTCTCCAGGATATCGTCCATGTGATGTCCGAGTGCGATTTTATTGCATCCCAACTCTTTTGCAACCGTAAACAAGGCTTTCCGACGATTCCATGAACAAAGGAAACAAGGTGATTTACGGGTATCCGTCGAAGGGTCGAAGCTCGTCTCATAATGTACGAAAGGAACTCCCAACGATTCGGCATATTGCTTCAAATAAGACAAATCTGCCTGATAAGGAATGTTCGTCATCGAAACGTGTACGGCTACTACCGAAAACTTCGGTTTGAGTATGCGTGAACGTTTAGCCAACAACTCCAACAAAGCCAATGAATCCTTACCGCCAGAAAGACCGACCAATATCTTATCTGCATCTTCAATCAGGCGATATTTCACCACACCCTTATTGAAACGCTGACCAATGCGTCGCATCAACTTGTCTTCTTCCGTAAACTTTGCCATGGTTACTATTAAAATCGGCTGCAAAATTACATGAAAAGAATGATTTTGGAAAAAATTAAGGAAATAGAATTAAACAGATTACTCAAAATTCAATTTAATATTGTATTTTTGAATTTGTATATAAACTCAAACAGACATTGAATAATGAAAAAATATATCTTTTTCCTCTTTATTTGCCTTTGTAGCGGACAAATCTCGGCTCAAACCTTAAACCAAGCCAAAAAGCTTTTTGATAATGGCGAGTACCAACCTGCCAAAGAAGCTTTCGAGAAATTGGTAAAACGCTCGCCTTCGAGTGCCGAAATCAACTATTTTTATGGAGCCAGTTGCTATGAAACAGGCGAAGTGGAAAAGGCAGTCCCCTATTTGGAAAAAAGTGCCAAGCGAAATTACATCGGTGCGTTCAGATATTTAGGAAAGGTATATGCAGACCTCTATCGTTACGATGAGGCTATTGAGAATTATGAAACGCACATCGACTGGTTGAACCAAAAAAATCGGGATACAGAGTTGGCTGAAACCGAACTCTCGGCCTTACTGAAAAAGGCCCGTATGTTCAAAAGCGTAGAAAAGGTAGCCGTAATTGATAGCTTTGTTGTAAACAAGAATCAGTTTCTCGAAGCATTCAAGATTGGAAAAGAATCAGGAAGTGTGCAAGCACTCGAAAATGGGATTTTTTACGAAAACGAATTTGGCGATAAAAGAATTGGTAGCGAGCTGAAAGACAGCCTGATGCAGCTATACACTCAAGTAAAGCTTTTAGATGGTTGGGATCAGAAAACACCTATTGAATCACTCAATGATAGTTGTAATGTGAGCTATCCTTTCATGGCAAGCGATGGTATTACGCTTTATTTCGCTTCCGATGGCGAAGGTACATTAGGAGGTTATGACATCTTTGTTACCCGATACGATTCAGAAGATAATACTTACCTCCGTCCTGATAATATCGGTATGCCATATAACTCTACCGCCAACGATTACCTGTATGCAATCGATGAGTTCAACCAACTGGGATGGTTTGTTTCTGATCGCAACCAACCACAAGACACCGTATGCGTCTACGTATTTATACCAAACGAAACAAAGCAGACATACAACTACGAATCGACCGACCCACAAGTCATCAAGGATGCAGCTACGTTAAGAAGCATTCAAACTACTTGGACTGACGAAAATCTAGTGAAAGCCGGTCGCCAACGTTTGGCATCCATCCGTTATTCACAGGACACAGAAGAGAAAAAGGGTGATTTTGTTTTCATTATCAATGATAAAGCAACTTATACCACTTTGCAAGACTTCCGTTCGGCAGAAGCAAAAAACACTTATCGTCAGCTCATGCAAAAGGAAACGGATTTGAAGCAACTCACACAAAGCCTTCAACAAAAACGTTTGCAATTCTCAACTGAAAATGGATTGGGCCGAAAAAAACTCGAGCCGTCCATTCTCGACTTGGAGAAACGCATTCCTCAACTTCAAGATGAAATTGAAAAGCTCACGATTGAAACCAGACGACTTGAGGTTCAGAAACTGAAGTAATAACACTAAAACATACAAGGATTATGTCAACACTCATCATTGTAGGATTAATCATTGCCGGATTACTCTTATTCGTCATCGAAGTATTCCTAATCCCAGGCATCAGCATCGCAGGACTCGCATCGGCCGGATGCTTGCTATATGCTGTCATTTATGCTTTTATGGAGTTAGGAACAACAGCTGGCATCCTTACACTAACCCTTTCGGCAATTGGCGTTGCCGGCATCACCATTTGGTTTCTTCGCTCTAAAACGGTGGACAAACTATCCCTTAAAAAGTCCATCGACTATCGCCCCGAGCCTCTGAAAGGCTTAAATTTAAAGCCAGTGGATGAAGGTATAGCCCTCACTCGATTGGCCTTGATAGGCAATGCTGAATTCAATGGACACATCATCGAGGTGCGTTCTTCGGGAGATTTCATCGATGAAAAAAGCAAGATACGTATTGAACGCATCTTGAATGGTGTAGTTATGGTAGAAAAAATATAACAATTAAACATTTAAACAACAAATAATTATGATCATTGACCCTACTTTTATTCCGTTCATTCTGATTGGTGGGGGAATTATTTTCCTTTTTATCTTCTTCCACTACGTGCCCTTCTTCCTTTGGCTGAGTGCCAAGGTTTCGGGGGTAGATATTTCATTGGTACAATTATTCCTGATGCGTATCCGTAATGTGCCTCCACACATCATCGTGCCTGCCATGATTGAAGCCCACAAGGCGGGTCTCAGCAACATTACCCGCGACGAACTCGAAGCTCACTATATGGCGGGCGGTCATGTAGAAAGAGTGGTACATGCCCTTGTTTCTGCCTCGAAAGCCAACATCGAACTGACTTTCCAAATGGCAACTGGTATCGACTTGGCCGGTCGTGACGTGTTCGAAGCCGTACAAATGTCCGTAAATCCGAAGGTGATTGATACTCCGGCGGTAACTGCGGTAGCCAAGGACGGTATCCAGCTCATTACCAAGGCTCGTGTAACCGTTCGTGCCAACATCCGCCAGCTGGTGGGTGGTGCCGGCGAAGATACCATTTTGGCCCGTGTAGGCGAAGGTATCGTATCTTCCATCGGTTCTTCGGAAAACCACAAGTCGGTTTTGGAAAATCCGGACAGTATCTCGAAGCTCGTGCTTCGTAAGGGTTTGGATGCCGGTACTGCTTTCGAAATCCTTTCCATCGATATTGCCGATATTGATATAGGTAGAAACATTGGTGCTGCTCTTCAAATCGACCAAGCTAATGCCGACAAGAACATCGCTCAGGCGAAGGCCGAAGAACGTCGTGCCATGGCGGTAGCCCTCGAACAAGAAATGAAGGCGAAGGCTGAAGAAGCCCGTGCCAACGTTATCCGAGCTGAAGCCGAAGTACCTAAGGCCATGGCTGAAGCCTTCCGTAGCGGTAATCTCGGCATTATGGATTACTACCGCATGAAAAATATCCAAGCGGATACGGACATGCGTTCAAGCATCGCCCAACCGGAAAGTGCATCAGGAAACATTGAAATAAAATAATTTGTTATCCAGAACGAACTCATGAAAAAGTTCTCCTTCATCGTGTCATTCTGAGCATCGCGAAGACGAGTTCTTGAGGGCTCTGTCCGAAAAATCTGTTTACATCCACGAATATGAATACAGATCCTTCACTACGCTCAGGATGACACTGCTGATGCAAATTATTATACATTACTTAATAAACTTATGGAAAAGAAATACTTCGCTCCATCCGAGCTAATTATCAACGAGGACGGTTCAGCCTTTCACTTGCACCTGAAACCCCATCAATTGGCTGATAAAGTAATATTGGTGGGCGACCCTGGACGAGTTGAAACCATCGCCTCCTATTTTGACTCTCGTGAATGCGAAGCCAATAACCGCGAGTTCAAATCAGTAACTGGTACTTATCAAGGTAAGCGAATCACCGTTCTTTCAACAGGTATCGGATGCGACAACATCGACATCGTGATGAACGAACTTGATGTATTGGCTAACATCGACTTCAATACGCGAAGGGAAAAGGAAAATATGCGTTCGCTCGAGATTGTTCGTATCGGCACGTGTGGAGGCTTGCTACCTCACACTCCCATCGGAACCTTCATTTGTTCGGAAAAATCCATCGGCTTCGACGGACTGCTCAACTTCTATGCCGGACGTGATGAAGTATGCGACTTGGGGTTCGAGACAGCATTCATACGCCACATGGGATGGACAGGAAACCTCTGCCAGCCCAATCCTTATGTCATCAACTGCGATCAGGACTTAATGGAACGTATCGCCCAAGACGACATGATTCGGGGTGTAACCATAGCAGCCGGAGGTTTCTATGGCCCACAAGGACGTGCCCTTCGTATCCCTTTGGCCGACCCTGAACAAAATGCCAAGATTGAAAGCTTCCGTCATGGTAAATATTGCATCACCAATTACGAGATGGAAAGTTCTGCCTTGGCCGGTCTAGCACGCCTGATGGGACATCGGGCAACTACCGTTTGTATGGTCATTGCCAACCGCTATGCTCAGGAAATGAATACGGAATACAAGAACACCCTTGAGCAACTGATTGAAAAAGTATTGGATAGAATTTGATATGGAACAAAGCTTTAAGACAGACCTTATAAATAAGGAAGAGAAATACCAACACTTCCTTCCCGATTGGGAACTCCTTATCAGTGGAGAGACCGACGAAATAGCCGTATTGGCCAACACTTGTGCCGCCCTTCGCGAGGCGTTCGGATTCTTTTGGATTGGCTTCTATCTCGTGAAGAACGATCAGTTGGTACTTGGTCCTTTCCAAGGCGATGTGGCTTGCTACCGCATCCGAAAAGGACGTGGTGTGTGTGGTACCGCATGGGCTGAAGCCCGTACACAAGTGGTGCCGGATGTGGAACAATTCCCCGGACACATTGCGTGCAGTTCCCTCTCGAAATCCGAAATCGTAGTGCCCGTCATCGCCAACGACGAAGTGATAGGTGTGCTCGACATTGATAGTGACGAACTCGCTACCTTCGACGAAACCGACCGCATCTACTTGGAAAAGCTGGTAGATGTACTTGTAAAAACAATCTATACAAAAAAATGATGCAACAAGATACCATCTGTGCCATTGCCACCGCCCAAGGCGGAGCCATCGGAGTGATTCGTGTTTCAGGTCCCGAAGCCATCAATATCACCTCGAATATCTTCACGCCCATCAGCGGACAATCATTGGACGAACGGAAACCTTATACCCTAACCTTCGGGAAAATCCTTTCATCAGAAGGCGAAATCATCGATGAAGTGCTGGTTTCCGTTTTCCGTGCTCCCCACTCCTACACTGGCGAAGATTCTACGGAAATCTCTTGCCACGGCTCATCGTACATCCTTCAGCAAGTGATGCGTCGCCTCATCGAGTGCGGATGCCGATTGGCAGAACCAGGTGAATATACCCAACGGGCTTTCCTCAACGGAAAAATGGACTTGAGCCAAGCCGAGGCCGTGACCGATGTGATAGCCTCTTCTTCGGCAGCTACTCACCGG
>JAFQNW010000165.1 GCA_017420875.1 Bacteroidaceae bacterium
CCTCCAATGGGGTACAAGGCAGGTTCCCCAAATATGGCTTATACCACCCTTGTCAGATTGATGTGAAAATACTCTATATAGTCGTGTATTTTCTGCAAATCTGATATAAATCTGTTCGATAATTTGTAAGGGTGTTCGACACAAAGCGACAATCGAAGTATTTCGGTTGTCGCTTTTGTTTTTATAACCCCGCCAATAACAAAAGATGAAGACGTTTTAAAAAAATGCCAGCACGTTTGAGTTAAAACGTGCTGGCATTTTTTTAAAACGTCAAGACAAACCGCAAGATAAGGGAAGCAATTATCTTTTATTTTTTACTTAGTTCTTCCAACGTTTTCCCTTCGTACTCACAAATATCCTTCTTATAGTTCTCCGGCATAACCAAAGGTTCTTTAGTCATCATATCGTATACAACCATAACCGTACGGCATTCGCACTTCACGGCACCACTATTGGCTACAATTGCACGTTGCAACAAGGTGAAACTTTTGTTTCCCAGTTGAACAGTTGCCGTTTCAATCAGCAACTCGTCCGAGAAGAATACAGGCGAAAAGAAATTGGCATTAATATTAGCAACAACGACTGCCATATCACCAAAGTCAAGCGTTTTCAAGACTTCCTTCAGATAGTTAGTCTTCGCCAAGTCGTATAAAGAAAAATACACTGAATTATTTACATGCCCAAACTGGTCTACGTCACTGAAACGTATCTGTGCAGGCATGATATGCCTAAATTTTATTTCCTCTTCCATATTTACTATCTGCTGTTTTATGCAAAAATAATACTTTTTATAATAAATCGTTCTCAAATGACAGATATTTCTTACTTTTGCACCAAAATAAAAAGATTGCGAACAAATCAATTAAAAATATGGAAAACAAAAAACTCAGTCCTTCAACACTTTGTGTTCAAGCTGGATGGACACCAACCAAAGGAGAACCTCGTGTGCTTCCAATTTATCAAAGCACCACTTTCAAATATGATACAAGCGAGCAAATGGCTCGTTTGTTCGACTTGGAAGACAGTGGATATTTCTACACTCGTCTTCAAAATCCGACCAACGATGCTGTAGCCAGCAAAATTGCAGCACTCGAGGGGGGCGTGGGTGCCATGCTTACTTCATCCGGCCAGGCAGCTAATTTCTATGCCATCTTCAACATTTGCCAGGCAGGCGACCATTTCGTTTGCTCGTCCACCATTTATGGAGGAACATTCAATCTGTTTGGAGTAACCATGAAGAAGCTAGGCATCGATTGTACATTTGTCGACGCCAATGCTTCCGAAGAAGAACTGGACAAAGCTTTCCAACCGAACACCAAAGCGTTGTTTGGAGAAACCATTTCTAACCCAAGCATCGATGTGCTCGACATTGAGAAATTTGCCCGCGTGGCTCATAAACATGGTGTACCTTTGATTGTAGACAACACGTTTGCCACTCCAATCAACTGCCGCCCATTTGAATGGGGAGCTGACATTGTTACCCACTCCACCACCAAATACATGGATGGGCATGCCACTGCCGTAGGAGGCGTTATTGTAGATAGCGGTAATTTCGATTGGGATGCTTATGCCGACAAATTCCCCGGGCTCACCACACCCGATGAGTCCTATCATGGCCTGACTTACACAAAAGCTTTCGGCAAGATGGCCTACATGACCAAGGCTACCGCACAACTGATGCGTGACCTAGGTTCTATCCAATCGCCTCAAAATGCCTTCTTATTGAATTTAGGTTTGGAAACTCTCCACCTGCGTATGCCTAGACACTGCGAAAATGCCCAAAAGGTTGCCGAATGGCTGGAAGCCAACCCACAAGTTGCCTGGGTTAATTATTGCGGATTAAAAAGCAGCAAGTATTATGAACTTACCCAAAAATACATGCCAAACGGTTCGTGTGGTGTGATTGCTTTTGGTTTGAAAGGAAGTCGCGAAGAAGCCATCAAGTTTATGGATAGCTTGAAGTTGGCTTGCATCGTAACCCACGTAGCCGATGCACGCACTTGTGTACTCCATCCGGCTAGCCACACCCACCGTCAGTTGAGCGACGAGCAGCTATTGGAAGCCGGCGTTGCCCCTGACCTGATTCGTTTGTCTGTAGGTATTGAAGATGCCAACGACATCATTGCCGATTTGGAACAAGCAATGAAAAACATTTAAAAAATGGGAAAGCGAATTATTATCATCGGAGCGACCTCTGGGATTGGCCGAAAAGTTGCTGAAGTTTACATTACCCAAGGATGGAAAGTCGGTGTAGCTGGCCGTCGTGCCGAAGAGTTGGAAGCATTGCGGAAGCAGGCTCCCGACCAAGTCTTCACACAAGTCATCGATGTTACCCAGCCCGATTCTCCTGAGCATCTACAAGCATTAATCAAGCAAGTTGGTGGAATGGATGTTTTTCTGTTAAGTTCAGGTATAGGCAAACAAAACCATGATTTAGAACCCGAGGCTGAGCTTAAGACAGCAGCCACCAACGTGGAAGGTTTTATCCGTATGGTAACAACCGCTTATCATTTTTTCGTACGACAAGGATATGGACACTTAGCTGCCATCAGCTCCATTGCCGGCACCAAAGGGCTAGGAGCTGCGGCGGCATATTCAGCCACCAAGCGATTCCAAAACACCTATTTGGACGCCATGGATCAATTGGCAAGAATGAATAAGCTGAATATCACATTTACAGACATCCGCCCAGGATTCGTAGCCACGCCTTTATTAAAAGACGACCGCTATCCCCTGCTGATGGATGTGACAGATGTAGCTGAAGAGATTGTCCAAGCTATCGAAAAAAAGAAACGAATTGCGATTATTGATTGGAAATACCGCATCCTCGTATTCTTTTGGCGAATGATTCCACATTGGCTCTGGGTAAGACTCCCGGTAAAAAACTAACCTAAAAACAAGAACCATGAAAAAATTAACAGGCTTATTCATAACCGCCCTACTCCTATTGAGCAGCTGTGGCAGTGTGCCCATCACCGGAAGAAAACAAGTATTATTGGTTTCCGATTCGGAAGTACTTTCATCGAGTCTGACACAATATTCGGACTATATGAAATCTGCACCGGCGTCCACCAATGCCAAGGGTAAGGCAATGGTAACCCGTGTAGGAAAAAAGATTGCCGCCGCGACCGAACAATACCTCAAAGCCAACGGATTGAGTGCAGAAGTGAAAAATTTTTCCTGGGAATTCAACTTGGTCAACGACAAACAAGTCAATGCGTTCTGCATGCCGGGAGGAAAGATTGTTGTGTATGAAGGCCTATTAAACATCGTTTCATCCGACGACGAACTAGCTGTAGTTATCGGGCACGAAGTAGCCCACGCCGTAGCTAAGCATAGCAATGAACGCATCAGTCAACAACTATTGACTCAATATGGTGCACAAATGTTAGGCAAAGCTTTAAGCAACAAATCCGAAGCAATTCAGAAAATCGGCAATTCCGTTTATGGACTCGGTGCACAATATGGTGTCACACTACCTTTCTCTCGCAAACATGAGTCCGAAGCCGATTACATGGGATTAATTTTTATGACGATAGCCGGATATAATCCCAACGTAGCAGTTACCTTCTGGAAAAAGATGTCGGCTAGTGGTTCGACCTCCGTTCCCGAATTTATGAGTACCCATCCTAGTGATGCGACTCGCATCAGCGACATTCAGAAGTTTTTACCAGAACTAGAGAAATACAAGAAGTAAAGATCTTAACAAGTGAGCATAATAAATTTAGAGCTCCTTACCCTATATATATAAAAGGTAAGGAGCTCTAAATTTATATATATGTATGATTTTATTGTAATACCCTCTCATTCAAGCTGTTAAATTCTTTCCTCTCAATAAAATCAAATTAAAAGTTCGTGATGTACTTAGCAAATAGGTTCATTCTAACGATACTTTTTATAGACTCTTTCTTCAATTGTAAAACAAAGTTATAAAAAAAATAAAATAATCCATGTTTTGTGGCAAAAAATTTCAATTTAGCAGAGAAAAACATGGTTTTTATAGAAATTTAGACGTAAGTACATCACGGACTTAGGAAATTTTACAAACACTAAAAACTATTTTGCCTATGAAAAACACCTCCAGATGAGTTCTACATTTCCTCAAGTCTTGTAGTCAAGATATTGAGTTCTGATATTAAATAATTACTAACCTTAAAATAACATGAAAATGCAAAAAAAGCAGGATTTAATTTCTCTGAATAAAGAGAAAAGATCAATGTCTCGAATAGCGGGAGCAACTTGCGGTTTGCTTTTTTGCTTAACAACAAGTGCTTTTGCTAGCAATGAAATTCCTTCTTTGCCGTCTGTTAACGAAATCGAAGTAACAGACCAAGCCAAGAAAACAGTCACCGTTACAGTAACAGACCAAGCCGGTCCGCTGATTGGTGCAAACGTAGTAATAAAGGGAACCACCAATGGTAACATTACCGACTTCGACGGTAAAGCAACCATCCAAAACGTACCCGAAGGAAGTACCTTGGTTGTCTCTTACGTAGGCTATCTAAGTAAAGAAATCAAGGTAGGCGGTCAGAACATGTACGCCATCGAATTGAGCGAAGACCGTGCTGCCTTGGAAGAAGTGGTAGTTATCGGTTACGGTTCGTTGGACAAGAAACAGGTAACCAGCTCCATCACCTCTTTGAAAGCCGACGACATGATGGTCGGTGTAGGTGGTTCGGATATTACCCGTGCTTTGCAAGGTAAGGTCGGTGGTTTGATGTTGGCCAACACCGGTAGTGTAAACTCAGGTACAACTATCCAGTTGCGTGGTATGACTTCCATCAACTCCGGTCGTTCTCCGTTGATCGTTATCGACGGTTTCCCAGGCGGTGATATCCGTTCGTTGAACCAGGACGACATCAAGTCTATCGACGTATTGAAGGACGGTTCAGCCGGTGCCATCTACGGTACTCGTGCAGCTTCGGGTGTGAGTTTGATTACTACCAAGAGCGGTTCGAACACCA
>JAFQNW010000166.1 GCA_017420875.1 Bacteroidaceae bacterium
AAAATCGTGCTGACGTTTTCAAAAAACGTGCTGACGTTTTGCATCGGACGTCTAAGCATTTCCGCCCAATCGGCTTTATTCGGATAAAGTATTTTCTTCATAATCTTATAATATCATTTTTTCAATAGGAAGCACCAGGATGCCTTCAGCACCCAAAGCCTTCAACTTGCCGATGATTTCCCAGAAGCACTTCTGATCGAGCACGGTGTGAACGGAGCTCCATCCTTCTTGTGCCAACGGCATTACGGTAGGGCTCTTCATGCCCGGAAGCACCTGAATGATTTCATCCAACTTGTCCGACGGAATGTTCATCAATACATATTTCTTGTCCTCGGCCGCCTTTACCGCTTCGATACGGAAAAGGAGTTGTTCGAGGATGGCTTTCTTTTCTTCCGAAAGTTGCTTGTTGCCGATAAGTAACGCCTCACTTTGCATCACCACTTCCACTTCCTTCAGGCGGTTGCTCACCAAGGTAGAACCTGAGCTGACGATATCGAAGATAGCATCTGCCAAGCTGATGCCGGGGGCAATCTCTACCGAGCCGGTGATGACATGGATGTCGGTTTTGATGCCGTTCTTCTGCATGAAGCGTTCAAGGATGCCCGGATACGAGGTGGCAATCTTGCGTCCTTCGAACCACGAGAGGCCGGGATATTCCACATCCTTGGGAATAGCAAGCGATAAGCGGCATTTGCTAAAGCCCAATCGTTTCACGATTTCGGCATCTTCGTTTCGTTCAACAAACTCATTCTCGCCCACAATGCCCAAGTCGGCCACGCCATTAGCCACCGATTGAGGAATATCATCGTCGCGGAGGAAAAGCACCTCCACGGGAAAGTTGGACGATTGTACCAACAAAATGCGTTTCGAGGAAGGAATCTTGATGTCCGCTTCCTGCAAGAGTGCCATCGTTTCTTCGTACAGACGGCCTTTCGATTGTATGGCTATTCTCAGCATAATCTTTTAGTATTCGTTTTGGTTTCAAGAATAAAAAAGGCTTACCCCATATTCGGCAAGCCTTTTTCTATATCATTTACACAACTACATCGTGCCCACCGAATCTATCGTCAGGAGAAATGATGATGATGTGTAGAAATTCTTTGCATAATTATTTGTTTGGTTTGTTGACAAAAGTATGGCATTAAATCGAAAGTCACAAATATTTATCAAAAAAAGTTTGTTTTTTCTTTCAATTCAGCGGATTTACCTCTTCCGGCTCCACTTCACACCCTGGGAAACCTTGCTCCTTTGCCTTTTCAGGCGACATGGCAAAGTAAGTGCACACTGCTTGTGAGCATAACACTTTCTGACTATTATACAAGGATGCCTCGATGATGATGATGTTTCTCCGTTGCTCCTTGATGGATGCTCGGATTTCCAGATACTCATCTTGCGTGTTTACCGGCTTGAAGTATCGCGTTTCCATCTTCGAAGTTACAGCTGTGGTTTGTAGCTTTCTGGTCACCACCCATCCGCTAATTTCATCAAGCAAAACCGCCTGAATTCCTCCGTGCAGGGTATTAATCCAACTTTGGTATTTAGGCTCCGGCTTCCAGATGCTGACAATCTCGTCTCCGTCTTCATAGAATTCCATCTTCACCCCGGCTTCATTGTTTGGGGCACAACCAAAGCAGAAATAACCTTCAAGATCCAACCAGGGATTGATGATTTTCTTCATGCCTCTTTTATTTAGCATTCATAATCTACACAAGCACGATCTTGTTTGGCATCCTTCAAAATACCTGCCGCAGCTACGTGAGCCGGGTGAGCTGCATAGAACTTCACGTCATCCAATGTGTCGAATTCGCTTTCCAGACAGATGTCCCATGCTTCGGCTTCGTTGATGTTCAATCCTACAAATACCTTGCGGATAACATCGATTTGAGCCGGCAAAGCTTCGATAGCTGCCTTGAAATCGTTCATAACTACCAACTTTTCTTCCTTTGAAAGCGTTTCTTTCAATTTGAACATGACTATATGCTTGACCATAAGTTTGATATTTAATTAATTTGTTTTACTTTTGTAATGATTCGAGTTATTCGAATCTGACGCAAATTTAACCAATTCCTTCCAATGAAACAAATTTGGCTATTGATAGTTGCTTGCATCTGTATGATTGCTTGTCGGCAAAGACCCTCTGCTGAGTCCGAAATCCTTTACGATCTGCCTCAGATGACAGATAGCGGCACCTTGGTAGCTCTTACCCTGAACAGTTCTATCTCTTATTTCGACTATCGTGGAGAACCCATGGGATTTCAATACGAACTGGCCAAGCAATTTGTCCAATCTTTGGGATTGAAGTTGGAAATCAAGACTGCCAGAAATACGGAAGACCTGGTACACATGCTCCTTCAGGGTGAAGGTGATTTCATTGCCTATCCGCTCCCTATTACCAAAGAATTCAAGGATAGTGTCACTTTCTGTGGTGAAGGCATCATCACCCATCAAGTCCTGGTGCAACGCAATGCCAGCAAAAAGTTCAAGCCTGTCAAGGATGTGACCGAACTCATCGGTAAGGAAGTCTATGCCAAGCCGGGTAAGCATCTAACTCGCTTGATTAATCTCGATAAGGAGTTGGGTGGCGGTATCCTGATTCATCGGGTGGATAATGATAGCATCACCACCGAGGATCTTATCATGCAAGTATCCAATGGTACCATCGACTATGCTGTGTGCGACAACGACTTGGCCCGTCTGAACAAGACCTACTACTCTAACCTGAATATTGATCTGGCCGTGAGTTTCGACCAGCGAGCCTCTTGGGCTGTGCGGAAAACTTCTCCGCTCTTGAGCGAAGCAGCCAATCGTTGGCACGATGAGAACACCGTTTCGCCTGCTTACAAAGCAAGTACCAAGCGTTACTTCGAAATCAGCAAACGTACTCCACACGGATCCATCCTCTCTCTTAAGGATGGCAAAATCTCGCACTTCGACCACTTGTTCAAGAAATATGCCGCTGAGATTGGTTGGGATTGGCGATTGATAGCCTCGTTGGCCTATACTGAATCCAACTTTGACACTACGGCCGTATCGTGGGCAGGTGCCAAAGGCCTAATGCAGCTCATGCCCAAGACTGCACATGTCATGGGGGTACCTGTAGGCAAGGAACATCATTCGGAAGAGAGTGTCAAGGCTGCTTGCAAATATTTGGCCCTCACTGCACGCTCGTTCAGTAAGGTGACCGACCCTAACGAAAAGGTAAAGTTTATCTTGGGAGCCTACAATGCCGGTATTGGACATGTGTTCGACGCCATGGCACTGGCCGAGAAATATGGCAAAAACAAATATGTGTGGGATGATAATGTGGCCGAATACATTCTATTGAAGAGCAATGAGGAATATTACAACGACCCTGTATGCAAGAATGGTTATTTCCGAGGACGTGAGACCTTTAACTTTGTACGCGAAATCCTATTGCGAGCCGAAGTTTACAAGCAAAAAATCAAGCATTGAGAGGAGAATCACTTCAATTGTAGTAAAAAAGCAAATCTTTTCTTGCACATTTCAAAATAAAAGGCTAATTTTGCACCGCAATTAAGGATGGTTCCGTAGCTCAGCTGGATAGAGCAACGCCCTTCTAAGGCGTGGGTCAAGCGTTCGAATCGCTTCGGAATCACTTAAAACACTAAGGTCGGTTACTTCGGTAGTCGACCTTTTTTATTGATTAAATATATGTGAATGAATCAATTAGACAGAATAAGATACATGGAGGCGTTGTTCGATCAGGTGTCGAAAAACTTGCAAACACTTCCTCTTTCATCCGAAAAGTACGAAGAGGTACAAGCTCACTTGTCCATATTAGCTAATTATTACCAAAGCGATGATTGGAAACAAGATTATGCTGATGACGAGGCAGGGCTTCTCCCGAAGTATCTTAAGCGGGGTGTCCTTTCTCAGGATGGACTTTGGAATTTGTTTTCTGAATGGCAGGAATATGCAAGAGTTTATCAGGAAAAGTCTGGACAACAGTATTCCAACGATATATTATCTTGAAGTCTTATCATGTATTAGTTGCAAAAAGTGGGTGTGTATTTTGGACACACCCACTTTTTATACTCGGCATACTACGGTTTGTAATCTTTTATTCTAACTTGTGAATAACCAACCCTGAGCGGAGTTTTGGCTCGAACCAAGTGGTCTTGGGTGGCATGATGTTTCCGCTATCGGCAATGTCCATCAGTTGCTTCATACTTACCGGATAGAGTGCCAAGGCCATCTTCATTTCTCCACTATCCACACGTTTCTTCAACTCGCCCAATCCGCGGATACCTCCCACGAAATCGATTCGCTTGTCTGAACGCAAGTCTTTGATTCCCAGTATTTCATCCAATATAAGATTTGATGAGATGGTTACATCGAGTACACCAATCGGGTCGTTGTCGTCGTAAGTTCCCGGCTTGGCGGTAAGGCTATACCACTCTCCTTCCAGGTAAAGCGAGAAGTTGTGCAAGGCTTGTGGCTTGTAGATTTCTGCACCCTTTTCCTCTACGATGAAGTGCTTGCTTATAGCAGTCAGGAATTGGGCTGGATTCAAGCCGTTCAGGTCTTTTACCACTCGGTTGTAGTCGATGATGGTGAGCTGGTTGGCTGGGAAGCATACGGCCATGAAGTAGTTGTATTCTTCGTCTCCCTTATGATTAGGGTTCTGAGATGCCTTTTCGGCTCCTACCAGGGCAGCTGCTGCTGAGCGATGATGTCCGTCGGCAATGTAGAGTGCCGGCATTTCGGCAAAGGCTTGGGTAATGGCTTGGATGTCTTCCTCCTGGTCGATAATCCAGAAGGTGTGTCCGAAACCATCGCCTGGGGCAATGAAATCATACTCAGGAGTTTGTGCGGTATATTTGGCCACGATGGCATCCAACTTTGCATTGTCGGGATAGGCAAAGAATACCGGCTCGATGTTGGCGTTGTTCACACGGACATGCTTCATGCGGTCTTCTTCCTTGTCGCGACGGGTAAGTTCGTGCTTCTTGATGATGCCGTTCATGTAATCGGGTACATAGGCACCTACTACCAGCCCATATTGGGTTTTTCCGTTCATGGTTTGAGCATAAACGTAGTAGTTTTCCTTTTCATCCTGTACCAGCCATCCTTTGTCTTGAAACATTTGGAAGTGTTCGGCAGCACTGGTGTATACACATGGGTCGTGTTCATCGGTTCCCACCGGGAAATTGATTTCTGGCTTGATGATGTGGTACAATGACTTTTCATTGCCTTCCGCTTCCTGGCGTGCTTCTTCGGAGTTCAGCACGTCGTAAGGGCGTGATGCTACTTCTTCCACCAAGGCTTTGGGTGGGCGAATACCTTTGAATGGTTTGATTACGGCCATAATATGAATGTTTTACTTGTTTACACGATATTTTTCACATCCGTCTTTCAGGAAGCCCACGATTTGTTGGGCAGCTGCGATACCGGCATTGATGTTGGCTTCGGCGGTTTGTGCACCCATCTTCTTCGGAGTGGTGAAGTAACGGCCTGCAAACTTTTCGGTCAGTTCCTTGTGGTCGTCGGGCATGATGTCGGTTACATACTTCAAGTCCGGACGGTCTTCCATGACCTTCACAAGTTCGATTTCGTTGATTACTTCCTTGCGGGCAGTGTTGACTATCAAGCCATTCTTTGGCATGCGGTTCAACAAGTTGTAGTTGATGGACATGCGTGTGCCTGGTGTTGCCGGGATGTGGATGGATACGATGTTGCAAGTTTCGTACAACTTTTCAGGGTTTTCCACCGGGATGACTCCATCGGCTTCGATGAGTTCTTTCGGACAATAGGCATCGAAGGCATAGATTTCCATGCCGAAACCTTTGGCGATGCGAGCCACGTTGCGACCTACATTTCCGTAAGCATGAATACCCAACTTCTTGCCTTTGAGTTCAAAGCCTGAAGTTCCGTTGTAGAAGTTGCGAACGGCCATGACCATCATGCCGAAAGCGAGTTCGGCTACGGCATTGGAGTTTTGTCCCGGAGTGTTCATTACGCAGATGTTGCGTTCGGTAGCTGCTTCCAAGTCTACATTGTCATAACCTGCACCGGCACGAACAATGATTTTCAGGTTCTTGGCTGCATCCATGATCTCGGTGTCGATTTTGTCACTACGGATAATCATGGCATCTACATCGGCTGCGGTTCTTTTCAGTCTTTCCTTGTCCGAGCCATATTTTTCACAGAACTTGAGTTCAAGTCCCGATTCGGATACTACTTTCAGGATGCCGTCTATCGCTACTTGTGCGAAGGGCTTATCGGTTGCTAATAATACTTTCATAATTTAATGGAATGAAGATTCATTAATGAAGCTTTTCAAACTCTTGCATACAGTCGATGAGTGCTTGTACGCTTTCTTTTGGCATGGCGTTGTAGCACGATGCACGGAAACCGCCTACCGAGCGATGGCCCTTGATGCCTACCATACCCTTTTCGGTAGCGAACTTCAGGAAGTCGGCTTCCAGGTCTTTGTATTCATCGGCCATTACGAAGCAGATGTTCATGTACGAACGGTCTTCCTTGTTGGCTACAGTACCACGGAATAGCTTGTTGCGGTCGATTTCGCCGTAAAGCATGTCGGCACGTTCCTTGGCACGACGTTGCATTTCTTCTACTCCACCTTCTTTCTTAATCCAACGCAAGGTTTGGAGTGCCGAATAGATAGGCAATACAGGAGGTGTGTTGAACATTGAGCCACCATCTACATGAGTCTGATAGTTCAGCATGGTAGGAATATAGCGGGATACTTTGTTCAAGGCTTCGTCTTTCACGATGACGAAAGTCACGCCTGAAGGAGCCAGATTCTTCTGTGCACCACCATAAATACAAATGTACTTGGATACATCAATCGGACGCGAGAAGATGTCGGATGACATGTCGGCAATCATAGGAACCGGTGAATCCAAATCTTCGCGGATTTCTGTACCATAGATTGTATTGTTGCTGGTTACATGGAAATAGTCGGCATCTGTCGGGATGGTGAAACCCTTCGGAATGTAGTTGAATGTGGTGTCGGCTGATGAAGCTACTTCGACCACTTCGCCAAAAGCCTTGGCTTCCTTGATGGCCTTCTTCGACCACACACCGGTGTTCAAGTAAGCTGCTTTCTTTTCGAGGAAGTTGAAAGGAACCATGCAGAACTGCATGCTTGCACCACCACCTACAAAAAGTACGGAGTATCCTTCGGGGATGTTCAGGAGTTCCTTGAACAAAGCTACGGCTTCGTCGATAACTGCTTGGAAATCTTTTGAGCGGTGACTGATTTCAAGGATAGAAAGGCCGTTGAAATCCAATACGGCTTGGGCTGTATTTTCGATTACCTCACGTGGCAGGATAGATGGTCCTGCACTGAAATTATGCTTCTTCATATTTAGATGTTTTATGGGTTATACTAATGTGTTTATTCTCTTTCACATCGGCGAATGTACGTATTATTTTTAGTACTCCCAAATAAAGGCAACAGAAATTACGTATTATCATGCAATTTTCTTTCATAATACATGAACAAGGCATGATATACTATCGTTTTGACACTTACGCGTGCAAATTGATGGTAATTGGATAGCTTATTGCTTTCTTTTCGTATGGTTGGATATAGTTGGCGAAACAACGGTTTACAAAATGTTACTATTTTGCTTCTTCTATTCTTGTTTTTACACCTTTTATCTTCTCGTTTCGGATTAAATTGAGGGTTTGTTTGACTTTTTTGCGTGCGATGGCCACAAAGGCATAGTGGTCTTTCACATCGATACGACCAATTTCCTCCTTGCCCAGGTTCCCTTTTTTTGACAAGAATCCTACGATGTCTATTTTGTTTATCTTGTCCTTCTTTCCCTTGCCGATGTATAAGGTGACGAATTCGGGTTGCGAAGGCTTAGGTGTCTGTTCGCGAAGGGAAAAAGTTTCTGGCTCTTCGCTAATGTAGGCAGGCAGAGTTTCTTCGGCATGCAGGATGATGTATGAGTTTCCTTCGGCCTCCCAGCGTGCGGTGCGTCCGTTTCGATGAATGTAGCCATCCTCTTGGATGGGGAGGTGGTAATGCACGATGTTGTCAATGTCGGGGATGTCGAGTCCACGTGCAGCCAAGTCGGTGGATATCAGCACGTGACAACTTCCGTTTCTGAACTTGTAAAGTGAGCGTTCGCGGTCTTCTTGCTCCATGCCTCCATGGAAGATGCCACAAGGGAATTTCTGCGATTGGAGGTACTTCCCCACCCGCTCCACGCTTTCGCGATGGTTACAGAATACCAATGTCGACTGGCTTCCCAGGTTGCAGAGCAGCTTGTATAGTGTTTCCAGCTTGTCCTTTATCGGAGAGTAGACCTTGTATAAATGTATGCGTTCGGACAATGGTTCGTCCTCGTTCAGGAAGTTAAGTCGGGTGGTATGGTTCAGCCCTGTAAACTGGGGGATTTCTTCCGAGTCGGTAGCCGAGAGGAGGAACCGGCGTTTCAGCTGGGGCAATTGACCGATGACGGTAGCCATTTCTTCCTGAAAACCGAACTCCAGGCACTTGTCGAACTCGTCGATGACCAGTGTCTTTACCGTTGAGGCATCGAAGTTTTGCTTGCTCAGATGGTCGTTCATGCGTCCCGGTGTGCCGATGATGATGGAAGGTTCCAATCCCTTCATGGTGCGATGTTCCTCCATGGCAGGTCGTCCTCCATAGCAACTCATGGCCTTGTAAGGGGTGTTCATGCTCTTGAATACTTGGTCGGTTTGCAGGGCCAGCTCGCGTGAGGGAACCAATACGATGGCTTGTACTCCTTTTACATCGGGTTTCAAGGTTTCGAGCAATGGCAATAGGTATGCCAAGGTCTTTCCCGAGCCGGTTGGTGAGAGCAGAATCAAGTCTTTTCCTTCCTTCCAGGTGTCGATGGAAGCTTCCTGCATGGGGTTCAGCGATTCAATCTTGAGCTGGGCCAATGCCTGTATGATTTGAGCAGATAGTTTCATGGGGGCGATGGGGTTACCGGAAAGATAAACGATTACTTCTTTTTACTCATGTCCCATTTATATGGATACAATATGCCGTTGATGGTTACATCCACGTATAAGAAATCGATTTTCTTGTTGGGTATCAGCAGATATCCCGAGATTGCTTCGCCTGGGTGTACGGTGGTACGTTGCAGATACTCAATGTTTTCAGGCGTATTGTCGGCCATGATATGTTTGTTTTCCAGGAACTCCTTCTTGTTGATCATTCGTTGTTGGAAGTCCTTGATGGTGTTGGTTGTTTCGTCAAACATGGTTGCTCCCAAATAGCTGTTCAGCTTGCTTTGCTTGTCTCTCTTCACCACCACTTTTCTTTTCATTACATTCTTGGCGTCCTTCTTTTTACGCTTGTATATCTTGTCGTAATACTCGTCGCTGTTCATAGCAAAGGCCTCCTTCACTTCGCCTTTTCTTTCGGTGCGGATGGTAATGGTAGACGGGTCGATGTCGATGTTGTTCATGGAGTTGTTGCTCAGGAAGAAGTGTATTTCCCGGTGCGAGCCCACGGTTTCGTCATCGTATTGCGACACACCGATGATGATACCATTCTTATTATAATAAGGCCATGCAGCTCCGTTTTTGTATTCCATCATTTGGTCGGCTTCGGTCGGTGTGGTATAGATGGGAGTATCATCCTTTGTGTTGTACACACTGAAATTACCGAATTTGTCCACCAGCAGATAGTAGTTTTCTACCTTGCCATCCTTATATAAATATTGTGTACAGGTTTCTCCGTTTTCCGAGAAGATGGTAGAGATGCCTTCTTGTTTTCCGTTTACAATCTTCAGGTGGGCATGCATGAAGCCTGTATCGTAATAAGTAGTGTACAGCCCGTCCAAAAGATCTTCTTTGTAGAAGCAAGTGAGCGATGGGTTTCCGTTTTCAAAATAGGTGGTGTATTCGCCATTCAGTTTACCATTGTTGTAGTGGCATAATAGTGACACATTTCCCTTATCATCGAAGGTGGTGTATTCACCTTCCAGAATGCCGTTTCTGTATTCGCATATTTTCGACTTTTGGCCATTCTTGTGGTAATTGGTGTACTGACCTGTAAATTTGGAATGCTTGTCGTTGCTACGTGATAAGGTGATGAAATCGCCTTCGCCTTCTAGTTCTCCGGTGATGTAGTAGGTTCTAATCTTTTTAGGAGACCATGAATTAACAGGATACAAGGCATATCGATAATAGGTAGCAAACAACTTGTTGTTGATGACATTCCAGTTGTTGTCATAATAGATGGTATCCACTCTGTCTTGAACTGGTTTGTTTTTGCTTTGAGCCGTTGCTCCTTGAGCCATGAAAAGTAATACGATAAGTGTAAGTATGTGTCGCATAAAGATTTACAGGTTTTCTGTTTTCATAAAAATAATCCGACAAAGGTAACTATAATATCTCTTTTGAACAAATTTATGCGAGATAACTTTGCACATTATGCCTCTTTTTGTGTAAAAAAGACTTTTTGAGGGGCTATTTCTTTTCAAAACGGATTTCCTTGGGGATGGTATGGGTGCAGACGGAGAGTGCTTCCCTGCCCTTCCTCGTTCTTGAAGGCATGCGAGATGTAGAACCACCCGTTGTCCAGCGAGCAAAGGCCGGTAGAACCCAAGTTTTGTGCCCAACCCTTTACTTGAGTGATGGAGAGAGCCTTGCGGAGGTAAGGCACGCCTTGCAGAGCTTGCTTGGTGGGCTTGGTGCCGGCATCGAAGGCAAAGAGGTAATGGTTGGGATAGTGCGGTTTGTTGCCCTTGTATACAGCCATGAAC
>JAFQNW010000019.1 GCA_017420875.1 Bacteroidaceae bacterium
GCAGAAAGCGAAGTAGAAAAGCACTTCAACTTCATCCGCAAGTTCACAGCCGAACAACTTGACAATTATCGTCAATAAGCTTCATAAAAAAGGGTTGCTTTCAGAAGCAACCCTTTTTCTTTTTTATTTAAATATTAAAAGGCCATTGACCAATAATGATCAGGAATAGTCAATTTCTGATTCAAGCCTACGAAACAATTTTCAAAGACCATATCACCTTCTTTAGGTACGGTGAATCGTACAGTCTTACGGGCTGGGAAATAATAAAGATTTCCGCTATTTGTCATTTCGTAAGGGATATCCGAAATGTTTGTGATTTCAACAGTTCTTCCATTGATGACACGAATCTGCAAAGAAGCTTGAATTAGCTTCATCAGGTATTCTTCCTGACCAAACAACTTGCCATCGAACAAAGCTGCTGTACGACGAGCAAACAAAGCCTCCTTGATTCCTTCTTCACTCTTGCTTGTAGCAAATACCAAAGTCATCGGACGCATACGACCTTCCTTTACACCATAATCGCCAGATATCAATCCGTGAATATCGGTATTGGCAAACGGAGCAATGCCGTATTTATTGCACCAATCGAAAGCTACCGGATAATATTCCATGTAATTCAACACTTCTACACCATGTATTTTATTTGCCTTCAAGAGTTCTTCATGTACAGGATAAAGGGTTGACTTGTCATCGGGCCATCCCGGATGATTCCACAAAATAAAGGCTCCTTGCTCCAATGCCACATCGATTGCCTTCAGTGGGTCTTTCACATCCATCGGGTTGGCATCATTGATAAACAAGGCGTTCAAATGGCCCAATGGTTTGCTACGGGTAATTTCTGTTCCTTGAATAACAATAAATCCACGATTATCCGCTTCCTTCTTGGCGATTTTAAACGATTCATTCAAATCGCCTTTCAAGATTTCCTTGCGAGGGCGGTATTCGATGTGATCGGTAATGGCAATGGCATCCAAACCTTCACGCCAAGCTTCTTGTACGCGAACATTAGGCCATACATCGCCATCTGAAAAAATGGTGTGGATATGAAAATCGCACTTCAAGGTCTGATAGCCATCGAAACCCGGAATAGAGATTTCGTTACGGATATTAGAACGATCAATGTGAGTCAATTCGTACACATCGTCGTTACGAAGTTGTGCCTGCAATGAAAGGGCACCAATCAGCATCACACTGGATAAAAATAGTTTTTTCATAATATGATAGATTTAAGGTTAAAACAGTTTCTTGTCTTTCCGATACCCCGAGGAGGTCATGATAGCCACCAACTCACCAGCTTCGTCTTTCAAACAGACTTCGATGAAGGGAAGGCGATGGTGGTTGACCATCTCTTGGGCCTCGGCATATACATATCCTTCTTTGACCGAACGTATGAAATTGATGTTCGCATTTACCGACAAGGTTAATTGGCCATGACTATTTGCCACGGCCGCAAAAGCCAAATCAGCCAATGTGAACAAGGCTCCTCCCTGGCAGACACCGCCTGCATTCAGATGTTCCTTGGTGACAAGCATGCGAGCCTGTGCATATCCGGCCTCAACCTTGAGAAGTTCGACACCGGCATTCATGGCAAATCGATCGGTTTGAAAGAATTCTTTGTACTTTTCCATTGTCTTATCTAATAGTAACCATGGTTGCCCCAAATCCATACTCACGGAAAGAGGCATCCTGACTTTGATAATTCTTGTATTTATACTTCAATTCCTGCAACAAGGCCTTACGAAGCACGCCATCTCCCTTTCCGTGGATAAAGACTATCTTCTGGCCTTTCTTGTTCTTGTATCCGTCCAATGTCTTGCGAAAGACATCAAGTTGGTAATTCAGGATTTCGCCATTGCTCATCCCTGCGGTTGTTTCCAACAATTCGTGGGCATGAAGGTCTATTTCCACGATGCCATTATCCTTCGGTTTCTTGGCTTCGGGCTTGCGGGCGGGTTGCATATCTTCACGCTTCTTGGTGAGGAGGGCTTCCTTGATGTCTTCGCCTTTCAAGAAGGTTTGGCGAGCCGGCATATCGTTTTTCACAATGTCGTAAATCAGGGCTGGTTCTTCAAAGAAATCGCTTTCGCGGAAGGTATGAAGCTTGTAGAATTTGACCGTATCGACACGCAACTCTACCGAAACCGCCGGCTTCAACATAAAACTCCGGTCTTCTTTGAACGCCAACACTTGTACGGCTACATGCTCCAACTCGTTCAAGATGCTTTTCTCGAATTCTTCGATAAATAGTTTGGTGTTAGGAGCCACTGTCCCGTGACTACGAACACGCCAGTTGTGCCCCTCGGCCGTAAGGTAAGTGTACACCACGGTATAGTTACTATCGTTGATGAGGTAAGCATCGAAAGCTGTTGTCGAGATGGCCTTGATGTCTTGAGGTACAAATCCCAACATCACATTCAGGACATCTCCCCCCTTGCGTTCGGGTTGACGGAAAGTAATGGGACGTTCGTCTTCTTCCACCTCCTGATTCGCCTTCGCGAAATTATTTTTCGTGCCGACGTTTTGTGGGCTAGGTGCAGCCGGCTTACGCTTCATGTTATAATCATCCGTATCAATTACCACACACTCACGCATCAGCATGGGAATGTCGAAGCCATCGGCATCTTGCACCAGCACAATATCCTTACCTTGAAATCCTGTCACTATGCCGCCTCCCACTTCACTCAAGAAACGGACTTTATCTCCTATTTTCATTCTGCTTTTCTTTTTTGTTTTAGCAAATATCAATAATTTTGTGCAGATTATGAAACGATTTGAAATGAAAGATACCAAACATATCAAAATTAGTGAATATAACTATCCGCTTCCAGACGAACGTATTGCCAAATTCCCGTTAAACGAACGCGACCGGTCGAAACTTTTGGTATATAGACACGGTGAAGTGACCGAGGATTGCTTCTCTTCTTTACCCAACTACCTGACCCCCGGCGAGATGATGGTTTTCAACAATACGAAAGTTATCCAGGCTCGTATGCATTTCCGCAAGGATACAGGTGCCCTCATCGAAGTTTTCTGTCTGGAGCCCATCGCCCCCAACGACTACGTGCTTTCTTTCCAGCAAACCCAACGATGCAGTTGGTTATGCATGATAGGCAACCTCAAGAAATGGAAAGAAGGTTCCCTGAAACGTAGCATCGAAGTAAAGAACAAAGCCATCCAACTAACAGCTACCCGAGGCGAATGCCGAGGAACCAGCCACTGGATAGACTTTGAATGGGATGACAACTCCATCACCTTCGCCGATATTTTGGAAGCAATTGGCGAGCTCCCCATCCCACCCTATTTGAATCGGGAAACCCAGGAGAGCGACAAAGAGACTTATCAAACGGTATACTCCAAAATCAAAGGCTCTGTAGCTGCCCCAACCGCTGGACTTCATTTCACAGAGAAAGTATTGCAAGCATTAGACGAGCGAGGAATCGACCGGGAAGAACTGACTTTACACGTTGGTGCCGGTACATTCAAACCCGTGAAAAGCGAAGAAATAGAGGGACATGAAATGCATACGGAATACATCAGCGTAAACCGTCGCACCATCGAAAAGCTGATTGCCCATGGCGGACAAACCATAGCAGTCGGCACCACATCGGTACGCACCCTCGAAAGTCTATATTATATAGGTGTACTCATTCATCAGCATCCCCAAGCCAATCAGGAAGATCTCCATGTAAAACAATGGATGCCCTACGAGCCTCATCCTGCATTGACGCCCTTGGAAGCCCTGCAAAGTATACTCGATTATCTGAACCTCCACCACATGGAAACTTTGCATACCAGCACACAGATTATCATTGCACCTGGATATGAGTATAAGATAGTCAAGAAGATAGTAACCAATTTCCACCAGCCACAGAGCACGCTATTGCTACTCGTCTCGGCATTTGTGAAAGGCGATTGGAAAAAGATATACGATTATGCATTGAGTCACGATTTCCGTTTCTTGAGTTACGGAGATTCATCACTCCTTATTCCGTAAGATTATGAAGCAAGACAATAACCAAGAAATGTTCCCCATTGTGGACGAACAAGGAAACATCATTGATGCCGCCACCCGGGGTGAATGTCATGACGGAAGCAAACGGTTGCATCCCGTTGTGCATCTGCATGTGTTCAATAGCCGAGGAGAGCTATACCTTCAAAAGCGACCTGAATGGAAAGACATCCAGCCTGGGAAATGGGATACAGCTGTAGGAGGACACATCGATTTGGGCGAAAGTACAGAGCTCGCCCTCAAACGCGAAGCGAAAGAGGAGCTAGGAATTACCGACTTCGAACCTGAACTTTTGACAACCTATGTGTTTGAGTCATCACGAGAAAAAGAACTCGTCTTTGCTTACAAAACCACCTACGATGGCAATATCGCTCCTAGCGACGAATTGGACGGAGGACGATTCTTTTCTTTAGAAGAAATCCGTTCAAAGATAGGAGCAGAAATGTTCACTCCCAACTTTGAAAGTGAATTTCAGAAACTTGGATTTTAAATTTACTACATATGAGAAAACTATTACTTCAAATCATGACCAGCCTTGCACTAGTGTGCATGGTAGGTTGCACTCCTTCAACAAGCAATGAGCAACAAAGTTATGCTCCAATTAAAGTGGAAGTGCCCGAACGTCCGGCAGGACAAGAAGATGTTATTCAACTGACAGCCCCCAAGATTGAGACCGTACGTGTTGGCTTTATCGGATTGGGTATGCGTGGTCCTGGAGCCGTTTCACGTTTCACTCACATCCCTGGTACACAAATCGTAGCATTATGCGACCTCATCCCCGAAAACGTTGAGAAATGCCAGGACATTCTAACCAAAGCCGGCCTTCCTAAAGCAGAAGCCTATACCGGCGACGAAGAAGCTTGGAAACAACTTTGCCAACGCGACGACATCGACCTTGTGTATATTGCAACCGACTGGAAGCACCATGCCCAAATGGGTATTTATGCCATGGAACAAGGCAAACACGTAGCCATCGAGGTACCTTCGGCTATGACTCTGGACGAAATTTGGGCACTCATCAACACTTCTGAAAGAACCCGCAAGCATTGCATGCAATTGGAAAACTGCGTTTATGACTTTTTCGAGCTGACCACTCTTAACATGGCTCAACAAGGCTTGTTCGGTGAGGTGCTTCACGTAGAAGGCTCTTATATCCATAACCTGGAAGAATTCTGGGGAGATTATTGGAACAACTGGCGTTTAGACTATAACAATGAATTCCGCGGTGATATTTACGCTACACACGGTTTTGGCCCGGCCTGCCAACTCCTTGACATTCATCGTGGCGACCGTTTGAAAACATTAGTAGCCATGGATACCAAATCAGCAAGCGGTCCTATTTTAGCTAAGAAATATGGAGTAGCGAATGACTCCATCAATTTCCAAAACGGTGATCACACCATGACTATGATTCGTACAGAGAACGGAAAGACCATTCAAATTCAGCACGATGTCATGAACCCAAGACCTTATAGCCGCATGTATCAGTTGACAGGAACAGCTGGTTTTGCAAACAAATATCCGGTTGAACAATACTGTTTGCGTCCTGAACAAGTAAAAGCCGACGAAGTGCCTAACCATGAAAACTTGAACATGCATGGTGCAGTATCTCAAGAAGTAAAAGAGGCTTTGATGAAGAAATACAAGCACCCGATTCACCAAGAGTTGGAAGAAGTAGCCAAGAAAGTTGGTGGACATGGAGGTATGGACTTCATCATGGATTATCGATTGGTATATTGCTTGCACAATGGTTTGCCATTGGACATGGACGTTTACGACTTGGCAGAATGGTGCTGCTTGGCTGAATTGGGTCGAATCTCTATTGAAAACGGCAGTGCACCAGTAGAGGTACCAGACTTCACACGTGGAGGTTGGAACAAAGTAAAAGGATACAGACATGCCTATGTAAAATAAGACAGCCTTAAAAATTAAAACGGAGGAAATCAAAAAAGAAATCCTCTATCGACGTGTCATTCTGAGCATCGCGAAAAATCTGAAAACATTTACTTTATGTACACAGATTCTTCACTACGTTCAGGATGACACGACATTTTAATAGCGATTGTATTATGCACACCCTCCTTTTTTCATAACCCAACACGTTTACAATCCAATAAAGTCAGGAAAAACCAAATCAGGAAAAGAACAGACAACCACACCTGAGTATGAGAAAACACCAAAAAAGTAAAAGCTATCATCGCGTGCAAAATACAACCAGCCTTCAAAGGAGAAACCTTTTCATCCAAGCAGAAAGATAACATTTTAGCAAAACCTTCAACTACATTGTCAGCATAAGACTTGACACAAGCTTTCATCGAAAAACGGAGAGACATTTCTTTTTTCATAATCATTACTTTTTATTTGTACGACAAAGAAACGTCCCTTTTTTGACAAACTACGTCACACTTTTACCCGATTTACGGCTATTTTGACCTTTTCTTCTAAAAAAACGTTAAATTCCGGCGAATTAATTACTTCTACCTCCTCAATTAATCCCATCACAAAACGTGCAGGACCTTCCAATCGACAGACCTTGGCTGTAAGAAGCCAATGGGATTCGTCTTCCTGTACCAAACATTGCTCGGCCAATGGAAATTCTTCCACCAGCAGATTAGCAGCAGCCATACTTAATCGAAGCATAATAGAATACCTCTGGTCACTGCTATTATGAAATATGTCGATATAACCTTCTTTATGGAACTCCTCCTCTTCCCATGATGTTTCCAATACCTCTACCGATTTGATACGTGAAACCTTGAACAATTTGTTTTTACCACTGGAAGGTTCGTAACACCAAATTTCATTGTTATTGGTGGTAAAGGAAAACGGTTCTACCAAACGATCCTTTTCGGCATGACTATTGGATGATTTATACCGATGGAAGAGTACTTGCTTCTTCTGCTTGATTGCCTCATAAATGGAATGGACATTATCGCCAATTCCGCGACGCACAACAATTTCTGAAAGAATGTCGTAATCGTATACCTTATAAAGTTTCTGTTTTAAATTTTGCTTTAAAGTTGTATTGCCATCCACATTTTCAATGGCACGTTTCAAGATATAGGCTTCTTCCTCAGTGAAATGCACCAAACTGGTAATATCCTTAAAATAAGGTGAAGATTTATCCAAGGAATAAAACTTTCCTTTTTTACGTATCACAAATCCGGCCATTTTAAAAGCATCGATGTACCGATACACATTGCGTGTACTCATATCCAACCGTTCGCCTAACTCTTCAATAGTATAATTGCGATTTTGAGTCAACAACATCATCAAACGAAGTTGCCGTTCAAACTTATATAATTCCATAAGTATACAATTTGAGACACAAATATAAACAAAAAAGGTAGATTTGCTTAAAGCACATCTACCTTTTTATTTGGGTTATATCAAGACATTACATCATGCCGCCCATGCCACCCATACCCGGGGCACCCATCGGCATTTCTGGCTTGTCTTCCTTCTTTTCTACGATGACACATTCTGTTGTCAAGAACATACCAGCAATAGAAGCTGCATTTTCCAATGCTACACGAGTTACCTTAGCTGGGTCAACGACACCGGCAGCATAGAGGTTTTCATATACATCGGTACGTGCATTGTAACCAAAGTCGCCTTCGCCTTCGCGAACCTTCTGAACGACTACTGCACCTTCCTTACCTGCGTTCGCTACAATTTGGCGAAGCGGTTCTTCGATGGCACGCTTGATGATTTCGATACCAGTTGTTTCGTCGGCATTGTCACCCTTCATACCTTCGAGTGCATCGATGGCACGGATATAAGTTACACCACCGCCCGGCACGATACCTTCTTCGATAGC
>JAFQNW010000167.1 GCA_017420875.1 Bacteroidaceae bacterium
ATAGCTTCAGCAACGTAAGCACCAGCAGCACCCGGAGCATACCATGCAGAAGTACCGAGCAACTTAGTCAAAGTAGCACCACCTACCATAGTAGCAGCAGCGATTTCTTCCAACTTTTCAGCAGACAAGAAGTTAGAAACTGGCAAACCCTTGTAAGTAGCGAAGCGAGTCAAAGGAATCATAGTAGTATCACCGTGACCACCGATAACCATACCTTCTACTTCGTTAGCATTGCAACCCAATGCTTGTGACAAGTAATATTTGAAACGTGAGCTATCCAATGCACCACCCATACCGATTACTCTGTTCTTTGGCAAGCCCAAAGACTTAAGAGCCAAGTAAGTCATGGTATCCATCGGGTTAGAAATAACCACCAAGATAGCGTTAGGAGAATACTTCAAGATATTTTGAGCAACCGACTTCACGATACCGGCATTTACGCCAATCAATTCTTCGCGAGTCATACCCGGCTTACGAGGAATACCAGAAGTAATTACTACAACATCAGAGTTTGCAGTCTTTTCATAATCATTAGTGCAGCCTACCAAAGTAGAGTCAAAGCCCAACAACTGAGCTGTCTGCATCATATCCATTGCTTTACCTTCAGAAACACCTTCCTTCACGTCGAGCATTACCACTTCGTCAGCTACTTCATTGAAAGCAAGAACATTTGCACATGTGGCACCTACGTTACCGGCACCAACTACGGTTACTTTTGACATAATCTCAATAATTTATTTAGGTTGATAATTAAAAATCGTTTGTTCACTTTTGCAAATTTACAACCTTATTCCGATTTAAAGAAAAATTTCCATAGTTAATTTCGGGCAGTATGCATAAATTGTTGTACTTTTGCGGTAAATTAACGTAGCATTATGGACAATAACAAAAAACTGATTATCATCATTGCCCTGCTGATTGTCATTATCGGCGGTGTTTCATTCTTTGCTTTCCACCAAGTTCAGGAAAACAAGGAAATGACCGAGCTCTTCGCCATTGAGAAAGAAGAGATGGAAAACGAATATACTACATTTGCCACTCAATACGACGAACTTCAGGTTCAGATTAACAACGACTCGCTTCGCCAAAAGTTGGAAAGCGAAAAGTTGAAGACCCAACGTCTGTTGGAAGAACTTCGCCAAGTAAAGAGCAGCAATGCAGCCGAAATTACCCGCTTGAAGAAAGAATTGAAAACGGTGCGTGCCGTATTGCGAAGCTATGTGATGCAAATCGACTCCTTGAACCGCCTCAACGAAGCGTTGACTACCGAAAACAAGGAAGTTAAACAGAAATACACAGAAGCTACCCGCCAAATCAACACCTTGGCTCAAGAAAAGAAGAACCTGAATGCCAAAGTAACCCTGGCTGCCCAATTGGATGCGACCAATATCAGCATACAACCTAAGAACAAACGCGGTAAGACAGCCAAGAAGGTGAAGGATGTGAAGAAGATTGCCGTTTCCTTTACCATTGTTAAGAACATCACCGCCAAGACCGGCGAACGCACTCTTTACATCCGGATAGCCAAGCCCGACAACGAAGTGCTGACCAAGAGTGCATCCGATACGTTCCCGTACGAAAACAGAAACCTGTCTTACTCCATCAAAAAGTATATCGAATATACCGGTGAAGAACAGACCGTTACCGTATATTGGGATGTAGAAGAATACCTCCCGTCAGGTACTTACAACGTCTACATCTTTGCCGACGGAACCATGATTGGCGAACAGTCGTTCAGCATGAAATAATAGCAATGATATCGTTATGGCATTCTTCTTGCTTTTCCAGCAGGAAGAATGCTTTTTTAAATGAACCTCCATGAAAGAATTTATCCAAGTACTCAGACGATTTGTCCCTCCCTACAAGAAATATTTGTTCTTGCATGTCGTATTCAACATTCTCTCTGCGGTTTTGAACATCTTTTCGTTCATGCTGATTGTCCCCATCCTGCAGATTCTGTTCAAGATGCAGGAAGCCACTTATAGCTACATCCCATGGGGCTCAGAAGGTTCTTTTAAAGACATTGCCATCAACAACTTCTACTACTACGTAACCCAGTTGATTGAAACCCACGGTGCCAGCATCACCTTATTACTATTGGGATTATTCCTGGCTTTCATGACCTTCCTCAAGACAGCCAGCTACTTCTTGTCCTCGGCCACCATGATTCCTATCCGTACCGGTGTGGTACGCGATATCCGTGTAGCTTTGTATAAGAAGATACTAAATTTACCCCTAGGCTTTTTCTCCGAAGAACGCAAAGGCGACATCATAGCCCGCATGAGTGGCGATGTGAACGAAATAGAAGTCAGCATCATGTCATCGCTCGACATGCTTTTCAAGAACCCTATCTTGATTCTGTTCTACTTCGGCACGTTGATCGTTACCAGTTGGGAACTGACCTTATTCACCATCACCGTACTCCCTTTCATGGGCTGGTTGATGGGAAGAGTCGGTAAAATGCTGAAACGCAAATCCCTTATCGCCCAAAATCAATGGAGCGACCTCATGTCGCAAGTCGAAGAGACCTTGGGAGGTTTGCGTATCATCAAGGCTTTCAATGCCGAAAAGAAGATGAACAAACGTTTCGTCGATTCGAACAACCTGTATCGTGATACCATCAGCCGAGTAAATACCCGTCAGCAGATGGCTCACCCGATGAGTGAATTCCTGGGAACTGTCCTCATCGTCATTGTCTTGTGGTTTGGCGGTACATTGATTCTGCAAAACAACAGCACCATTACCGCACCTTCGTTCATTTTCTACCTGGTGATGCTCTATAGCCTCATCAATCCGTTAAAGGACTTTTCCAAGGCCAGCTATAACATACCAAAGGGCTTGGCCAGCATGGAACGTGTCGACAAGATTCTGATGGCCGAAAACAAGATGCCGGTAGTGGCCAATCCTATCCACATCGGCCCGTTGAAAGAAAAAATCGAATTCAAGCACGTATCTTTCAAGTACGACACCAAGTGGATTTTGAAAGACATTAACCTGACCATCGAAAAAGGCAAGACCATTGCGTTGGTGGGCCAATCCGGCTCCGGCAAGTCGACCATGGTCGACTTGATTCCACGTTATCACGACGTGCAGGAAGGCGAAGTGCTGATTGACGGAGTAAATGTCAAGGCAACCACCTTGCACGACTTGCGTAGCATCATGGGAAATGTAAACCAGGAAGCTATCCTGTTCAACGACACTTTCTTCAACAACATTGCTTTCGGGGTAGAAAACGCTACCATGGAACAAGTCATCGAAGCAGCCAAGATTGCCAATGCACACGATTTCATCATGGCCAGCGAACAAGGTTACGACACCATGATTGGAGACCGTGGCGGCAAGCTTTCGGGCGGACAACGCCAACGCATCAGCATTGCTCGTGCCATCTTGAAGAACCCGCCTATCCTGATTCTGGACGAAGCCACTTCGGCCCTCGATACCGAAAGCGAACGCATGGTGCAGGATGCCCTCGAAAAACTGATGAAGAACCGTACCACCATCGCCATTGCCCACCGCCTTTCGACCATTCGCCACGCCGACGAAATCTGCGTGTTACACGAAGGCCAAATTGTGGAACGGGGCAAGCACGACGAACTTCTGGCCTTGGACGGTTACTACAAGCGTCTTTGCGACATGCAACAGATGAAATAATCAGCTACAGAGTAATATTTATTTAGGCACGGATTACACGGATTTCACGGAATTCTTTAGTAAATAAAAACACTAAAAGCCGTGTTAATCCGTGTAATCCGTGCCTTCTATATATCCTTTAAACTTCTTTAACTCTCCGATATTTGCTTTATTACGAAACTTTCGTAGCTTTGCGAAGTATTCGTAATAAATTCATTCTCATGAACAAGCTAACTCAACAAGAAGAAGAAGTGATGCTCTACATTTGGAGTATGGAAAACTGTTTCGTCAAGGACATTGTAGCCATGTTCCCCGAGCCGCAACCGCCCTATACCACCGTTGCCTCCATCGTGAACAACCTGAAGCGGAAAGGCTATGTAGAAGCCAAGCGATATGGAAACACCTATCAGTACACTCCTCTTATCAAGCAAGGAGAATACAAACGCAGTTTCATCAGTGGAGTTGTACGAAACTATTTTGCCGATTCGTACAAGGAAATGGTGTCTTTCTTTGCCAAGGAGCAGAAATTGTCTACCGACGATTTGAAAGACATCATCCAGCTCATCGAGAAAGGAAAAGAAGAATAAACACACCTATATAATATAACATACCATATGGCTCCCGAATGGATTTACCTCTTGAAAGTCAATGCCGGCATCGCCTTGTTCTATGCCTTCTACAAACTGTTCTGCCAACGCGACACGTTTTTCCTCTGGCGTAGGTTTGCCTTGCTCAGTTTTATGGGCATCTCTTTCGTTTATCCGCTACTCAACATCCAACATTGGGTAAAGGAGCAACCGGCCATGTACGAACTGGCCGACTATTACGCCACCTTCATGATGCTGGAAGAGGTTTACGTATCCCCCACTACCCCTCACGTCGAAGTGCCTAGCCTCATGACACTTTGCACCACCCTCTATTTCGCAGGCATCCTCCTGTTGAGCCTCCGGTTTATCATCCAATTGCTCAGCATCTGCCGGATGAGACGAATGGGGAAAACAGTGTACCTCGACGGGCAACGTGTCATCAGCCTGTCCACCGAAGGCAATCCGTTCTCTTTCTTCGGATGGATATTCGTCTACTTGCCCACCCTGAAGCCCGATAGTCAAGGAGAAATCCTGATGCACGAGCAGACCCATGCCCGCCAATGGCACTCCATCGACGTGATTGTAAGCGAAATCGTCAACATCATCTGTTGGTTCAATCCTTTCATGTGGTTGCTGAAGAGTGAAATCCGCCTGAATCTGGAATATCTGGCCGACAACAAAGTGGCCGAGACCTTATGCAATTGCAAGCAATACCAATATCACTTGTTGGGACTTGCCCATACAAA
>JAFQNW010000168.1 GCA_017420875.1 Bacteroidaceae bacterium
CGATTTCTTGGAAAGACAGGTTCTCGATGTTATCATAAAACGATTGGGGAAGCGACTTGATGACTTCCGGCATATACAATCCCTTATCGGATGCCAAACCCTTCACTACGGCTTCTTGGAGGGAAGCGTCGGGGGCTTGGTGGTTGGTGCTATAATATTTCATTGTTCTTTAATTTTATTATGACATCCTTATCTCCCGTTCGTGTCATTCTGAACGAAGTGAAGAATCTGTGTACATCCACGCTTATGCATTCAGATCCTTCGCATTGCTCAGGATGACACGAATGGAATCAAGCATGACATTATGAGATAAACTCATTCATAAATTCATTTTCTCTCATCACTCCGTAGATGCCTTCCTTGCAAGCGATTTCATCGAATGTCTGCACTTCGTCCGGCTCGATGCCCGGATAATATATCAAAAAAGGAACAGGCTCAGCGGTATGGGTGCGAAGTTCGCAAGGTGTCGGATGGTCGGGAAGCACGGCAATCGCCACGGCTTCTTCCCAATCCTTCACGGCCTCGTAAATAGGCCCTACGACACGCTTGTCAAGGTTCTCTATCGTGAGTTGCTTCAAGTCGAAGTTTCCTTCGTGACCTGCCTCATCGCTCGCCTCAATGTGGAGATAAACCAAGTCGTCCGTCTTCAAGGCTTCGAGTGCCGCACTGACCTTGTTTTCATAATTCGTATCATAAAGCCCTGTCGCTCCTTCCACGGAGATTCTCCGAAGACCGGCATACACCCCGATGCCATTAATCAAATCCACGGCAGAGATGACCGAACCTCTCCGAATACTCGGATACATCACCGAGAGCGGCTCCATCTGCGGACGATAGCCCGGACTCCAAGGCCAGATGCTATTGGCAGGGTCTTTCCCTTCGGCTATCCGCTTGACATTAATCGGATGATTCTTCAAGAGTTCTTGCGACTTCAGAATCAAGTCGTTAATCAAGTCGGCAGTATCTTGTGCCTCGGGTATTTCAGCCTTTACCAACAACGGGCGGAAAGGATGCAAAGGAACATCGTGCGGAGGGGTACAATCGATATGCTTGTTGCCTCCCTTGATGACCAGGAGATGGCGATATTGCACACCTGTATGGAATTGCACCCGTTCATTGCCCAAGTGCTCTTGCAGATATTTCATCAAGACATCGGCCTCCTCTGTCGAGATATGACCTGCCGAATGGTTCTTCAGGATTTCCCCTTCGATACACACAATGTTGCATCGCATCGCCATATCGCCGGGCTGGAGCTCTACACCGATGCTGGCTGCTTCCAAAGGTCCACGACCTTCATATACTTTCGGTAAGTTGTAACCCATCACGGACATGTTCGCCACCTCACTACCCGGATGGAATCCATCCGCCACGGTAATAAGTTTCCCCGTCCTACCCTTGCGAGCCAACATATCCATATACGGAGTATGCGAGTATTGCAAGAGGGTTTGATTGCCGAGGGAGGCGGCTGGCCAATCGGCCATACCGTCACCCAATATGATAATATGTTTCATAGGCTTAAATATTCGCCACGCTGATGATGTCTGCAAAGACACCGGCTGCGGTCACGCTTGCACCGGCACCATAACCTTGAATCATCATCGGGTATTCATTGTAGCGTTCAGTAGTGAGGAGCACGATGTTGTTGCTTCCTTCCAAGCCATAGAAAGGATGGCTTCGGCTCACTTCTTGCAACGACACGCTTCCCTTTCCGTCTTCCAGCTTCGCCACAAACTTCCAATGCTTGTTTTCGGCTTCCAGCTTCTGACGACGTGCCTCGAAATCGGCATCGAGCGAAGGGATGTTCTTCCAGAAGTCTTCCAACGAGCCTGCAAAGAACTCATCCGGCACGAAGAGATGCTTTTCCACATCTTCCTGTTCGAGCACATAACCGGCTTCACGAGCAAGAATAACCAACTTACGGATAACGTCCTTACCGCTCAAGTCAATGCGTGGGTCAGGTTCTGAATAGCCTTCTTCCTTCGCCATGCGGATGGTTTCGCTGAATGACACATCGGCACTGATCTTGTTGAAGATGAAGTTCAACGTACCGCTCACCACGGCCTCAATCTTCAGAATCTTGTCACCACTGGCGAGCAAGTCGTTAATGGTCTTGATAATCGGAAGACCGGCACCTACATTGGTTTCGAACAAGAACTTCACGCCACGCTTGCGGGCAATCTGCTTCAATTCGCTATAATTGGCATACGATGACGAAGCCGCAATCTTGTTGGCTGCTACCACCGACACGTTATTGTTCAACAAATCCTTATAGAGCGATGCCACATCCGCATTGGCCGTACAATCAACAAACACGGAGTTGAAGATGTTCATACCAATCACCTCGTCGCGGATAATCTGAGGGCTGGATGCCGTACCCTTCTCGTCGAGCAAGGCACGATAGTTGGACAACTCCAAGCCATCGCGGTCGAACAACGCCTGATGACCATTGGCAATGCCCACCACGTTCAACTTCAAGCCACGTTCCTTCATCAACTTCTCCTGTTGGCTTGCCAATTGCTTAATCAAGCTATCGCCCACGGTACCCGTGCCACAAATGAAGAGATTGAGCACCTGATATTCAGACAAGAAGAACGAATCGTGGATAACGTTCAAGGATTTACGGAGATACTTCTCTTCTACCACAAACGAGATGTTGGTTTCCGAAGCACCCTGGGCACAAGCGATTACACTGATACCGTTCCGTCCCAATGTACCGAACAACTTACCCGCAATGCCCGGAGTCTTCTTCATGTTCTCACCCACAATCGCAATGGTCGCCAAGTTCTTCTCTGCACAAACAGGGCTAATTTCACCCATTTCGATTTCCTTGGCGAACTCTTCGTTCAATACCTCGCAAGCCAATTCGGCATCCTGATTACGCACACCGATGGAAGTACTGTTTTCAGACGATGCCTGAGATACCATAAACACGCTGATGCCATTCTTTGCCAACGCCTTGAAGATGCGGTAGTTCACACCGATAACACCCACCATGCCGAGACCGGTCACGGTAATCAGAGCCGTATCATTGATGGACGAGATACCCTTGATGGCTTTCGACTCTTCCTTGATTTCATGCTCGATGATAGTACCCGGTGCATCCGGATTGAAGGTATTCTTAATCAAAATAGGTATATTGTTATGGCAAGCCGGATAGATAGTCGGCGGATAAACCACCTTCGCACCGAAGTTGCAAAGCTCCATGGCTTCCACATAACTCAATTCATTGATGACGTATGCCGAACTGATGACACGAGGATCGGCGGTCATGAAGCCATCTACGTCCGTCCAGATTTCAAGGACTTCGGCTTGGAGAGCTGCCGCAATGATAGATGCGGTATAATCCGAGCCACCACGTCCAAGGTTAGTGATTTCACCACTATTCTTATCGCTGGAGATAAAGCCAGGCACCAATGCCACTTTCGGGAGTTCACTGAAAGTAGCCTTAATCAATTGAGTAGTCAAATCCGAGTCAAGGATATGACGGGCATGTTTCTTTTCTGTCTTGATGAATGTACGCGAGTCATACCACACGGCACCTTCGATGAGATTTGCCACGATGATGGACGAAAGGCGTTCGCCATAGCTCACGATGGTGGCCGATGTCTTCGGCGAAAGGTCGCGGATGAGGTAAATACCCTGGTAAATGTTCTTCAGCTCGCTCAGGAGTTCGTTCACCTGGTCGAGCAAGATGCTTCTCGCCTCCCCAGCCGGAATCACTGTATATACCATCTCGATGTGACGGTTCACGATGTCCCGATATTCCTTTTCGTAGGCGGCATCGCCATTCGCGGCCATTTCCGAGGTATGAATCAACTTGTCTGTAATGCCACCCAAGGCCGAAACCACCACAATCACCGGTTCTTCTACGGCCTCAACTATTTTTTTTACACTTAAAATGCTATTTACGGAGCCTACCGAGCTTCCGCCGAATTTCAATACTTTCATGCTATTGATTATTATATATACATGTCATTCTGAACGTAGTGAAGAATCTGAGAACATCCACATTACACATATAGATTCTTAGTTTCACTCAGAATGACAAATCCTGAGATTCTCAAAAATAAAAAAATTGATTGATTGGTGCTTACATCCATAAGCGTGTATCACGTAGAAACACATATATACTATCCTAACCCCGAGGGGTCATCATCATGGATGTGGTCATCATCGTCCACATTCGCATCGTTACGTTCGTATATAGACAGCACATTGTCATTTTGTTCGATTCTTTATTGTCTTTAGTTTCAACGTTGCAAATATAAGAAGTATTTCAAACATTCTATCACTTTTCCCCATTTTTTTTGTGACGGAAATACATTTTCTTATTCCAAAGGATATTTTCCATTATGTTCTGTTGCTGATAATGAATCTATCCAATCTTTTGAAATAACCTTTTCCATCGCACTTTACCCGATTCCTTGTCTTCAGAATACCATATAAAGATTGCTTTCCCGAATAACAAATCTTCGGGCACAAGTCCCCAATATCTGGAATCGTAGGATGCCGAGACATTGTCCCCTGCCATATAATAATAGTTTTGGGTAAACTTATATTGCCTGGTCGCTTCTCCGTCCAAGTATGCAGTATCGTTCTTGAAGGAGAGATAACAATCAGTTTCAAATTCAATGTACTTTTTGTATAAGCGGTAGTTGCTTTCGTTCAACAGAATTTCATCTCCGACTTTGGGCACATAGATGGAATTGTAA
>JAFQNW010000169.1 GCA_017420875.1 Bacteroidaceae bacterium
GACCCGTTTATGAAATCTATGGTGAAGGCGGCCGAAACCGCTATCCATACTTATATCTCTCCCGATGTACAAGTAACCATCTCTACCGAAAGCCGTCAGGCAGCTCGTCCGGAACCGGGCAAGATGCTTCCGCAAGTGAAGAATGTCATTGCCGTATCGTCTGGTAAGGGTGGGGTAGGCAAATCTACTGTATCGGCCAACTTGGCGGTGGCTTTGGCGAAGCTGGGCTACAAGGTGGGCTTGCTTGATGCCGATATCTTCGGACCTTCCATGCCGAAAATGTTCCAGGTGGAAGATGCCCGTCCGTATGCCGAACTCATTGATGGCCGAGACTTGATTGTCCCTATCGAAAAGTATGGTATCAAGATGCTTTCCATCGGTTTCTTTGTGGACCCCGACCAACCCACTTTGTGGCGTGGCGGCATGGCCAGCAATGCCTTGAAGCAACTCATTGGTGATGCTAATTGGGGCGATTTGGATTACTTCATCCTCGATACACCTCCGGGCACCAGCGACATTCATTTGACCTTGGTACAGACGTTGGCCATTACAGGAGCCGTGATTGTCAGCACTCCGCAACAGGTGGCCTTGGCCGATGCTCGCAAAGGTATCAACATGTACACTAACGATAAGGTGAATGTGCCTATCCTCGGTTTGGTGGAAAACATGTCGTGGTTCACCCCGGCCGAATTGCCGGAAAACAAGTACTACCTCTTCGGAAAGGAAGGAGCGAAGCAGTTGGCAGAGGATATGAATGTGCCTTTGCTTGGTCAGATTCCTATCGTGCAGAGCATCTGCGAGAATGGCGACAAGGGTACACCTGCCGCTCTCGATGAAAACTCCATCACCGGACAAGCTTTCCTTGCCTTGGCCGAAAATGTGGTGAAACAAACTGAACTTCGTAATGCCGGACAAGCTCCGACACGTATAGTAGAATTGAAGAAGTAATTCTTCTCATTTGTCATCCAGAGCGTAGCGAAGGATCTCGGTAACATCCACTTGATGTATTCGAGATTCTTCACTACGTTCAGAATAACACTTTCATAAGGCTTCATCAGTAGCTCCTGATAAAAGATTTGAAAGCTTCCTTACTTCCTTTCTTGTCCATGTGTTCACAAGCCCGATAGAGGGTTCGGTAGATGGTTCTTTCCTTTACCCCCATCATGACACTGATTTTTTCCCAGGAACAGTCCATCCGTAATAGGCAGCAGAGGTTTATCTCGTTAAGGGTAAGTCGTGGATACTCCCTTGTCAGGCGGTAAGCAAAATCATCGGAAGCCAAGTCCAGCCAATGCATCAGTTCCTTCAAGTCCTTTTCCATGCGGTAAGTGGAGGGCATCTTCAATAGTCGTAGATACACCTCCAATGCTTTAACGTCCTGTTCTGTGATTTTGATATACATCCTTATAATGTTTTACATGAACTTGCCTTCACTTGCTCACGAACGGCATACTTGTTGAAAATCAGTTAGAAAAAGTGAACTTCCGTGTTTTTCAGGTGAAGTTCCTCAATCTTGGTCTTTTTAAAGTATTCACGACTTCTATTTGCTATTATTTAATCTTTCCATAAATGATGATGGCATTGTCGTCCTCCGTCAAACCATCCAGTAACTCTTGCAAGTTCTTCTTTTCTTCCGGCTTCAAGTTCTCGGGATGGGCGAGGAGTTTCTCACAAGTTTCTGCTATTTGATGAGGTTCTAACCCCAATGTAAAATAATCATTCTTTAAATACGTCCAGTGCTGAGTGATGGAAAAATCACCGTATCCGTCCAGAACGATATCAACGTAGGCACCTTTGAGCGTTTTCTTGTCTATCAGGATACGCTTAGTAGGAATAAAAGGCTTGTCTATTCCTACCTCATTAATTAATGTTACCAAATAAAAATCAGAGGTGTCTTCATATTGATGATTGGGAGCCTCGCTTCCAAAGTCGACCGTGAAATGTGGTTTCAATCGATTACTCGGAATGTCGTAATGGCATAAGGTGTCTTGCCTGCCGGGAAGATTGTAGTCGAAGAACACGAACTTATTATTTCTGCTCCATATCCAGAAACGATATTGGAGGTTTCTGTTATATATCTTCTTAGGGAGTTCCTGCAAAATATTACCATGGAAATCCTGTTCCCAAATCCAAGGGATACCTTCTTCTATTTTATGATTAGGCGGATTGGTTACAATCAAGGATTCATTTTTAGGATTGAGAATAAAATCGAATGCTTTCGGATAGCTAAGTGGAATATCAGAGAGATATTCACCGGTACTCAACCGATATTTCAAGATTCTGGATGGTTTGTGGTCTCTTATATAAACGCAATCATTGTCTTCATCCATTTCTATGTATGACATATTTCTGACTATTTCTCCCGGGCCATTCCCTTTTTCCCCAATGTCAAAAAGGTATTTCCCTGTTTTGTCAAACAACATCGCCCCTCGATTAAATTCTGCCGGATGTATCAAGATGTAGTTCTCTGAAGGATATATATAGACTGGCAGAACCAAGGCTTCTTTTGAACTGTTCTCCAGTTTTAGTAGTTTCCAATCTTCTACCAAGGTACTTAAAGGTATTTTGATATGCTGTTCTATTTTATTAACGTCACAAACAATCAAGGTGTCTTCTCCTGTAATCACTTTAGAAGCGATGAGATTACATTGCTCCAAGGTGCTTTGTTCCTCGGTGGAGGAGCAGGCATACCAACAGATGACAATCAGTAGGAGGCTGAGTTTTTTCATAATACTTGATATTTTTGAAGTTTAAGGTTAAAAATATGGTTTGCCTTCACGGAAAAGATGAAACGCGAGCACGTATAATCAAATCAACATCGTTGACTGATGAAATTACGACGTGGTTTGAGTAATCAACGGCGTGGTTTAGTGAGACTACACCGTTGATTCAAGAATTCGCCTTGACGTTTGCAGAAATTTGCCTTGACGTTTTCAAGAATTTGAGTGCATCTTTCGGTAAATGTCTGCGGTTAGGGCTCAATTAATAGGATGACCGGATTATCATCGTCTTTCAAATTCTTCAACCAGTCGGGTTGTTGCTCGGTCGGGATGTTTTCGCGGGCCTCTATCAGCTCTTGAGTTTGATAGACCCCGACCCAAGCTCCATCGGTGGCAAGGGTGTTGATGCAAACATCGGGCATCGCTTCGTTGGGATGTTTAAGGAGCAAAGATTCTTTTTGAAGCTTTACCGCCCCTGTTTGCTGATTGTAAATACCGCAACTCGGACTTAAGACAACACCTCCTGAAGTCAGTTTTTTCATCATGCCTTGTATGTCGTACAAGTCGGTGAAGAGGGTGAAGTACATGTGCTTGCCGTTGTGCAAGATGCGGGGGATTACATATCGGCCGGTCATGCTGCTTGACGTTTCGTATCGTCCGTATCCGCCCAAGCTCCCCAGCTGGAAAGCCGCTACGGGCTCTTGTCTTTGCAGGTCCTTCATCTGAAAGATGGTGTCGCAGAAGATGTCTTTGTGGTAGAGTGTGTGGTTGCTTGTCCAGAAGGTGTTGTTCTGGTAGTTTCCACCTGTCCATGTACCGTCTTCGTATTCTACCATCATAAACATGCCTCCATACACTTCCTGACTTCTGAGCGGAGCGATGCTTCGGGTCTTCTTGGCTTGCATGTCAGTCAATGGAATGGAGTCCAAAAGTTCACCCGATGCTAAATCGTAACAATAAGCCTCGGCAGTGGTCTTTTCGTTGGCTACATTGCAATAGCCATATGCTTTGTTATGAGAAAAGTGATGTCCTCCCATCATGAAGTTTTGCTCGCCGGGCAGGTTGACAGGTGCCAGGGCATTCCCCTCGAAATCGAAGCAAACATAATTCCCCGGTGTGTTTCTTACATAGATGCGTTTTGCTTCGCTATCCACCTCTAGCGAGCCGTTCAGGTATTCGTTAGGGCCTTGTCCGAAGCGTCCGATGGTGCGGAGAAACTTTCCCGTTTTCCGGTCGAAGCATAGAATGGATGCTTTGGAATTTCCAATAAAGATGAATTCGTGGGTTACAACCACCTTCGTCATGGGATTGATATCCGTAATCGATGCTTCGTTTGTTTCCAAAGGGATGTAAGTCAAGGTTTCACCGAGGTCGGTCAGTGATAGCTCTACCGGGTTCTGAAAAGCTGTTTCGACCTCGATTACCGGAAGGCTTCCGGTCTTATCGGAAGCCTTTTCCTTGCATGCGTTCAATAATAGGGCTGCACCCATGAGGAAGGGAATGATGTGTTTGTTCATAAGAAACGGGAATAGAATGTGATACTTATTCGTCTTTCAAACGATGTAGCCTATTGGTGCTTGAACATAACCGGTATGATGAATCGGGAAGCTACAGGTTCGCCTTTTACCTTGCCCGGTATCCAGGTAGGCATGAGGTTGACAACACGGAGTGCTTCCTGGTCGAGCAACGGGTGAACGTTACGAAGAATCTTTGCATCCTTGATGCTGCCATCCTTGTTTACAACGAATGCTACGACGACTCTTCCTTCTACTTTATCCTTTTCGCAAGCTTCCGGATATTGGACGTTGCCTTGTAGCCATTTCATAAGTTCGCTCATGCCACCGGGGAAGTTTGCTTGCTCTTCGACAATCTGGTAAATTCCGTTTTCATCGGGTTTAATCACATCGTCTTCGTTGGGAAACTGGACTTGATGTTCCTGGATGGTGTTTTCACCTCCTTGTAGACTGAATGCAACCGGAAGAATGTAACGAACACGGACGTGTTTACCTTTCTGTTTAGCCGGAGTCCACTTCGGCATGGATTTGACTACACGTATGGCTTCCTGGTCGAGCAACGGGTCTACTCCTCGCTTGATTTCAATCCCACTCAGGCTACCATCCTTCTCGACAATCATTTGTACAATGACACGACCTTCTATCTTTTTAGCTTTAGCCTCGGCAGGGTACTTGATGTTCTTGCTGATAAACTTGATTAATTTTCCTGTTCCACCAGGGAATACAGGTTGTTCTTCGCAAACTTGGTAGATGACATCCTGTTGAGGGTTGTCTTGTTCGGCACGGTCGGTTAGCAAAGGTCCGCTATCGATGACCTTTTCCACCGTACGTGCCACACTCTCGATGTTGCTGACCAAAAGTAGAGCGGCGGCCAGCGGTGCAAACAGGGCGTATTTGATGCGTCCTGCCGTGCGGGTTCTTTTCTTGTTCATCATAATGATAC
>JAFQNW010000170.1 GCA_017420875.1 Bacteroidaceae bacterium
AGCTGGAAGGACGTTTTGTCGGCAACTTTTACTGGAAGACCGTATGTAATGGCTAAGTCTGTAATTAAAAATTTGCTCCAAATGACACATAAAGAGGCAATATTGCATACACTCCTTGCACTGCCTTTTAACTTGTTAAGAATCAGGAATTAACGGATGTAAGGACTCCTTACATCCTTCTTGCCCCATAGTTCACAGAGAAGTTTCTTAATCTATCGATATTTATCCTAAGATAAATTTCCCTCTCCATTGTAGCAAGAGCAAGCAAAAACGGCTATCAGATGCAGAGATGTAAACCGACTCACTGGAGTGAGTCGGTCGTTTCACTCTAGTGAGTCAAATGTTTCACTCTAGTGAGTCATTCGATTCACTCCAGTGAGTCGATGTATTCATACTATTGTTTGTATGAATAAAACCGCAAAACAATGTTGTATAAAAGGAACAATGAGCATAGAGTTGGGTAGCATGTGTAACGGTGTAAGGAGTCTAGCATTATCCCTACACCGTTATTCTGCTGTACACCAGATAGATAGAAAGTTGGTGCAAGGAGAGTAAGGTGTTTGGGCAATTTTGTAAGAACCACAAATATCCTCTTAGATTAACCGATTTCATACACCTTATTATATATAAGGAGAGTATTGGATACCTTCAAAAGGCTCCGACTCTTGTCGCCTATTTTCTACCCACGTTTTTAGCACATTGTTAAAACAGACTATTTTGACTTTGCACATTTCTTCAAATCTTTTACTAAAGTACTCTCCATGACCTCGCTGTAAATTTGGGTCGTAGCGATGTTTCGGTGTCCCAGTAGTTTCTGTACCGTTGTGATATTGGCTCCTTTGTCTATGAGGAGGGTGGCATTGGTGTGTCGGGCTGAGTGAAAGGAGAAATGCTTGTTGATTAGTGCAAGCCTTCCAATACGGATTAATTCTTTGTTAGCTGTGGAGTTGGGCTTCAGGGCAAAGAATCCTGCCAGGTCGTGCCAGTGTTTACGTAACATTTTCCAGGCTTTGCCTTCGAATAGAAGGGTTAAGGGCAATTTGACTTCGGCTCCTGTCTTAACCGAATTGAATACAATCCATGGCTTGCCGTTCATGGTAACAATGTTCTTTTCACTCAGGTTGGTAAAGTCTGAATAACGGAGTCCTGTGTAGCAACAGAAGAGGAAGGCGTCCAGCGTATGCCTCAATGACCGATGCCTACCAACGAGGGTAAGTTCTTCCAATTGTTTCATTTCGTCGGGTGTCAAGAATGTATGCTTGAACTCCTTCGTCCTAATGCGATACCTGCGAAATGCATATTCCTCTGCACTAAGGTAACCTCTGTCGATGGCCGAGTTGACGAATGCTTTGAGGTGTTTCATGTGTTTGGCTACCGTGTTCATCTGAAGGCCGCTGTCGTATAGATAACGCTCAAAATCGTACACAAAACGGCTGTTCACTTCTTTAAAAATTAATCCCGGGCGATATTTTGCCAATAGGGTTAGTGTGCTCCTCCGGTTCTTTTTGGTGCTTTCTTTGGCTTGTGATGCACGGATATCTTCCTTCACAAACAGAAGGAAGGAGTTGGAATTCTGACAATTAAATTCAGTTCTCAGCAGGTCAAGAGAGATTTCTTGTCCGCTTTTCCATAAATCCAATTCTCTTCGCTCTAAATTTAAAATGAATTCTTTGAGCATCAAATTCAGTTGGTCAGCATGTGGATGCTTCTTGACCATTCTCTTTCTCTTGTCCCATTGCTTCGGTCGCAAATAGATGTGCGAGGAAAAATAGATTTTTTTTCCGCCTAAATAAGCTTCAACTTGCACCAATGCCTCTCCTTGAGCGTTCAACCGCTTTTTTCGGTTGTAAACCAGACGATAACAAATCTTCTTCATGATCTTTTGTGTTTAATGTGATTTAGGTTAATTTTAGTTTTCACCTATAATATAAGACTTTGTTGTCGTCATTTCTTGATAATGTAAAAAAATATACGAACATTTAACATTTTATTGTTAAATAATTTAAATCGTCTAAGGCGTTTTAATATGAGAAATCCTCTAGGGGAGACTTTACTTTTTGTGAATAAATATTTGATTTTGATTCTTTTTTGTAAAATAAAAGTGTTTAAGAGCATAAAAATAGGCTTTTTGACTAGGTTTTGATGGAATGTAGACTTGCTAATTAAAAAAATGTTAGTACATTTGCAACTTTGTTAGAGTGAATAAATTTAGTTAAAGTAAAGTTAAACTTTTAGAGAGAAATTTTATGAAAAGAAAATTAATGCTGTTTATGACCTGCCTATTTATAGGTATAGGTTTGGTGAACGCACAGATTTCGAAGGTAACTGGTGTAGTTACATCGGAAGAAGATGGTTTACCCGTAGTTGGCGCCTCTGTATTAGTGAAAGGTACTACTCAAGGTACAGTTACTGATATGGATGGTAAGTTTGAATTAACAAATGTGCCAAGTTCCGCCAAAACTTTGATGATTTCTTTTATCGGTATGAGAACCCAAGAAGTACCGGTAAGCAAATCACACATGAGTGTGGTATTGAAAACGGACACAGAGATGTTGGATGAAGTGGTAGTAACTGGTTATGGTGTAACTAAGAAGGCTGCTTTTACAGGTGCAGCAACAACTGTCGGCTCGGATAAGATTGACAGCAAGAACGATGCCAATCCTATTAAAGCGTTGGAAGGTTCTGTTCCTGGTTTGCAAATGAGTGTCGGTTCCGGACAGCCTGGTGCTCCGGCGACAATTTATGTTCGTGGTCGCAACTCCTTGAACTCTGGAACTCAACCGCTTTATGTCGTTGATGGCGTACCGTTTTATGCAGACGCAGTAGGGGTACGTTCCAGCGAAGGTCAGGAATCATCTCCTTTGGCTTCATTGAACGCAAGCGACATCGAAAGCATGACTGTACTGAAGGATGCTACCGCCACTTCCATTTATGGTGCCCGTGCCGCTAACGGTGTTATCGTCATTACGACCAAACGCGGTAAGGCAGGCAAGCCACAAGTAAACTTCACCGCAAAGGTTGGTTTCGAGACATTGCCTTCTGTACCTAATAATTACAAGAGAGTCAATGCTGCCCAACACTTGGAATTGGCTTCTGAAGCCCTATTGAACGGATACGAAGATTATGGAACAGGCTCTACTTTCGGCTACTACAATGAAGGCTATGGAATGGGATTCAGCTATGACCAACAAGGAGCTTTAAATTTCTATGATTGGTATACCGGTGGTTGGTATTCAAATCATAAAGAATATGGTTATGATGTCGATTGGTTAGACGAAGTAACTCGTACCGGATTGATTCAAGAGTATGGTTTTGATATCAGCGGAGGTGGTTCAGGCGACCGTTCTGCCAAATACTTCTTGTCAATGAACTATTTGAATCAGGAAGGTCTTGTAATTGGCAAGGATTTGGAACGTTATTCATTCCGTTTCAATTTGGATCACCAGCCAAGCAAGTACATCAAGTATGGTGTTAACACCAACCTTTCGTATACAGAAACAAACATGGGTGCTGGTGGCGGTTATTTCTCCGACCCTATTACCATGGCTTACATGATGAACCCACTGACTCCGGTTCGTGATCAGAATGGCGACTGGAACTGGGATACAAGTTATGCAGGATACAATCCGGTAGCTCAACGTAGCGAAAACGGTGACAAGAGCAATGCCAAGAATTACCGTGCTATCGTATCACCTTATCTTCAATTGAATTTCAGCAAAAACCTGTTCTGGTTGACTAGAGCAAGTATAGACTTGATGATTGTAGACGAATTTGGCTACTGGTCGTTCTTGCAGCCACAAGGTAAAGACATGAGAGGTATGGGTGAGGACAACTATACCACCAACACACAGTTGACCATCACCAACACTTTGAATTACGTAAACACATTCGGCGAAAAGCACAATGTCAATTTCTTGCTTGGTCATGAAGGACAAAAGACACTAAACAAGTCAGCCTATCTTTCATCATCCAATTACCCTGTTGATTATTTGAATCAGGTAAGCAATGCCGCCGTTCCGGGCAGTGCAGCTACCTACAAATACGATCTGGTCTTGGCTTCGTTCTTTGCCAATGCTCAATACGACTACGATAACAAATACTACTTATCAGGCAGCTTACGTTACGATGCTTCCAGCCGATTTGGTTCGAACCACCGTTGGGCACCGTTCTGGTCTGTAGGTGGTAAATACCGCATTTCAAGTGAAGCATTCATGGAAGGTACCAAGGATTGGTTGACCAATCTGACCATTCGTGCCAGCTACGGTACTTCAGGTAATCAGGAAGTAGGCGGTTCATGGTATGCTGCACGCGACTTGTTCGGATTCGGTTGGAACTATAACAACCTACCGGGTATGGCTCACGAACAGTTCGGCAACGACGACTTGAAATGGGAACAAACCGGCAAGTTCAATGTAGGTTTGGATATGACCTTGTTCGACTTCTTGACAATAGAATTGGACTACTACAACCACTTGACCAAGGATATGGTTTTTGCCGTTCCTGTTTCTATGACTACCGGTTTGGCTTCTTATTACAAGAACATCGGTGAATTGTCAAATAAAGGTTTCGAAGCATCTATCAATGCAAAGATCATCAACACCGAAGATTGGACTTGGAGTGTAGGAGTTACCGGTTCGTTGAACAAGAACGAAGTGAAGAAACTGAGTACCGACAATCCGATTGAAGGATCCATCCAAATTACAGAAGTAGGCTATCCAATCTATCAGTACAAGATGAAGGAATATGCAGGTGTTGATCCAGAAACTGGTGCTGCATTGTGGTATAAAGGAACTGAAGGTAAGGAAACAACCACCAATTACAACGAGGCAGGCAAACGCTATCTTGGCGACCCTCACCCAGACTTGGCCGGTTCTATCAATACTTCTTTAAGATGGAAGAATTTGGATTTTGCTATTCAGTTGAACTATTCTATGGGAGCAAAAATCTACGGTAGCAATTTGCGTTATGATGAACAAATTGGTGGTTCATTCTATGAAAACTTCACCAATTATATCTATGAAAACCGTTGGCAGAAGCCGGGTGATATAACTGATGTCCCACGTTTGTCAGCCGATGCCGGTTATGAAAACAGTGCCTCATCACGTTTCTTAATGGATGGCGATTACCTGAAAATCCGTTCTGTATCCATTGGTTACACACTACCACAATCATGGTTAGGCAAATACGGCATCAAGAACTGTCGTATATTTGCCAATGCAGAAAACCTCTATACCTTCTGTGCTGACAACTATCGCGGTTTCGACCCAGCCGGTATTACCCCTGACGGTGTACAATGGTGGAACTACCCACTGCCACGTAGTGTCATGTTTGGTGTAAATGTAGGATTTTAAACAAAAACGAATAAAAAAAGAATTTAGTATGAAAAATATAAAATCATTATTATTGGCAGTCTTGACCTTGGGCATTTCGGCATGTGATTTCGACACGGAAAACTACCAACAAATCCCAACAGAAGACGCCTATCAGTCTCTGCAAGACATTCAGAATGGGATGAATGGTGCATATTATGCAGTTGGCAATTATCCTTTCTTGGGAAATTATGCAACAGCATATGGTGATTTCTGTGCAGGTATCAGCAACGGAAGCAGAAGCTCCGGACATTTTTATTATCAGAGTGCATGGATTGTACAAGATACAGATAGTGAATTGGAGTCCATCTGGAATTATGGATTCAAAATTATCGACCGTTGTACACGTACCATCCAAGGCGGTAAGGAAATCCTAGCTAATGCTTCAACTTTAAATTTGGATGAGGATGAAATTGCGGAAGCAAAATCGTACATTTCACAATGTCATGCAATGAAAGCTTTGGCTTACTATTATTTGGTAAACCTTTTTGCGTATCCGTATCAGAGCAATCCTTCCGGATTGGGGCTTCCTTTGGTCGTAGACGAGCCTATCAAGGAATTTGAAAACATAGACCGTGCATCGGTTGAAGCGACATATGCCCAAATAAAATCGGACATCGAAGACGCTGAAACATTGGCAGAAGAAAGCGGAATCGTTCCGAGTGCATTCTATATGGGACCGATGGCCATTCAGGCTTTGAAAGCTCGTGTATACATGGCATTAGGAGAGTATGAAACAGCTAAAAACGCAGCCTTGGCTGCTATCGAGCTGAAAGGTAAAGGCAATGGTAAGGGAAATGACAACGAACCTATTGATGAAGCCTATGTTTCCATGTGGACTTCATTGGCCATCACTTCAGAAGACTTGTTTACGATAGCTAAAAGCGAAAACGACAATTTGTCCGCCAATTCATTGAACACTCTTTATGGATCCTATGGGGCGACCTTCACCAACGAAGCTTTATCTGTTTTCGGTCCGAACGACATCCGTACAAGATTGTTGGACGGAAATACAACTTTGAAATATGCCGGCTTGCCGACTTCTGCAGCAACAAGTAACATTCCGGTATTCCGTAAATCAGAAATGAGCTTGATTATTGCGGAAGTAGACGCTCGTGCCGGACGAATTGATGACGCAAAAGATTACTTGTTCTACACCGCCAAGCGTGATAAGGACATTGCTTCTGTTGATGATTTGCCAAGCACAACTGAAGGGCTCCTGGAATTCATTTCTGATGAAAGAATTCGTGAATTTGCTGGAGAAGGTCACCGTTTCTACGATGCTCGCCGTATGGGTTTGAAGATCAATATCCAAGGTTACCAGCCATTTGATATTGCTAACTTTGTCTTCCCGATTCCGGCAAATGAAATCAACGCAGGTTTTTGCACCCAGCAAAACGAAGGTTGGGAAAGCGGATTACCTCAAAGATAAATAATTCCAAAATGTGAAGGTATTACCTAAACTTATTTCTCTGAATGAGAAAGTGGGTGTGTCATAATACACACCCACTTTCTTTTTGCCAAAAAACATGAAAAAATAGCCGAATATTCCTTTTCTAGATAAAAAACTTTATCTTTGATTTTGAATTTGAAAAGTACAAGTATTATGGTTACATTCGAACGAAAACTTCCCATTGGGATACAGACTTTTGAAAAAATCCGCAAAGGTGATTAATTATATGTGGACAAAACCGAACTGGTTTGGAAATTGGCATGTTCCAGTGTCCCTAACTTCTTGAGTCGCCCCCGTCGGTTTGGCAAGAGTCTGTTGCTTTCACTTTCGAATCTTATTTTGAAAGACGTAAGGACTTATTTAAAGGCTTGGCTATGGAGAAGCTGGAGGACAAATGGGAGAAGCATCCAGCGTCGCATCTGGATTTGAATGCCGAAAATATGATACTATAGAAAGTTTGAAAGCCATATTGAGTAATCAATTGACTCAAAGGGAGTCTATCTACAGAAAAAGAGAAGATACCTTGCAACAGATTAACGAGAAAGATTATGCCGCCCCTTTCAAGAAAGACAAACGAAAATTGATAAAGGTGGGTGTGGAATTCAGTGCCGAAACTCGCAACGTGAAACGATGGCTGGTGGGTTAAGGAATAAGAGAGCGGGGGCATCGTTTGATGCCCCCGCTCTCTTATTCCTTTTTATTTCACTAAAATCACCAGATATCTTGAAACGCTCCAGAACTGAGCAGGCTTCGTTATCTTTAACGTCAGCTGACCTTTTTCATCTTTTACCAACTCATAAGAACCGGCAGGATGGGTAGTCAACAAATCAGCATCCTTCGAATACAACTTGATCTCCTTGTCAGTGCGGATATCAATTTGTGTGAAGTAGTCCTTGTTGAAATCGGCATCCGAAAGGACTTTAGTCTTTTGCAAGAATTTTGATTCGATAATCTTCTGTTCTTTTAACTCAGACTTTGTACCAAAAACAAACCAAGCCGTATTCAAGGCTTTGTCTTGACTGGCAACAGTGGCTGATTTCACTTCATTTTCTGCAACCAAGTCGGCCACATTCTGAGTAAGCCCTGCCACTGCGTCATCCAATTCAGCTATACGGATATTCTTTGAGGCCAATTCTGTTTGCAAGGTTTCAATCTGTTGAGTTCTGGCTTGAAGTTCTTCGTTCAAATTAGCTATCGCTTTCTTCAACTGAGCCGAATTGTATTTGCTATTCTTCAATTGTTCTTCCAACTTGGCTATTTGTTCACGATTGGATTTCAGCTTCTCACTGATAAAACGGATATCATCCTTTATCTTTTGGGAGGCCGATGTTCCTTCCAATGCACCACTTTGCAAATCAACTCGATTCTCTGCTTCATTAATAAGACGGAAACCTTCTTGCACTTCATTGAAAGCAGCCATAATGTTATCTAATTCGGCATCACGATTGGCCAAAGCTATGCTTAAAGAGTCATTTTCGGCTTTCAATGTTTCATTTTGTGTCAAGTTGCCACAAGAGGACAACATCACTACACATACGGATAATGAGATTAGTTTTTTCATATGCTTCTATTTTAGTTAGTCTTCTTTTCCACTTAAGATAATAACGATTTCTCCACGTGGCTCGGTGGTTGTAAAATGGGCTATCACCTCGGCCAGGGTTCCACGGACACTTTCTTCGTGAATCTTGGATATTTCTCTGCATACCGAAACTTGTCGGTCGGGGCCAAAATACTCGGAGAATTGTGTCAAGGTTTTCACCAAACGATAGGGAGATTCGTAAAAAATCATGGTTCTTGTTTCTTCCTGCAAGGAAGTCAGACGGGTTTGTCGACCTTTCTTCTGGGGCAGGAAGCCTTCGAAGCAAAAGCGGTCGTTTGGCAAACCTGATGACACCAATGCCGGCACAAAAGCAGTAGCACCTGGCAGACATTGCACTTCAATACCGTTGCGAACGCACTCACGAACAACCAAAAAGCCGGGATCGGATATGGCCGGGGTACCTGCATCGGATATCAATGCGATGGTTTCTCCCGCCTTCAGACGATTCACAATTCCCTCTACCGTTTTGTGCTCGTTGAACTTATGATGCGAAATCATGGCATTCTTGATTTCAAAATGCTTCAAGAGAATACCTGAGGTACGTGTATCTTCTGCCAAAATCAAATCGGCTTCTTTCAGTATTCGGATAGCCCGAAAAGTCATATCTTCCAAATTCCCTACCGGAGTAGGAACTACATACAATTTTCCCATATACGGTTCTATTCTATTCCTTTTTGACAAAAATAAGAAGAATTTGGATGCACGATGTCGATTCCGCTTAATATTTAACAGAAGTTTCCTAATATTTCACGCCTTTACACCTTTTATTACTAATTTTACCAACAATTAAGTCTGTTTTTTGTTCTATTAATCGTATTTTTGCGAATCACCATGAATCTAGAAGGCTTATGTTGGAAAAGAAAATCACATTCGATAGTTTTATCCGCGGCATTATCACTATCCTTATTATAATAGGGATTCTATACCTGGTCAATTATTTGGGCAGTGTATTGCTCCCATTCTTCATTGCATGGCTCATCGCTTATATGATTTATCCGATGGTTACATTCTTCCAATACAGGCTTAAGTTGAAGAATCGTGTTTTGTCCATCATTGTATCCATGCTTGTTTTAACTGGAGTGTTGACCTTGGCTTTCATCTTGCTGTTCCCTCCCATCATCGACGAATTCGGGAAACTAAAGGAACTACTAGCCGACTATTTCATCGAAGGCTCCAAGCAAGCAGCTATTCCTGGAACATTGGCCAATTTCATTAAAGAACATGTAGATATGCTCCAAGTGCAACGGACATTAAGCGAGGAGAACCTTTTGCAGACGCTTCGAAGCATTCTGCCTAAAGCATGGAACATTTTCACCCAATCGGTGAATGTTCTTTTCAGCATCTTTGCCCTATTTATTACCTTATTATATATGTTCTTCATTCTTCTAGATTACGAAGCCATTGCAAACGGATGGGTTGGGCTTGTCCCCGTCAAATACCGGCCAATGACTACACGTATTGTGAACGACGTGAAAGAAGGGATGAACAGATATTTCCGTGGACAATCATTGGTAGCATTCAGCGTAGGAGTATTATTCAGTCTAGGCTTTCTGATTATTGACTTTCCGCTTGCTATCGGATTCGGTTTGTTTATTGGTCTCCTCAACATGGTTCCCTATCTTCAATTGATAGCTTTTGTGCCCACCATCCTGCTAGCCTTACTAAAAGCAGCAGATACTGGTGAGAATTTCTGGTGGATTTTATTCTGTGCACTCTTGGTATTCTGCATTGTGCAAATCATCCAGGATGGTTTCATTGTTCCTAAAGTCATGGGAAAGATTACCGGATTAAACCCAGCCATTATCCTACTTTCACTCTCCGTATGGGGAGCTTTAATGGGAATTGTCGGCATGATTATCGCACTACCTTGCACCAGCATCATGCTCTCTTATTATAAAAGGTATATCAAGGAAGGAGAACGGAGTATCAAACAGGAAAATCAATAAACTTCCTTACGACATTTTATTGAAACGTGAAGACATTTTAAAAAAACGTCTTCACGTTTTAGATTAAACGCCTTCACGATTCTTTTTCATTACATATTTGGCCAGTTCAAAAAAAACAACTATATTTGCACCCGCAATTCAAAAGAATGCAAAAAGGTTTGATTCGCTAGCTCAGCAGGTAGAGCACAACACTTTTAATGTTGGGGTCTTGGGTTCGAGCCCCAAGCGGATCACCAGAGGAACTTTCGTTGAATTGCGAAGTTCCTTTTCTCTTTTCTTCATAAACATTGTCACACAGCCTATTAGCTGCTTTTTCCAAAATTTCTTATATTTTTTTTAGAAGTTTTTTTGTTATTATAAAAAAGTGCATTAATTTTGCACAGAATATGTGTATTATCCTCACACGGAAATAAACATTTTAAAACAGAAAAAGCGAACAACTAGAATGAAAAAAAAGTTCTTCAGTTTAACTCTATCATTTAGACACTGGAAATACATAATGACTTTCTTTTTGTCATTATTAACTACGGTTCAAACATGGGGTCAAATAGGAGGCGAAAGCACCACTGAAGAATTGGTAAGCATAGGGTTCGAGAATGTTCGATGGACGGAAAACGACAAAGAGCGCATTTATACCATTGAAAATAATGTATTTAAAGCGAATGGAGTCGGAATAGCAAAGGCCATAGAAATCATTCAACGACAAGGGTTACCCGCTAACAAACGCTGTAAGGTAATTGTTACACATTTGGAAGTGCCCGAAATTTCATTAACCTATCATCCTTCTGGGAACGATACAATCGCAACAGGAGAGAAAGCTAATTGGGAAACTAGCTATGAGATAGGTGATAGTTGGAAAGAAGTCAAACGCGAGAAGAAAAAAAATAGTTCTCGATTTAAAGTAGACATCTTGATTTATCCGCAATTGTCATATAAAAATTTGATTATTACGCAGATTTATCAAGCATTGTTCACCTTAAATCCAGCTATTGAAATCTCACTTTGGCCAGGGATGAAATTTACAGGTCAAGTAATTCTCCCCATTTATAACGATGGGTACAGTATTTATCAAGACCGGATTCATCCTGGATTTATTACCCTATCGCAACGGTTTAGATTACCGTTCAACATAAAGGGTAAAGCTACAGTGGGATACTTCAACGCAGACCGATACGGAATGGACTTGATGCTTTTCTACCCATTCAAGATAGATGAAAGGTTTTCATTGGAAGGGCGTATCGGAGCAGTAGGAATCGGTTATTGGGACGGCTTCAAACTGCACTATGACAAAGACTTGGAGTTAACTTGGACTATAGGTGCAAACTTCTATTGGCCAAGATATAACACCCAGTTCAGTCTAAAAGGCGAACAATATTTAATGGGGGAAAAAGGCGTTAAATTTGAAATGATACGCCATTTCCGGTATGCATCTGTCGGCTTTTACGCAGTAAAGTCCAAAGATGTAAACACCAATGGAGGTTTTAGATTTCAAGTTCTTTTGCCGCCATACAAACAAAAAAGACATAAATACATCCCAAGAGTAAGCACTTCCTACAACATGGGTATTGCTTATAACGCGGGAAATGAGCAATATTATTACAGACAATACAGATCAGAAGCAAACGAGAATATAATGAATAATAATAGTTTTAACCCATATTTTATTAAATCAGAATTATCAAACAATTATTAATTTTTTTTATCGAGATGAGAAAAACAAATTTTTTGAGCAGCTGGGGTGCAAAATTGGCATTCGCTGCTGTAGTGTTAACAAGCCCTTTGTTAACTTCTTGCGAACAAGAGGATCTTGACGCAACTTTCAAGGCTGGCCCTGCTAAGGTTACTCTTGATGTAGATGTAATTGACGCTTTAACAGGTACAGACGTAACTAGCCAAGCTGCAATTTCTGTTAGCAATAGTTCTTTCATTGCAAACGGTACAGCTGAATTTGCTAGCGGTGTAACAGCACAAACAATCACAGTAACAGCTACAGTAGGCGAAGGTGTTGCTTCTGCAGAAGTTAATGTTAACGCAACAAAAGTTGGTGGTGCTGCTGACTATTATGTAAAATTAGTTATCGCCGATGGTCTTGAAGTAGTTCAAACAGTAGGTACTGAAACTGAAGAAACTAAGTATGCTACATTCACTGGTTTGACTCACGATGCAGGTCACTCACACGATGGTATCACAGGCTGGTATGCAAATGCTACAGATTACTTCCAACCATACGAAGTTACTTACGTAGCTGTAAGCGGATACGACAACTTCAGTGCTATTAAGGAAGAAGCTATCTATGCAAACTTGGATGAAGTTTATACAACTGGTATTGAAGCGATCTATGCTGAATTGAAGAGCACTCCTGCTAAGAAGGAAAACAAGACTTTGACAGGTAAGGCATCTGCATGGTCATACTTCAATGTATACGTAACTGTTACAACTTCAGAAGATACTTGGACAGTACAAACAATCAATAGTAACGAAGCTGCTGCTTCTTGGACTGCAGACAACACAAACTGCACTGAAGCTGAATACGTAGAAATCGCTCACCCAAGCCACGCAGGTCACTACCAACATGGTCATGGTCATGGTCACGGTAACAACAGCAACGCAGGTGGTGGTATCGTTATCGCTGAATAATTTTAAGACAATAAAGAACAAAGAACATTTTAAATTTATAGAGAAATGAAGATTAAATTCTTAGCCTTGGCTGCATTGTTTGCATGTTCTACAACATTTGCAAATGCACAGGAAAATTACTATACAAAGAAAGCTACTGACAACATATTCTTAGGTTTTGGAGTAGGTGGTATGTCAGTATTCAACGGTGGTTTGAACTCTCCAACATTCAACTTCAACATCCAATTGGGTAAGTACATCACTCCAACATGGGGTGTTCGTGCTGAAATCAGCGGTTTGTGGCAGAGTCTTGAAGGACAAGATAAGAGCTGGTTTGTTTCAGGCACTAACAAATATAGCGATTATTGCAAGATGTTCGGTGAATTGAACGCAGACGCTATGTTGAATGTAACCAACTGGTTGGGTGGTTACAACCCTGACCGCGTAGTTGACTTCTACTTGTTTGCTGGTCCTACAATGAACTTGGCTTCTAAGGGTACTCAATTTACTGGTCAAACAACTGCAAACGAAGAAGCTTTGTTGGAAGAAGCTGATGGTGCAAAACTTCGTATTGGTGCAACAGCAGGTTTGGGCTTAGGCTTCAACGTTAGCGACAAGTGGGCTATCAACGTAGAAGGTCGTTTCGGTGTAACACCATCTATCTTTGGTGATGCTAGTGCATGCCGCAAGGCTGAAGCTACTGGCCGTTTGACAATCGGTGCAACTTATACTTTCGGTGGCAAGAACTTTGCAAAGGTTTCTGACCGCGTAGTTGAAAAGGAAGTTGTGAAGGAAGTTGTTAAGGAAGTTCCTGTTGAAGTAGTTAAGGAAGTTGTTAAGGAAATCGGTGGTGGTTCAGCTGCTATCTTCTTCAAGATTGGTAAGGCTAAGATTAGCCCAGAAGGAATGGTTAACATTAAGTTGATGGCTCAAGCAATGAAGAAGTATCCAAACGCTAAGTACAAAGTTGCAGGTTTCGCTGACAAGGGTACTGGTTCTGTTTCATTCAACCAAACTTTGTCTGAAAAGCGTGCTCAGGCTGTTTACGATGCATTGGTTGCTGAAGGTGTTAATCCTAACCAACTTGAAAAGGTTGCTATGGGTGGTACAGATCCAATGTTCGAAAAGGCTTACTTGAACCGCGTAGTAATTATGGAAGTTAAGTAATTAACAATACCATAAAAATAAAAACCGCATCAATATTGATGCGGTTTTTTTATTTCTATTCATTTGATGATTAGTGAAATAATCTATAACTTTGCGTCAAAATTACAACAAGAGATATGACTAACATAAAAATACACTGGACTTTAAATATCCTATTATCAACCATCCTACTTTGGATTAACATCTTTTGCACACATGCAGAAGAAAGAAATAACCCGAATCTTAAAAGTGACTCAATCTTTCTATCATATCTCCAAGAATGCGGGATAAAAACCACTGCACACAACGAAATTAAAATATTAAAAAGTGGTCATGACAAGTTTATTGATTTATTCAACGAGATAGAAAAAGCTAAACATCACATACACTTAGAATACTTTAATTTTCGCAATGACTCCATTGCAAATCTACTATTTGAAAAACTGGAAAAGAAAGTAGAACAAGGTGTAGAAGTAAGAGCTATTTTCGATGCTTTCGGCAATAGTTCGAACAACCAACCATTAAAGAAAAATCATTTAAAAACTTTACGCGAGAAAGGGATTCAAATCGTAGAATTCGATCCTTTACGTTTCCCATGGATTAACCATGTATTTCATCGCGACCACAGAAAAATTGTTGTAATTGACGGTATCGTTGGATATACCGGGGGCATGAACATTGCCGATTATTATATAACAGGCCTACCTGAAATTGGCGATTGGAGAGATATGCACGTCCGTATCAAAGGAGATGCCGTAAACGACCTTCAAGACATCTTCCTTGATATGTGGGAAAGATGTACAAAAGAGGAAATAAATGGCTCTGCATATTACCCATACAGAAATGGCTACAAACCTGTAGAATCACAAGACGAAGAAGTAGCAATTGTGGATCGTTATCCAAGAAAAAGTCCCAAAGTAATGAGACGTGCATATGCCAAAGCCATTGAATCTGCACAAGAGAAGGTACAAATAATAAACCCTTATTTTACGCCTACGCGTATCATCAAAAAAGCAATCAAAAAAGCAATCAAGAAAGGTGTAAAGGTTGAAATCATGATTCCCGGAAAATCTGACATCCCATTTACACCGGATGCTGCATTCTACATTGCCAACAAACTACGGAAAAAAGGAGCCGACATCTATATTTATAACGGCGGATTCCACCATTCAAAAATCATGATGATAGACAGTCTATATTGTACTGTAGGAAGTACAAATCTAAATAGTCGCAGTCTTAGATATGACTATGAAGTAAATGCCTTTATCTTTGATACAGAAACTACCGATGAATTAATGACTATCTTTAAAGAAGATCAGCTAGACAGCACTTTATTAACATCGGAAATCTATAAGAAAAAGACACCTTGGAAAAAATTTATAGGATGGTTTGCCCACTTATTTACTCCATTCTTATAAAGTGATGTAACGAAAACAAAATAAAATCGCTGGCACACTATCATAACTACGATATTTTTCTTATTTTTGCCTACTAAGTAATATGCCTTAATAGGCGAATGAGAAAAGTAATGAGAGTAGTTGATTTAATTAAGAATACAGACAAGACAGCTTTTTCCTTTGAAGTATTACCGCCTTTAAAAGGTACCGGTATTGAAAAGCTATATCAGACAGTGGATACCTTACTGGAATTTAATCCACAATACATCAACATAACTACCCATCGAAGCGAATACGTCTATAAAGAACTAGGCAACGGACTTTTTGAGAGAAACCGTTTACGCCGTAGACCGGGAACGGTTGCTGTAGCTGCTGCACTACACAATAAATACAACATCACAACGGTCCCACACATCTTATGTAGTGGTTTTAGCCGAGAAGATATCGAATATGTTTTGTTAGATTTACAATTTCTAGGTATTACAGATCTTCTACTATTAAGAGGAGATAAAGCTAAACACGAGTCTACATTTATTCCAGAGCCGAACGGACCTTCGCATGCCATTGAATTGGAATACCAAATCAACAATTTCAATAAAGGAGTCTTTGTAGATGGTTCACCTATAAAAGTAACCAACACCCCGTTCAGTTATGGCGTAGCTTGCTACCCAGAAAAGCATGAAGAGTCACCCAACTTAGAACAGGATATTTATTGGTTAAAGAAGAAAGTAGAAGCAGGTGCTGAATATGCGGTAACTCAATTATTTTACGACAATAAGAAGTATTTTCAGTTCGTTGAGAAAGTTCGGGAAGCGGGTATTCATATTCCTATTATACCTGGTATAAAACCTTTCCGAAAACAATCACAACTTAATGTAATCCCTAAGACGTTTAAGGTTGACATTCCGCAGGAGTTGACACAAGAAGCTTTAAAATGTCAAGATGACGAAGCTACAGCAGAATTAGGAGTAGAATGGTGTATCCAACAATGTAAGGAACTCATAGCACATGGTGTTCCAAGTATACACTTTTATAGTATTGGTGCAGTAGATAGTATTAAAAAAGTAGCGAAAGCCATTTATTAAGAGATGTTTTTCAAGGACATAATAGGACAAGAGGAAGCTAAAAAAAGGCTTATCAGTAAAGCAAAGGAAGGGCGAATACCACATGCAATGCTCTTCTGTGGGAACGAAGGAACAGGAAAACTTCCTTTGGCAATTGCCTATGCACGTTATTTGTCTTGTGAATGTCCTAACGACGAAGATGCCTGTGGGGTATGTCCAAGTTGTGTCAAATACAACAAATTGGCTCACCCTGACCTACATTTTGTTTTCCCTGTCATTAAGAAAAAAAGTAAGGATACGGTCAGTGATGATTATTTATCCGAATGGAGAGAACTTTTGGCAACAACCCCCTATTTTAATCTGAATATTTGGTTAAAAGAGATGGGAGCTGAAAACCAACAGGCTCAAATATACGTAAAAGAGAGTGATGAGATTTTACGCAAGCTTAGCTTAAAATCAAGTCAAGGTGGATACAAAATCATGATTATATGGCTTCCTGAAAAGATGAACACAGAATGTAGCAACAAACTGTTAAAACTCTTGGAAGAGCCACCACAACAAACACTGTTTTTTCTCGTCTCAGAAGAACCGGATGCATTGCTGACGACCATACTAAGTCGTGCACAACGCTTTAACATCCACCATATAAACGAAAAAGACATAGTCAATGCCTTAACAACCCGCTATGGCTTACAAGAGAACGATGCCGCGGATATCGCCCATCGTTCCGAAGGAAATTTCCTAAAAGCATTGGAAAGTATCCACCTTAATGAAGAAAAACAATTATTTTTCGATTTATTTGTTAGCCTGATGCGTTTATCATACCAACGTAAAGTTCGTGAAATGAAACAATGGAGCGAAACTTTAGCCGGTATGGGAAGAGAACGGCAGAAGCATTTCCTAACATTCTCCCAAAGATTGATTAGGGAAAACTTTATGTATAATTTCCACCAGCCTGAGCTAACATACCTCAGCGTGGAAGAAAAAAACTTTTCAAGCCGCTTTGCTCCATTCATCAACGAACGGAATGTAATCGGCATTATGAACGAATTAAGTGAAGCCCAACGGCACATTGAGCAAAATGTAAATGCCAAAATGGTGTTTTTTGACTTTGCACTAAAAATGATAGTGTTGTTGGTACAAAAATAAATAGATGAAATATGGACAACCATTTTAAATTAAAGAACGGAAGCGGCTTCTTGAGTTGCAAGGGCTGCGGAAGACAAGATAAGCAACTGAACACCTACGATTGGTTAGCTGATATCCCAGGAAACGCAGATGAACAAGAAATCGTAGAAGTTCAATTTAAGAATACTCGTAAAGGCTACTTCAAAAACAGCAATAAATTAAAATTAGAAAAAGGAGATATTGTTGCTGTTGAAGCGAGTCCGGGCCATGACATCGGAACAGTTACTCTTACCGGTCGGTTGGTTCCTCTGCAAATGAAAAAGGCAAACTTGAAACCAGACGTAGAAATCAAGCGTATCTACCGTAAAGCTAAGCCAGTAGACATTGACAAATATAACGAAGCAAAGGCAAAGGAACACGATACCATGATTCGTTCACGTCAAATTGCTTTAAACCTGGACCTTAATATGAAAATTGGGGACGTGGAATATCAAGGCGACGGAAACAAGGCTATTTTCTATTATATTGCCGACGAACGAGTGGACTTTCGCCAATTAATTAAAGTCTTGGCGGAAACATTCCGTGTACGTATTGAAATGAAACAAATTGGTGCACGCCAAGAAGCTGGACGTATCGGTGGCATTGGCCCTTGTGGACGTGAATTGTGTTGTGCTACCTGGATGACGAATTTTGTATCCGTTTCTACCAGTGCAGCCCGTTATCAAGACATATCATTAAATCCACAGAAATTGGCAGGACAATGTGCCAAATTGAAATGTTGCCTGAATTATGAAGTGGATGCGTATGTTGAATCTCAAAAGCGACTTCCAAGCAAAGAAATTACTTTGGAAACAACCGAAGGTACATTCTACTTCTTTAAAGCAGATATCTTAAAAGGACTTATCACTTACTCTAGCGACAAGAACTTTATAGCCAATGCAGTAACCATACCTGCACGAAGAGCTTTTGAAATCATTAACCAAAATAAACGGGGAGAAAAACCTGAAAGTCTCATTGACAACAATAACAAAATGGACACCAGACGACCTATTGATTTGGTAGAACAGGAAAGTTTGACTCGTTTTGACAAGAAAAAGCAGAATAGCCGGAAAAAGAAAAAGAAACAAAATACCAAAGAAGGCGTCGCAACGGTTAATGCCTCGGTGAGAGAGCCTCAACCACAAGAGAATAAAGCACCAAACCGAAACAAACATAGGAACAGACGCCCAAATGAATCCCGTGATAAGCAATCAGGGAATAATCCAAAGAACAAACCGAATGAGAAACAACCAGAAACTGCTACTAATTAGCCTTTTAATCGGAGGATTATCATTCCTTTTAACAGCTTGTCAAGAAAATACCATCTATCATTCCTACCAGTCTGTAGAAAATACAGACTGGTTTCGGAATGATACATTAACTTATATGCTTGATTCTTGCATGACGAGCACTTCTTCCAACGAATTCCAAATAGGTATCCGCCACACAGACTCTTATCGCTACCAAGACCTTTGGTTGGGTATACTTCCTATCCCCAAAGACTCTGCTACTACGATAAGAATTGATAGTTGCCACATCTATTTATCCAATTCTAATGGAAAATGGAAAGGACATGGCATCGGCGAGTTACGACAATTTGATCAGGCTATCGAAATAACATCTAAAGGTAAAAAAACGGATACCATTATAGGTTTTAAAATCTTTCATTTGATGCAAGACCAACCACTAAAAGGCATTCAAGACATCGGACTCTGCATCCAACGAAAACCTTAACGTACTACTCTAGACGCATCGATACGCAAGAACACAAACAGAAGAATCGTAAATCCCCACAACGAAGACCCCCCATAGCTAAACAGCGGCAATGGGATACCAATTACAGGGGTTAATCCTAACACCATTCCTATATTAATAAATAGGTGAAAGAAAAAAATACTCAACACACTATATCCATATACCCTACCAAAACGAGTATATTGGCGTTCGGCTAATGCCATTAATCGAAGTATCAGCATCATGAAAAGTAGCAAAACAACCGCCGAACCAACAAATCCCTGCTCCTCGCCCACCGTACAGAATATAAAATCCGTATCTTGCTCGGGTACATATTTCAATTTTGTCTGAGTGCCATTTAAGAAGCCTTTTCCCAATAGGCCACCAGAGCCTATGGCAATCTTACTTTGGTTAACATTATAACCAGCATCAGCTAAATCCTCCTCCATACCCAATAGCACCTCGATTCTCTCCCGTTGATGCGGTTCCAGCACTTTCTCAAACACATAATCAGCAGAATACAGAAATCCAATGGAACCTACCACAAATAATGCAATAAAAAAATAGCCTAAAATCCGTTTCCGGAAAGAAAGTATAGTCAAAAAAGCCACCAATATCAAAGATTCCAAATATAGGAAAACAATGACATTGAAAGGAATCACATAAAGTGAAAAGAGAATAGCCAGCACAATACTTCCACCACCATATATAAGTATATTCCGTACAACTCCCTTATCTTTACAATAAGCGTTTACTAGACATGCTGCAAAAAGAGTAATAAGTGCCAATACCACAAATTCGCCTAGGTAAGTCTTGCCATCCGGCATCAACTCCTGACCAAAACGAATCCCCACGACAAAATAGACTACTGCACATATTCCTGTAAATAGGATGGATCCGGGCATCCCCTCACGATACAACATTAAGAAAAAAGCAAAAAACACCAGGGCCGACCCTGTCTCCCGTTGCAATACAATCAATAACATCGGTAAAAGAATCATCCCTACTGCAGTTGCCGAATATTTCAACTTACTCATTGTAAAGCCATACGTGTTCATAAATTTGGCCAGAGCCAATGCTGTAGCAAATTTAGCAAATTCTGCAGGCTGTAAACTGATCGACCCAAACTTAATCCAGGAATAAGACCCTTTGATATCCTCAGCGATAAAAGGAGTTATTACCAACAGCAACATCATCCCGGCATATAATACATAGGCAAACCAATCATAAAACTTGTCTTCCAGCATTAGAAGAACAAAACTTAGAAACAATGAACATCCAATCCAAATCAGCTGCTTACCGGCACGCGTATCCCAACTGAAGAAATCAATTTCTCCATAATCATAGCTGGCACCACAGATACTGACCCAGCCCAAAATCACCAAGGCTAAATAAATACCTATCGTAAACCAATCAACTGATTTAGTTATATTACCGTTCGTGTATGCCATAATCGATTCTTCTCATTTGTATATCACGTGCTTTTACTTCACTTTCAGGAGAAAGGGTACCCTTCAAATATTTCTCCATTATCAAAGCACCTATAGGTACTCCATAAGTTGCTCCCCAACCACCATTTTCTACATAAACAGCCACTGCTATCTGGGGGTTATTCATTGGAGCAAAGCCCATAAAGGCAGAATGGTCTTTACCACGGTTTTGAGCTGTACCCGTTTTCCCACAAACATCCAATCCTGGAATATTGGCAGCTCGGCAAGTACCTCCAGTAACAGCAGCACGCATTCCTTGTACTACTGTTTCATAATGTTCCTTCCTAACTTTGGTGTAGCGTCGGGTGCTATAGATAGAATCCTGTGGCATATCTTCTACCTCTTTCACCACGTGAGGTGTAATAAAATAGCCACGATTAGCAATGGTTGCCCCTAAGTTAGCAATCTGCAACGGAGTGGCCGTCACTTCTCCCTGACCAATGGCAATAGAAATTACCGTCAATCCATTCCAAGAGCCACGATAATTCTTATCATAATACTTATCATTTGGAATCATTCCTCGTTTTTCACCAGGAAGGTCCACTCCTAATGGATAACCAAATCCCATGGACACCATGTAGTCACGCCAAGTAGCCATGGCATTCTGCACCGAGCCATATTTCTTGCGTGCACCAATCATGTGATATAATCCCCAACAAAAATATCCATTACAGGATGTTGCGATAGCAGGCACCAATGGAAGTGGAGAAGGATGACCGTGACAACCTACCCGAAGTCCTGAATGTACAAAACCGCCATAACACGGGTAAGCAGTTTCAGCTGTAATGATTCCTTCTTCAAGGAAAGTTAATCCCTGAGTAGTTTTAAAGGTAGACCCCGGGGGGAACTGCCCCATGATAGAACGATTCAACAAAGGTTTCCAGGAATCACGTGCCAAATCCAAATGATTCTTTCCTCTTTGTCTTCCCACCATCATCCGAGGATCAAATGTAGGTGCCGAAGCCATACATAAAATTTCACCGGTAGAAGGTTCAATGGCTACCACACTACCAATTTTACCTTCCAACAAACGCTCGGCCAACATTTGAAGTTCAATATCTATTCCTAGTTTCAAGTTCTTACCAGGTACCGGTGTCTTGTCTAATGCACCATCCATATACCTTCCTTGAATACGACCTCGAGCATCACGCAATAGAATTTCCACCCCTTTTTCTCCACGCAACAACTTCTCATAAGACCGCTCAATACCTTGCTTACCGATAAAATCCCCTCGCACATAATAATCATCATCGGCTATATCTTTCTTCGAAACCTCGGCTATATCGCCCAACACATGTGCTGCTGCATTGTAAGTATATTGTCGAATGGTTCTACGCTGAATATAAAACCCAGGAAATTTGAACAATTTTTCTTGAAAGACTCCACATTCTTCTGCCGAAAGCTGCGTCATAAATACTTGTGGAGTATAGGGAGAATATCCTGGATTAGAGCGACGATCCCTTATTTCAGCCAAACGACGCTTAAAATAATCTTCCGTTATATTCAACGTGCGGCATAAGTCCAACGTATCGAGATTCTCTATCTCTTTCATGACCATGGTCACATCGTAAGCCGGCTGGTTATATACAAGAAGGTTATCATTGCGGTCGTACATCACACCACGGCTTGGATACTGCACCTTGTTCAAGAATGCATTGCTATCTGCATTTTTCTTATAGTCTTCACTCATAATCTGAAGTGTAAACAGACGTATCAAGTAAATCAGTACAACTAAGACGACCGATCCACCCAATACATACTTACGCTTTTCCAGATTATAATCCTTTTCCACTATTTTTTCCTCCCTATTGATTCTGCACAGAATATACAAATAATTGTAGCAACGGTACTCGTAAGAACTCTAAGAACCAATTTTCCTAAATCGAAAAAAGAAAAGGTATCTATTAGAAGTAAAAAAGTACAGAAAAAGGATGAAGTCAATAAAACATATCGGAAGAAAGATGACATCCCCAAGGTATCAATTCCCGGGAGGAAAGATTCATCCATATCACGTAAAGTCACTAACCTCAACAAAGGAGTACGTACAAAAGCTAAAGAGGTAGCTACTGCTGCGTTCATCCCGGGAGTATTACTAAACATATCGATAGTGATACCCAAAGCAAACGCCCATGCCATCAATTCATTACTACTAGTCTTCGAATTGAATTTCAATATGAAATATATATAAAAGAAAGGAGTTGCATAACCATAGATATGCATTTGGTTAAGTACGAGTACCTGAATAAGTACTACCCCTATAAACCATTTTATCCGATGTAATATATTAATCATTTATGACCTCTTTTTACCCGTTTTTCCAATGTTCCCTGCTCTTCTTGTCCTTTTTTCGCAATAACTCGCACATCATTCAGCTTCCCAAAATCTGTAAACAACTTCACCTTCAACGAATACGACAAGCCATCGTGACTATCTGCAATATCTTCCACGGTTCCGACAGGTATTCCTGAAGGGAAGACAGCACTATGACCACTGGTTACTACCGTATCACCTAGGGAAAATAGCGAATGTCGAGGCATATCCTTTACCACTGCATACTGCGAGGCACCTCCCTCCCACTTCAGAAAGCCAAAGTAATCACTTCTTTTTATCTTACAGCTGATACTGCTTTTCGAATTCAAGACCGGTATCACAATCGAATAATGATCCGAAGTCATGTAGACAATACCTACGACTCCATTCCCGTCAACAACACCCATTTCACTTCGAATCCCATCTTTTTCACCTTTATCTAAGGTAATGTAGTTATCAGCAAAAGTTAAGCTGTTGTTAATAACCTTCGCCTTATAAAGCTTATATCCAGCCAAGGATTCTTTCTTCAACCGCTCTATATCAGATGTATCATTGGTCAAATCGGCTAACTGTTCACGAAGACGTTCTATTTGCAATTCCAACTCTACATTTTTCTGTGCCAAATCATCATTAATGGATTTCAGATAGAAATAGCCGGTCACTTGATTGGCTGCTTCGTATACACTTCCGGCTACCCGATTGGAAGAAGTAAAAAAAGCACTGCCTTGATAATTATTGAATTGAAACAATAAAGCAAAACTGATTACTTCCAATAAAATGAAAAGAAACCAGTTATGATACTTCAGAAAGAAATCCAATAAATTCCTCATAAATGCAAAGCAAAGTTTTGTATGATGGGATGGACCATAAAATTAGGGTGTCATTCCAAGCAAGCTCAGAATGACACTTTTCTTTTTTAACGTTGAGTTATCTCATTAAGAACGAGAAACGATCTACATTCTTCAAGGCTACGGCAGTACCCTTAGCCACACTCAGCAATGGTTCTTCCGCAATGTGGAAAGGTATATTAATCTTGTCGGTCAATCGCTTGTCCAATCCACGGAGCAAAGCACCACCACCAGCCAAGTAAATACCATTCACCACGATATCCGCATAGAGTTCAGGAGGTGTATTTTCCAAAGCACTCAAGATAGCAGTCTCAATCTTGGCAATGCTCTTTTCCAAACAATGGGCAATTTCCTGATAGTTTACAGGAACTTCCATCGGAAGTGCTGTGATACGATTTGGTCCTCGCACAATGTAATCCTCCGGAGCATCATCCCCCAAGTCGGTCAAGGCAGCTCCTACATGAATCTTAATACGTTCAGCCATACGTTCACTGACTTTCACATTGTGCTGACGATACATATATTCCTGAATATCAGCAGTCAAATCATCACCAGCGATACGAATGGAGTTATTCGAGACGATACCGCCCAAAGATATCACTGCAATTTCAGTAGAACCACCACCTATATCTACAATCATGTTTCCTTCCGGTGCTTCTACATCAATACCAATACCTATTGCAGCCGCCATCGGCTCAAAAATCAAGTAGACATCGCGTCCACCAGCATGTTCCGCACTATCGCGTACAGCACGGAGTTCCACTTCGGTACTACCCGAGGGTACACCGATAACCATTCTCAAAGAGGGCGAAAAGAAACGATTCCCAATATTTACCTTCTTGA
>JAFQNW010000171.1 GCA_017420875.1 Bacteroidaceae bacterium
ATAATATATATAATAAGTTTAACCCCCTTGTTTGGCCCCCCGTATTTGCTGAAATGGTGAAATGAAATGCTTCTCTTCGTGTTCTCCGGCCGCACGAAAATCGACGTTTTTCCAAAACGTGAAGGCGTTTGAGGGAAAACGTCAGCACGTTTTAAAAAAACGTCGTGAGGAGGGGGTGATTTTGTGGAAAAATAAATGTTCAAAACCTTGACAAGCGGGTTACAAATGTGGTATATTTGCGTATACACAAAAACACACTAGCAACATGACACACATTTGGATTCTCCTTGTCGGCCTGATGGGCCTGATGGGCTTTCACCGGCTTTTTCACTTACCATTTTTCCAGTCCTTGCATATCGGCCGGACGCTTCACTTCGCGGAGGCTGATGGCAAATCCGCCCCCACTGGCTGCGTGCAGATTCAGGGTGGTGTGGCTGTTCACCAATCCCCGGCTGATGGTGTAGGCCTGCGGATTCTTGTCCCAGCTGGCATCGGCCGCATCGGCGTAGACGGTGGCAACGTAGGTCTTGCCCGGTGTCAGGAAGTCGAGCGACAAGCGGGTGTCGTGCCCGTTCTCGTCGGCCGTGCAACCCACAAACCAATTGTCCGTGCCCTTTTCCCGCCGGGCTATCGTGATGTAATCGCCCGGTTCGGCCTCCAGGTAGTGGGTTTCGTCCCATTCCACCGGCACGTCCTTGATAAACTGGAAAGCATCCATGAAGCGTTCGTAGTTCTCGGGAATGTCAGCAGCCATCTGCAAGGGGCTGTACATGGTGACGTAGAGTGCCAGCTGTCGGGCTAGCGTGGAGCGTACGCGTGACAGGTTTTCCGGATTCATCCGGCTGCAGTCGGTCTCGAAGATGCCCGGCGTATAGTCCATCGGGCCTCCGATGAGGCGGGTGAAGGGCAGGATGGTGGTGTGGTCCACGTTATTGCCTCCGAAGGCCTCGTATTCGGTGCCGCGGGCCGACTCGTTGCCGATGAGGTTGGGATACGTGCGGCAAAGACCGGTGGGGCGGACAGCCTCGTGGGCATTGACCATGATTTGGTGATCGGCAGCTTTCTTCACGGCATGCAGGTAGTGGTTGTTCATCCACTGGCCGTAGTGGTGCTCGCCCCGAGGGATGATGTCGCCCACATAACCGTTTTTCACGGCGTTGTAGCCATTTTCGTTCATGAACCGGTAAGCTTGGTCAAGGTGGCGTTCATAGTTGCGTACAGACGACGAGGTCTCGTGGTGCATCATCAGTTTGACGCCCTTCTGGGCAGCATATTCCTTCAACTCCTGCACATCGAAGTCGGGGTAGGGGGTGACGAAGTCGAACACATCCTCCTTGCTCTTGCCGAACCAGTCTTCCCAGCCCTCGTTCCATCCTTCCACGAGCACCTGGTCGAATCCATGCTCGGCAGCAAAGTCGATGTATCGTTTCACATTCTCCGTGTTGGCCGAGTGTTTCCCGTTGGGGGTGGTCTGGCTGTAGTCCGTTTCGCCCAGCTTGACACTGTTCAGCTCGTCGGTATAGGCCCACGAACCCTTTCCGGTAATCATGTCCCACCAGATACCGATGTACTTCACCGGCTTGATCCACGAGGTGTCTTCCAGCTTGCACGGCTCGTTCAGGTTGAGGGTGAGGCGAGAGGCCAGGATGTTGCGGGCGTCGTCGCTCACGATGATGGTTCGCCACGGGGTGTGGCAAGGTGTCTGCATGTATCCCTTGTTGCCCTGTGCATCGGGGGTGAGCCAGCTTTCGAACACCAGGTTGCGGTCGTCCAGATTGAGGTGCATGCACGGATAGTCCACCAACGCCGCTTCGTGCAGGTTGATGTAAAGTCCGTCGTCGGTCTTCATCATCAGGGCCGTTTGTACGCCGGTGGGCGAGAAGGGAGTCTGCGAGGAGTTCGGGGTGATGGCTTTTGGCATCAGGCTACGGATTTCGGACAGGCGGGAGGTGGTGTAGTCGTACTCCTGCGTGTCGTAGTCGCCCGGTATCCAGAAGGCTTTGTGATTGCCCGTCATGGCAAACTGGCTATGCTCCTCCCGGATGACGAAATAGTTCAGGTTGGGCTGTTGGGGGAAGTTGTAGCGGAACCCAAGTCCGTCGTCGAACAAGCGGAACTCTATCTGGATGTAGCGTTTGTTCATCGGCTGGTCGAGGGTGACGAGCAGCTGGTTGTACCGGTTGCGGATTTCCTTTTCCTCGCCCCATACGGGTTGCCAGGTCTCGTCGAAGCTGGAGATCTCGGCCTTCTCCAATCGGAATCCGCTGTACAGGTTGGTCTGGGCGTCCAGAGCCGTAGTGTCCTTCTGGGCGGTCCATTCAAAGTCGGTCTGCTTGTGGGCGTCTTCGCGTTTCAACTCCAGTCCCAGTTTGCTGGGGCGGATGACCGTTTTCCCTTTGTAGGTAAGTTCGTAGATGGGTGTACCCTGTGCGTCGAGGCTGAAGTTCAGGGTTAGGTTGCCGTCCGGTGAGGACAGCCGTTCCTGAGCATGGCACACAACGATGCCCATGCTCAAGACGAGCATGTTGAAAAGTTTTCTGAAGTTCATGTGTTAAGTCTAGTTTAGTAATTGTTCGTTTTAAAATTCGAGTACCAGTATTTCGCGGTTACCCAATGTCAGTTCCTTGCCCAGCGTGATGGTCTTGCCCGACAGGAAGTCCTTGGCTTGCGGTTTCGGAAGCACTTCGGCATACGGAGTGAGCGAGATCTTCGCTTCGCGGTCGTTACCGTTCATGATTACCACAACCGACTTGCCGTTGTATTTCCGTTCGTACACATACACACCCTGGTTGATGGAGAAGTGCTTCAGTGTACCCTTGCCAATCACTTCGTTGCCCTTACGCCAGTTCAGCATCTTCTTGATGAAAGCGTGTGCAGCTTCTTCTTGTGCAGTGCGTCCCGACGCGTTGAAGCAGTTGCGGGCATCGCCTTCCCAACCACCGGGGAAATCCTTACGGAGCATACCGTCGCCTTCCGACTTTTCGCCGGTCATCAGGATTTCGGTGCCGTAGTAAATCTGCGGAATGCCGCGGGTGGTGAGCAAGAAGGTGATGGCTTGCTTGAAGCGAGTCAGGTTGGCCGCCTTCTTGTCGTCAGTGCTGAAACGAGAGGTATCGTGGTTGTCCAGGAAGGTGAGCAGATTCATTGGGTCGGCATACACCAGGTCCTGAGTGAGGTAGTCGTACAGGCGGTAGAGACCTCCAGCCCAGTCGGTCGTTTCTTCGTCGAATGCCTTGTTCATCTGGTCCATCAACGGGAAGTCCATCACGGTGCGGAGGTTGGAGTTGCGTGGAGCAGCCAGTTTGCTGTCCTTCTGCCAGAACGAAACCAGCACGTTGCTGTTGAGCCAAGTCTCGCCCACGATGTTGAAGTCGGGGTATTCGTCGTTGACAGCCTTGCACCAACGGGCCATGAAGTCGAAGTCGGCATACGGGTGAGTGTCCTGACGGATACCGTTGATGCCGGCATATTCAATCCACCAGATGCTGCTCTGGATAAGGAATTGTGCCACGTGGCGGTTACGCTGGTTCAAGTCGGGCATCTGACGGGTGAACCATCCATCCACTGCAATCTTGTATTCGTATTCCGAGGCATGCACATCCTGCACGCTGGCAGTCTTGTACGAAGTGCCCACGTAGTTCGACTTGAAGTTGAACCAGTCGGTCGATGGCTTGTCGCTGAAGATGAAGTTGTGGCTTCCGCAGTGGTTGAAAATCATGTCCATTACCACCTTCATGCCCTTGGCCTGAGCCTTTTCCACCAACTGGCGGAACTCTTCGTTGCTACCGTAGCGACGGTCCACCTGGAAATAGTCGGTGATGGCATAGCCATGGTACGATCCGCCCGGCATGTCGTTTTCCTGAATCGGGTTCAGCCAGATGGCCGTTACGCCCAAGTCTTCCAGATAGTCCAGATGGTTTTCAATCCCCTTGAGGTCACCTCCATGACGGCCGTACTGTTCGTTGCGGTTCACCTTGTTTTCCTTCATTCCCGGTACGATGTCGTTGGCCGGATTGCCGTTGGCAAAGCGGTCGGGCATGATGAGGTACAGCACATCGCTGGCATCGAAGCCCTTCACTTCCGAAGAGTGGGGACGGCGTTGCTTGAGCTCGTAAGGCACGACGGTTTCTTTCCGGCCCTGCTTCAGGATGATGTTGAAGGTCTGCGGAGCTGCTTCCGACAAGTCGACATACAGCAACAGGTAGTTAGGGTTTTCTTGCTTGACTACATCGCGTAAGGCAATGTCCGGCGAAGAGAGCGACACGTCGCACGAACCGATGTTATCGCCATAGAGCATAATCTGCAGTTCAGGATTATGCATGCCAGCCCACCAGAATGTAGGAGTAATCTTCTTGACTACCACCGCACTGGACTGATGAAGGCCGAGGAAAGCGAAAAGTGACATAAGAACGAGAACTTTTTTCATAAAATATACAGGTTGATTTTTAACTACAAAGTTAGGACTTTCTATCAGAAAAGACCAGGCGTTTATATTTTTGAATGAAAAAATAAGTGCTTTTAATTCTTTTCCTTCACAATGCCTACGCAGCAAGCACCGATAATCAAGAAGATACCGGCCAAAACCAACATGTTCACTTCGGGAGGAATGCTGCCTTCGGTGGTGAACGCCTTCAGGATGATTCCGCCCAACGAGGCTGCTACAATCTGAGGAATGCAGATGGTTCCGTTAAACAAACCAAGGTAGGTACCCATGTGACCGCCGGTAAGGGCATTGGTCAGGATGGTAAATGGCAGAGCCAACATGGCTGCCCAAGCACAACCGATGAGCAAGAACGAACCGAACAGCATATACTGGTCGTGAATGAACAGGATGGAGATGAAACCGATGGCTCCCAACAACAAGCTCACTACATAAGCCACCTTGCGGCTCTTGAACTGCGGGATGATGGTTGCCCAGATAACCGAACCTACGGCTTGTACGGCAAACAGGATGCCTACCCAGTCGCCAGCAGTCTGATATTGTACCGAGGCTGTATCGATGACGGTTGCACCGGCTGCAGTGACGATGGAAGGAGCATCAAAGGTGTTGGCGGCAATCGTACCGTTGGTATAGGTCCACATGAACATGAAAGCAGCCCAGCAGAAGAACTGTACCAAACCTACGGTCCAGAAAGCCTTCGGAGCCTTGATGAGCAATTGCAGCATGTTCGTTTTTTCTTCCTTCTTGTCGTCCTTGTTGATGCCGTGGTATTCAGCATACAGTTCGGGCGGATATTCCTTCACCTTGGCAGAGGTATAGATGACACAGAGAATCAGGATGAGGGCACCGATATAGAACGAATAAATTACCGAGTCGGGGACTACTCCCTTCGGGGCAATGTTGCTGATGCCGATGGCTGCAAAAATGAACGGGAACAAGTAGCCGGCCAAGCTTCCTGCGTTACACAGAAAACTCTGGATGGAATAGGCCAAGCCCTTCTGCTTTTCGTTCACCATGTCGCCCACCATCATCTTGAACGGCTGCATGGCCATGTTGATGGACGTATCGAGGAACATCAATGAAATCAAGCCGAAAATCATGGCAGCACCTACGGTCATGCCGAAACTACCGGCATTGGGCAACAGGCACATCACGGCCACGGCAGCCAGGGCACCCACAAACAAGTAAGGGATGCGGCGTCCGAAACGGGTCCAGGTACGGTCGCTAAGTGCACCGATGATGGGTTGTACGATGATTCCTGCCAACGGAGGCAAAATCCAGAAGTAACTCAAGTCGTGTGGGTCTGCTCCAAGGGTGGAGAAGATACGGCTGATGTTGGCACTCTGCAGGGCGTAGGCAATCTGTACGCCAAAGAATCCGAAACTGATGTTCCACAGTTTCCAAAAGCTTAGGTCGGGTATTTTTCTCATGGTATTTATTTTGGTTTTTTTGGGTTTTAGGGAGTGATATACTTCTTGACACGATTTGTCATTCAGACGACCGAAGGGAGGAAGAATCCCGGTAACACTCACTTGATGTACTCGAGATCCTTCGCTTCGCTCTGGATGACACTGGATATTAGTATCTTCCTGTTTCGTCAATCATTTCAGTCAGCTTCTTGTTGAAGGCCTTCTTCTTCATCAAAGCTTCCAAAGTGAGGTGCATGCGGTAACGCCAGTAGTGGCGTGGGTTGGCCGGCACGTTGATGCGTTCGGCGTCTACATCCGGATAGCGGAGCTCTTCGTCCATGGACAACCAGTCCTGGAACGAAAGGATGCAGAGCAACGACGGGCATTGCAGGTGCTGGCGGATGATGTCTTCGCAAATCCATCCCGGTGCAGCGGCAGGCACTTCTCCCCATTGGTTCAACACCTTGTTGTAGTAGTTGGCTGTGAGTTCAGGATCTTCTTCCCACCAGCCGCGGAGGGTAGCCATGTCGTGAGTCGAGATGGTACATACCGAGCGGAGCGGATATTCTTCCAGATGACCGAACTCGTGTGCCGGATTCTTCGGCATGCGTTGGATTTCGAGGCTCAGAATCTGTAGCTGTTCCATCACCCAAGGCACACAGTCGGGCACCATACCCAAGTCTTCACCGCAAACCAGCATGGAAGTGCATTGGGTAAGCATCGGCAATTTCTTCATGGCTTCGCCGTACCAGAACTGGTTGTGACGCTGGTAGTAGTAATGGTTGTACAGGTTGTTGAACGCAGCCTTTTCCTGATCGTTCAGGCGTTCGAAGATGAAGTCGTTCTGAACGGTGATACGCGGATGGTAAGTGGAAGGGTTCTTGCGGTCGGGCACAAACAATACGTTGCTGATCAAGGTGTACAAGCCTTCGCGGAGGAGGACACTTTCTTCGTCCTTCTTTCCGGCAAACCAAGCTTCTACCTTGCGTTGGGTATCAAATTCCGGACGCATTTCCCAGATGTCATCGTGGCTGTTCTGCAAGAACGTTTCCTGGACGAAGGCGGCCTTTTCGCCAAACAAGCGGTTCAGGATATCGTCGTTGATGAACGGACGGGTCATGAAATCCTTCTGGAAGCCCAAACCGAAGCTTTCGATTTCTTCGACACCCATCGGGAGGGCAGGCACGAACTGACCGAGCAAACCATGTACCGAGTGTGCCGGGATTTCCCAAATGCGGAAGAAACCCAGGATGTGGTCGATGCGGTAAGCAGTGAAGTATTCGGCCATCTTGCGGAAACGCTTCTGCCACCACAGGTAATTGTCTTGTTCCATGACATCCCAGTTGTAGGTAGGGAAGCCCCAGTTCTGTCCGTTTACCGAGAATGCATCGGGTGGTGCACCGGCTTGTCCGTTCATGTTGAAGTAATAAGGTTCAATCCAGGCTTCTACGCTGTTGCGGCTGATGCCGATAGGAATGTCACCCTTGAAGATGATGCCTTTCTGACGGGCATAGTTTCCGGCATCCAGCAACTGGATGTGCAGGTTGTATTGGATGTAATAATAGTAAGCGATGTGTTCATAGCATTCGCTTTCGGGAGCACACATGGCTGCGATGGCCTTGGCGTCGTAAGTCTGATGTTCGGGCCATTGGCTGAAGTCGGGTGTGCCGTACAAGTCTCTCAAATGTGAGAAGGCTGCATAAGGCAACAACCAATGCTCGTTTTCCTGGAAGAACTTCTTGAAGTCGGCCGATGCCAACAAACGCTTGCCGGTTTGCAAGTACATCAGGCGGATGTATTCACGCTTGGCATTGTTCACAGCCTCGTAGTCAATCTGTGGCAAGGCATTCAGTTCCAAACGTTTCTGCTCGAAAGCAGCCGCAGCTTCCTTGTCCTTCATCTTGCCCAGTTGGCGAAGGTCGATGTACATTGGGTGGAAGGCGTAGATGGAGATGCTGTTGTAGGGATAAGAGTCCATCCAGGTGTTGGTGATGGTGGTATCGTTGATGGGGAGAATCTGAACCGCCTGTTGGTGAGTCTGTTCTGCCCAGTCAATCAGCTTCTTCAAGTCGCCGAAGTCGCCTACACCGTAGCTTCCTTCGCTGCGGAGCGAGAATACCGGGATAGCAGTACCGGCAATCTTGCGTGACATGGAGCCGAACATCACTTCCATTTCGGTAGTCAAGAAGATTTCTCCCTTGTGCAGGTTACTTAGGTAAAGCTGACGGTTGGCACCATTTTCCCATTCTTCCACTTGGGCTGTGTCGGCATTGAGTGCCACGAACTTGTATTCGAGTGGGAACTGGATGTCGATGGCCGGAATGGTAGCTATCCATTCGTTATTCTGGATTTCTTCCATGATGACGGCTTTGCTGGCCTCCCAATTGCCCAACTTGCTGTGGTTACCGCAGATACCCAACACTTGCTTGCGGTGGTGCAGGCAAGGACAGATGGCACGGAAGATGATGTCGCCATTACCCGATACCTGAGCCTTGGGAGTCTTTCTTTCTACGGCATTTCCGCTGAAAGCAGAGCTGTATAGATAGGATGCTCCCGGAAGGTCTTTCCAAGCATCGTTCAGAATGTAGTGGCAATTGCGTTTCTTGCTCGGGCAGAAGATGTGTGCCATGGTTCCGCTTTCGCGACGGCAGCACTGGCCGTCACAAAATACACCGTAGCGGTAAGTCAGTGGAACGCCTGCTGCAGCATCACTGGTTTCTGTACTTCCTTCCCAGATGATGCCGTCGTGGGTGTTCAGCATGATGGGAGTGTTCTCTTTCCCTTCCAGCATGACGCCAATGGATTCGCCCCATGCTGTGCGGTACTCTATGTGAAATGTGAGTTTCATAGTTATATAGGTTTTAAAACGTTCAATTATTTCCAAAAATAGGATTTTAATCTTGAAAAATAGCCTTTTAGACAAAAAATATAGTAAAATAATTTTTGTTCACGTTTGACGTGTGCTTTGAGAAGGTCCATTTTTCTCCCTATTCATCGAAGTTTGGGCATAAAAAAAGTCCCGAACCTAAGCCCGGGACTACCTCGTTGTAAGATGTGAGGATGGATTTAAATGTAAAAAGATGATGATTATTACGCATCGATATTTGCATACGTTGCGTTTCTCTCTATGAACTCGCGTCGTGGAGCTACCTCGTCCCCCATCAACATGGAGAAGATATAGTCCGTTTCAGCGGCATTTTCAATGTGTACTTGCTTCAGATAACGAGTCTCCGGGTTCATGGTAGTTTCCCACAATTGTTCCGGATTCATTTCACCCAAACCTTTGTATCGCTGGGTGTGGATGCTTCCTTCGTTACCGTCTGCATATTTTTCGATGAAAGCCTGACGTTCTTCATCGTTGTAGCAATATTCGCTTACCTTACCCTTCGAACACTTGTAGAGCGGTGGGTTGGCGATGTAAAGGTGTCCGGCTTGAATCACTTCCGGCATATAGCGGTAGAACAAGGTCATGACCAGGGTAGCGATGTGGGCACCGTCCACGTCGGCATCGGCCATGATGATAACCTTGTGATAACGCAACTTGTCGATGTTGGCTTTCTTGCTGTCTTCGTCTCCGTCTACACCGAAACGGATACCCAAAGCTGTGATGATGTTGTTCACTTCGTCGCTTTCGAACGCCTTGTGCCACATGGCCTTTTCTACGTTCAGAATCTTACCTCTCAACGGAAGGATGGCTTGGGTAGCACGGCTACGGCCTTGCTTGGCCGAACCACCTGCCGAATCCCCTTCGACCAGGAACAATTCGCATTCTTCCGGTACGCGGCTGGAGCAGTCTGCCAACTTACCCGGCATACCTCCACCGCCCATCGGGCTCTTGCGTTGTACGGTTTCGCGTGCCTTGCGGGCAGCGATACGGGCAGTTGCAGCCAGAATCACTTTATCTACAATTTGCTTGGCTTCCTTCGGGTGTTCTTCCAGGTAGTTGGACAAGGCTTCACCTACGGCACTGTTTACGGCACCGCTGATTTCGCTGTTACCCAACTTGGTCTTGGTCTGTCCTTCGAACTGAGGTTCAGCCACCTTCACCGAGATAACGGTTACAAGACCTTCACGGAAGTCTTCGCCCTGAATTTCAATCTTTGCCTTTTCAATGGCCTTGGCATTGTTTTCTTCGGCATATTTCTTCAACACACGAGTCAAGGCTGTGCGGAAACCTACCACGTGGGTACCGCCTTCTATCGTGTTGATGTTATTGACGTACGAATACAAGCTTTCGCGATAGCTGGTGTTGTACATGATGGCACATTCGATGGGCACTCCCTGCTTTTCGGTGTTCAGGTAGATTACATCGTCTATCAACGGAGCGTTGTTCTGCTGGTTGTTGAGGAAACGTACGAACTCCTTCACACCTTCTTCCGAGTGGAAAGTTTCGGTACGTGCATTGCCTTCTTCGTCCTTGTCGCGGAGGTCGGTCAGCGAGATGGTGATGCCCTTGTTGAGGTATGCCAATTCGCGGAGACGGTTCTGCAAGGTTTCGTACTTATAGGTGGTTACGGTAAAGATGGTGCTGTCCGGCCAGAATGTTTGGCGGGTACCAGTCTGTTCGCCGCAATCGCCAATTTCCTTTACTGAGTATAACGGCTTACCGCAGGAGTATTCCTGTTGGTAGATTTTCCCGTTACGGAATACGTTGGTGGTCATGTGGGTAGAGAGAGCGTTCACACACGATACCCCTACACCGTGCAAACCTCCGGATACCTTGTAGGAGCCCTTGTCGAATTTACCACCGGCATGAAGTACGGTCATTACGACTTCAAGGGCCGATTTCTGTTCTTTTTCGTGGAAGTCTACAGGGATACCACGTCCATTATCTTGTACGGTAATTGAATTGTCTTCGTTGATAAAAACTTCGATATGGTCACAATAGCCGGCCAGTGCTTCGTCGATGGAGTTGTCCACCACTTCGTATACCAAATGGTGCAGCCCTTTTTCGCTGATGTCGCCAATGTACATGGCAGGGCGTTTACGCACTGCTTCCAATCCTTCTAATACCTGAATGTTACTGGCGGAATATTCCTGTCCGCCATTCATCTTTTCCTCTTGACTCATCTTTTAATAGTTCGATTGTTTAAGTTTTCAAAGATACAAAAAATGTGTGAAAGAAACAGATTTTTCGTGGTAAAAATCGTAAAAATAATTGCCGCTTCGGGTAGGTGGTATAACGACAAAAGGCCGAACCTTTTTTGAGGTTCAGCCTTGTTTATCTTTTGTACTCCGACAATGATTAAGCGAGCTTGCTGATGTGAGCAGCCAACTTAGACTTCAAGTTAGATGCCTTGTTCTTGTGGATAATGTTACGCTTAGCCAATTTGTCCAACATCTTTTGAACGCCTGGGAACATAGCAGCAGCTTCTGCCTTGTCATGAGTGTTGCGAAGCTTCTTCACTGCATTACGCATAGTCTTTGCATAATATCTGTTGTGAAGTCTTCTCTTTTCTTCTTGTCTGATTCTCTTGATTGATGATTTGTGATTTGCCATCTCGACTAATCTTTAAATTGTTCTTTATTCTTTTTTCTTATTAGTAGTCCGTGGGGGAATCGAACCCCCCTTGCAAGAATGAAAATCTTGAGTACTAACCGATATACGAACGGACCATCCTTCTTTGACGATTCATGTGCCTAAGCAACATTGGCGGTATGGACGGGACTCGAACCCGCGACCCCCTGCGTGACAGGCAGGTATTCTAACCAGCTGAACTACCACACCTTTTGTGTCAAAGAATCGGCTTCGTTTCCGAAAGCGATTGCAAAAGTAGAATGTTTTTTTGAATTGGCAAAACATTCCGAAGAAAAAATATGATTTTTCGTGCAATTTACAGGGAAATCCGTATTTTTGTAACGGATAAAAGAGCCAAAAACCGATGTTTCAGAAGACAATAGGCATTGTACTGCACACGTTGAAGTATAACGACTCGTCGAACGTGGTGGATGTGTATACCAAGGAGTGGGGAAGGACTTCGTTTGTGGTAGGCATACCCCGTTCACGCAAGTCGGGCATGCGTTCGGCCCTCTTCCAGCCCTTGGCATTGATCGAGGTGGAAGCCGATATCCGTCCCAACGTCCGTTTGCACCGCATGCGGGAGGTGAAGCTGGCTTATCCGTTCCGCTCGTTGCCTTTCCATCCTTATAAATCCTCCATTGCCATGTTCCTGGCTGAGTTCCTTTATCGGGCCTTGAAGGAAGAGGCTCCCAACGAACCGCTTTTTGCCTATCTTCAGCATTCCATTCTTTGGCTGGATGCTTGCGAGGACAGGAGTTTTGCCAACTTCCATCTGGTCTTCCTGATGCGTCTGTCCCGTTTCCTGGGCCTTTATCCCAACCTGGAAGATTATGATGCCGGCGATTATTTTGATATGGTAAATGCCAGTTTCAGTCCCATCGTCCCTTCGAGCGGTGTTTACCTGAAGCCCGACGAGGCTTCCCGCATCCGGTTGTTGATGCGAATGAACTACGACACCATGCATCTGTTTGGTATGAACCGTGCGGAGCGAGGCCGTTGTTTGACGGTAATTAATGACTATTACCGTTTGCACTTACCCGATTTCCCGATCTTGAAGTCGCTCGATGTGTTGAAGGAATTGTTCGATTGATGGACGGATCATTCGTTTCGTTTTGTCATATTTTTCATTGTTTCCAGCAAATCTTCCACTTCTTCCTGCGTCATCCCGATGGTTTGGATGTAGTCGCACACCATTCGGCAGAAGTTCTCCGGTTTCGATTGCTTGGTTATAAGCACGAATCACTTCATCGGTGTCGAACTCCATGCCTTGGGAGGAAAGCCAAAAGAAATAGGAACCTGGTTGACGGACAGCATCGGGCGACTTGACGCGTTCGGCTCCAGCCAATGCCGCTATGGTGGCGTTTCCTGTAGCATCCACTATTTGCTTGCCTGTCACCGAAGCAACTTCCCATCCTTTTTCTGTATGATTGATGGATGTCACCTCTACATTCATCATCAGTTCGACACCTGCTTCTTGAAGCATCTCAAAAGAGTAATGAATATACGGGGAAAAGGGTGGAGGAGTTTGGATATGTTCATATGCATAGGTCGATGGTTGATGATTGTTGAAAAAAGAAGTGGATGCGTTTTTTACACATCCACCTCTCTAATATTTATCCCAAGAGTTCCTTCACCTTGGCAGAGATGGCACGACCTTCGGCCAATCCGGCCAACTTCTTGGTGGCAGTACCCATCACCTTGCCCATGTCCTTCGGGCCGGTGGCACCTACTTCGGCAATGATGGCTTTCAAGGCAACTTCTAGTTCTTCGGCACTCATCTGCTTGGGCAGGTAAGTTTCGATGACGGCTACTTGAGCGAGTTCGGCTTCGGCTAAGTCGGCACGGCCCTGTTCATTGTAAAGGGTAGCCGAGTCCTTGCCTTGCTTCACGAGCTTCTGCATGATTTTCAGGGCAGCATCGTCGGTCAGCGTGTCGTTGGCACCCGGAGCGGTTTTGGCTTCGAGGAATACCTTCTTGATATTGCGTAATGTTTCGAGTCTTACTTTATCCTTTGCCTTCATGGCATCCTTGATGTCGTTGCTGATGCGGTCAAACATTTCCATAATGATTCTTTTGATTAAAAGTGGATAATATTTTCGTTTTCGTTGGTTTCTTTTTCCATGCTTCCGAAGCCCTCGTCGATGGTGTTCTTGGTTTGGATGCTGTCGAGCATGTCCTTGCTACGCTGGAAGGTAGGAACGGTTTCGACCATGCTGATGATGTTGTCGTTGTCCAGGTCTTCCAACGAGAAGAGGTAGATATTGCGACGTGGCTTGCGACGGATTTTGGCCGAGCTGTCCTTGCCATAGAATCCTTCGCGACGGATGCGTCTTTCTTCTTCCTTTTCTTCTTCTTCGGCCTTCCGCTTTTCTTCCTCGATGGTACGCTTCACGATGCGGTCGTCCATTTCCTTGACGTGGATGTCCTGAACACCGAATCCGGTAGCCAACAAGGTGATTTTCACTTTATCGCCCAATGTGTCGTCGATGGCGATACCGAACTTGGTTTCGAAATCGCGGTTGAAGCGGTTCATGAATTCTTTCACTTCGTCCATTTCGCTCATCATCAGCTTCTTCTGCGAGCTGTATGAGATGTTGAGCAGCACTTTCTTGGACTTGAAGATGTCGTTGTTGTTGAGCAAAGGCGAGTGCTGGGCATTCTGGATGGCAGTGCTTACACGGTTTTCGCCTTCGCCATAGCCGGTACTCATGATGGCGACTCCGCCGTCCTTCAGCACGGTCTTCACATCGTTGAAGTCGAGGTTCACCTTACCACGCATGGTGATGATTTCGGCAATGCTCTTGGCGGCTACCGAAAGGGTGTCGTCGGCACGGTCGAAAGCATCGTCCAGTGACAGGTCGCTATAGATTTCGCTGAGGCGTTCGTTGTTGATGACCAACAAGGCATCGACATTCTTGCTGATTTCTTCCACACCGTCCAAGGCCTGGTCGATTTTCTTGTCGCCTTCCCAACGGAAAGGAATGGTCACGATACCTACGGTAAGGATGTCCATGTCCTTGGCTACCTTGGCAATGAGCGGAGCTGCACCGGTACCGGTACCACCACCCATACCGGCAGTGATGAATACCATCTTGGTGCCGTCGTTCAGCATGTTCTGTACCTCTTCCAGACTTTCTTCGGTTGCTTCGCGGGCTTTCTGAGGACGGTTGCCGGCACCCAACCCTTCGTGGCCAAGCTGCAACTTGACGGGGACGGGCGATTCTTCCAGGGCTTTACTATCGGTATTGCATACGACAAAGGCTACGTCGTGGATACCTTCCTTATACATGTGGTTGACTGCATTGCCTCCACCACCGCCTACGCCAATTACCTTGATGATGCAGGAGGTTGGAGATGGGAAGTCGAATGGCATTATGTTGTTTTCTTCTGACATATCTATCTATTTTTATCAGTGGATGTATTCGGGTTAAATTAATCCTCGTCGAGGATTTTGGTAAAGAAATTGGCCAACTTGCCGGTGATGCTGTTCTTTTCTTTCAGCTCGGTCACTTCCTGCTGGATGGCTTGGATGGCTCCTTCCTTTTCTGCAATATTCATGGCCGATGCCTTCTTGAGTTTCTTCAAAGCATCGCTGAATTTTTCTTCGTTCTTCAACTTGACTGCTTCCTGAATCAGTTCCTCGCATTCGGCTTTTCGCTTTCTTTCGGCTTCCAAGGCTTCTTTTTCGGCCTTTTGCTTGGCCAGAATAGCTGCCTTTTCCTGTTGGCGTTTCAGTTCTTCTTCTTCCTCCACTTCGGCCTTGCTACGTCCGTCCGAGGTAAACAGTTGTCCTTCAATGACGGTGCTTGTGGCAGGCTTCTTGACCGGTTCGGGGGTGATGGACTCTGACATCGGCAGGCAGCAGTTTTCCTTGCCGGCAGCCAAGAGGGCAATCAGGGTGTTCAAGCTTCCGTCTTTCTTGATTTCAATGCCCTTCAAGGAGATTTGAGTTTCCTTGGCCATTCGTACCTTGTCTATCTTAGTGCGTTTGACAAAGGCTTCCTCCATGTTCTTGAGGTTGATACCGCCACCGGTGAGGATGGCTCCGGCCAACAATTTTCCTTCGTAGCCCGAAAGGGAAATTTGGTTGACTATGTTGTCCAGAATTTCGTTGAGACGGGCTTCGATGATTTCTTCCAACAGGATGGCGTTGATGGAGCATCTGCCTTCCAACGTGTATTCCTTGTTTTCGTCGTCTCCTTCTTTCGGCTCGGTGTAAGCCTGTCCGAAGCGAATCTTCAAGGCTTCTGCATCGTCTTCTTCGATCTGCTGGCTACAGATGTCCTTGGTGATGTTGCTTCCGCCCAAAGGTATAACAGCCAGGTGGCGGAGAATGTTGTTCTTATAAATGGAAACGGTTGTTGTGTCTGCACCAAAATCTACAAGTACGCATCCCGAACGCTTTTCGCTGCTTGTCAGCACCGCATCGGCCAATGCCAAAGGAGCAATCAGATCCTCTGCATCATCGGCAATGCCGATAGGAACATATTCGCAGCACTGGTAAATGTTTTCCTTCACATTCTTGCGGGCGATGATGTTCAAGAATCGTCCTTCGATGTGGTCGGTCTGTACACCTTTTGGCTCTACAATCAAATCGTTTCCTACCTTGTATTCTTGTGGAGCTACACCCAGGATTTGGTAACCCACGATAGGTACACCGCGGTTGCTGTCCTCGATGGCGTCAATCAGTTCTTGCGAAATCTTGGTTTCTTCGTCCAAATGACGGACTTCCGTGTTGCGGATGGTGCGGAGTGATTGTCCACCCATACCGATATATACTTTACCGATAGAAGCCTTCAGCGACGATTCCAACTTCTTGATGATCGAAGTAAGGCTTAATGTGGTTTTGTCCAAATTGTAGATGACTCCCTTCCGAATGCAATCGGAAGCGTTTTCACTGGCCAAGGCCAGTATCTGAATGCCTCCGTCCGGAAGCTTTTTCCCTGCAATGCCGGTAATCTTGGACGATCCCAGCTCAATCGCTACTATAAAGTCGGTTGCTGTCATATCTTACTTCTATTTTTTGGTACAAATAATCTGGTTGTTGAATTCCAGGCTGATGCGGGAGTATTTGTTCCAGCCCACTTCGTTCAGCCCTTTCTTATAAAATGTTTTCAGTCTGTCGAACTTGTCCTCGTAATTCTCCGGTTTTCCCAGGAAGATGACATGATTGCCTACGTGGGGGATTAGTTCCAATTCCTTGTCCGATGTGACATTGATTTGTTGAACCTGTGCCTTCCACAAAGGATTGTCCTGAAGGAATAGGGCAAACTCGTACAGCTCTTTGGTGGCAAAAGCTTTGTCTACATGCCCGGTGACGATGGCTACATTGGCAGCACTGTTGGGTATGGGCATGGTATGGCCTTTGTCGTCTACATAATAGTTCTCGCCATTGGCGGCCATGACACGTAAGATAGGAACCCGTTGGGTGACGCTGATACCTATCCGGTTGCCTACCGTGCGGAAGCATTCCACATTGCCTATCAACGGGTGTTGTCCCAGTTCTTCTTCCAACTGGCGGGTGTTTATCTCGCCCATCTTCTTGCCGATAGGAGAGAGCTTCTTGGTGTTCAAGGTCCGTAGGACTTCCTTTTTCGTGATAAAACCGTGGTTGATGCTATCATTAATCACTAATTCCATACCCGTACAAGTCTCGTCATCAGGCTTGCCGTTAAATGCAGTAACCGCTACAACGAGGTAGATGGTTATCAGCATCAGAAATAGGAGTATGAATAATTTCTTTATCATCGTTGATTCAATATTTCACAAATTTCGGGAACATAGTTCTCGATGTCTCCTGCACCCAAAGTTATTAAAACTTCCACTTCCTTGCTGCGTAGAATGTCAAGTATTTCTTCTTTCTTGCACAAGGTCTTTTCAATGCCTGGACGCAAATGGTCGTATATCAGTTGGCTGCTAACTCCCTCGATAGGCAATTCGCGAGCCGGATAAATATCGGTCAGAATCACTTCGTCCAGCAAGGACAAACTATTAGCGAAGTCCTGGTAGAAATCGCGGGTACGTGTATATAGATGAGGCTGGAAAATGGCGGTCAATTTCTTGTCCTCATACAAGGCACGCATGGAAAGGATGCTTTGCTTGATTTCCTCCGGATGGTGGGCGTAATCGCTCAGGTATATCAACTTGTCGGTCTTAATCTTGAAGTCGAAGCGGCGATCCACTCCCTTGAAGGAAAGCATGGCTGCTTTGATTTCCTCGTTCTTGACTCCGCTGATTTGTGCCAATGCCATAGCGGCAATTCCATTCTCGATGTTGATGGCAATGGGTACACCCAGCTGGATGTCACAGATGTTTCCCAATGGCGAGATAAAGTCGAAGAAGATTTCTCCATGACCAATGCGAATATTTTCTGCATGGAAGTCGCCTTCATCCTGCGAATAGGTGTAGAGCGTAACTCCTTCTTGCAAGCGTGGACACAATTGGATGCCTTTGCGTGCAATGAGGAATCCTCCCGGTTGAATCAGTGACGTATAATGGTTGAAACTTTCCAAATACGCTTCTTCCGTTCCATAGATGTCCAGATGGTCGGCATCGGTTGCTGTGATGACCGAGGCGTAAGGAGCCAGCCAATGGAAGGAGCGGTCGAACTCGTCGGCTTCGATGACTACATAGTCACTTTGGTCGGACAGTAAGAGGTTGGTGCCGTAGTTCTTGGAGATACCGCCCAAAAAAGCATTGCACCCTACGTGTGATTGGTGTAATAGGTGTGCCGTCATGGTCGAAGTGGTGGTCTTTCCATGAGTGCCGGCTACACATAAACCTTTACCGGAGTGGGTCAGCATGCCCAATACTTGTGAACGCTTGTGGATGGTAAATCTATGTTCGCGGAAATATACGAGTTCGGCATGTGTGTCAGGAATAGCCGGAGTGTACACGATGAGGGTAGAACCGGCATCTTTGAATTCGTCGGGAATCAAGGATGCGTCTTCTTCGTAATGTATCAGTGCCCCCTCACCGATAAGCTTTTCGGTAAGCTCGGTCGAAGTACGGTCATAGCCACCTACCTTCTTCCCCTTGGACAAGAAGTAGCGTACCAGGGCACTCATTCCAATGCCACCTGCACCGATGAAATAGACTGCTTTTAACTGGTTAACATCCATGTTCCTTTTTATATTTTTCGGCTAGCTTGATTACTTCTCTTGCGATGACGTTTGCCGAGTCGGTAAATGCCAGTTCGCCGATGTTTATACTGAGTCGTTTTAATAAGTCAGGCTGGTTGACTGCCTGGATAGCCTTGTCGAGCAAAGCGTTCTTGGCATCCGCATCCTTCACGTAAAGTGCCGCATTCTTGTTGACCAATGCCAAAGCGTTTTGTGTCTGGTGGTCTTCGGCCACATTCGGAGATGGAACCAGAATGACGGGCTTTTTAAGCAAGCAGAATTCAGAAATGGAACCGGCTCCGGCACGGCTGATAACCAAGTCGGCTGCACAATAGGCCATGGCCATGTCGCTGATGAAGTCGGTTACCACCAGCATGTCCAGTCCTTCCACTTGTGCTACAGCAGCACGGGCTTCTTCGATGTAAATCTTACCTGTTTGCCAAATGAATTGTACCCCTGAGGTCTTGACCTTTTCAAGGTTCTCCATGACACAATGGTTGATGGTGCGTGCACCCAAACTGCCTCCAAGAATCAAGACTGTCCGTTTTTGCGGATCCAGACCAAACGAACGGATGGCTTCCTCGCGTGTGATGTCGTTGTTGACAAGTCCTTGACGTACCGGGTTGCCGGTTAACACGATTTTTTCTTTATCAAAGAAGCGTTCCATCCCTTCGTAAGCCACGCAAATCTTATGGGCTTGTTTCGCCAATAGCTTATTGGTTACCCCTGCGTAAGAGTTCTGCTCTTGCAATAAGGTCGGGATACCCATGTTGCCGGCCACCTTTAAGGTCGGTCCGCTGGCATATCCACCTACACCTACAGCAGCATGTGGCTGGAAGCCTTTGATGATTCTTTTGGCCAAAAGTTGGCTCTTGAACAATTTGATGAGTACGGGTATGTTCTTGAACAAATTCTTGCGGTTGAATCCTGCTACAGGTAAACCTTTTATGGAGTAACCAGCGGCAGGTACGCGATGCATCTCCATGCGTCCTTCGGCACCAACGAACAGAAATTCCGTATCCGGACGCTGCTCCTTGATGGCGTTAGCAATGGATATGGCAGGGAAGATGTGACCTCCTGTACCGCCACCGCTGATGATTATTCTTAAATTATTCTTCATGACTTCCTTTTGTAATCTTGTTTGCAAAGTTAGGAATATATGTTTTAAATTCCTCAGAATGAATGGAGTTTATTCATGTTAAACTTCATTCTCTTCTTTGGCCCTTTTTACAGGGGTATAATCTTTGTCGATGTCTTCTGGCTCCTGTTCGTCATTTTCGGCCTGAGCCATTTCGCGTGCTTGTAAAACCAATGCTTGAGCTGCGGCCTGTAACTTTTCATCGTTGGCTTGTAGCTCTTCCTGCATTTGCTGTTCTTCTTTGTCGGCCACATAACGACTGACACTCAGAATCATTCCGATATAGGCACAGTTGATTAATGTAGAAGTACCTCCTTTGCTTATTAACGGAAGGGGCTGGCCAGTTACCGGGAACAATCCTACGGCTACCATCATGTTCAACATGGCTTGTGAAACCAACAGCATGGCTATACCCATGATAAGGAAGGCCGGGAAGGTTTTTTCACAACGTTTGGCTATCCTACCGGCTCTAATCAAGAGCCATAAATAAAGCATCACAATGAAGGCACCTCCTAACAATCCAAGCTCTTCGATGACAATGGCGAAGATGAAGTCGGAGAATGCTTGCGACAAGAAATCTCGTTGTACACTATTCCCGGGCATCTTTCCTATCACATGGCTGGTTGCGATGGCTATGTTTGCATGGGCTATCTGTGCGTCTTTGTCAATGTCGTATTTGGCGGCAGGAACAGCGTCCTTGTTTTCCAAGAAACCTGTAATACGGTTTTTCCAGGTGGGTACACGGTGCATACCCGGAACGTTGTTGTAAACGGCAGGCGGTGTAATCAGAATGACTCCGACAAACACGGTAACCAGGATGCCGACTCCTCCTACCAACTTGCCCAATTGTCGCCAAGGGACTCTACCTATCAGCATCATCAGGAATACCACTCCTGCCAGCAAGGCTGCTGTCGAACCGTTTTCGGGTGCAATCAGGACAAATACAATCCCAATAATCCACATGATGTATTTGAATGCTTTGGGGTGTGCCCCGTTTTCTTCCTGGTATTTGGACAGAATGAATGCAGTCACGATGATTACCGCCATCTTGGCCAACTCGGAAGGCTGGAATTGTATACCGAAGAATGTCATCCATCTGGCAGCTCCATTCACACGGTCTCCCGTGATAATCCCCATACCCATCACAAAGAGTAGCAAAATGCACGACAATGGCAATAAGAAGAAGGGCAATACGCTGAAGTACTTGCACGGAATGTTATGTACAACTACAACGATAAATGCACCTACCATCAAAATGATACTGTGCTGGGTAATAGGCCCCCAGTGGTCTCCGCTTTTGTAGGTAAGTGTACTGGCCGCACTAAATACCTCAATCACGGAAATCAAACAGAGGAACAGGAAGATGATCCAGATGACTTTATCTCCTTTGAATAAATCCTTAATCAGATCCATAGTTATAAATTTCTAACGCATTTCTTGAATTGCTCTCCACGGTCTTCGTAGCTGTTGAACAGGTCAAAGCTTGCACAGCAAGGACTAAGAAGGACTGTTTCGCCTTTCTTGGCCATTTTGTAAGCGGCATCCACCGCATCTTGCATGCTTTGCACATCAGCGACAGGCAGACCGAAGCCGTCAAAGAATTGGTGTAACTTTTCGTTGTTGACTCCTAGATAAATCAGACCGGTACATTTTTCTTTGACCAAATCGGCAATTTCGGTGTAGTCGTTTCCTTTGTCCTTTCCGCCCAAAATCAAAATGGTTTTGGTCTTCATACTTTGAAGTGCATACCAGCATGAATTGACGTTGGTGGCTTTGGAATCGTTGATATAGTCTACACCCTTTACCCGGCAAACTTTTTCAAGTCGGTGCTCTACCCCTTGGAAGTCGCATAAAGCTTCGCGGATACATTCTTTTTGGATGCCGGCAAGATTGGCCGAAATACCTGCTGCCATAGAGTTAAACAGATTATGGGTGCCGGTCAGGGCCAGCTCTTCCTGCTCCATGTTAAAGGCAATAGGCTCGATGAAATGTACCTGTTCGTTTTCTATATATGCAGCCATTCCTTTGGCATTCTTCTCACCAAATGGGTAATAGTGTCCGTGAATTCCATACTTATGCAGTTCTTTTTGGATGATAGGGTCTTCGTTCCAAAAGATGAAGGCATCTTCATTCGTCTGGTTCTGAATGATACGGAACTTGGCATCTACGTAATTCTGCATGTCGTGGTTGTAGCGGTCTAGATGGTCGGGGGTGATGTTCATGAGCACCGCGATGTTTGCATGGAAATTGTACATGTTGTCCAATTGGAAACTGCTCAACTCAATAACGTAATAATCGTAATTGAATTCGGCCACCTGATAGGCTAAACTATGTCCGATATTTCCTGCCAAGCCGACATTCAAACCGGCTTTTTTGAAAATATGATAGATTAATGAGGTGGTCGTGGTTTTTCCGTTGCTACCCGTAATACAAATCATTTTGGCGTTGGTGTATCTACCGGCAAACTCAATTTCAGAGATGATAGGAATACCTTGAGCCTTTATCTTTACTATAATCGGAGCTTCGTTGGGTATACCCGGGCTTTTTATGACCTCATCTGCATTTAATATCAGTGATTCGGTGTGTTGCTTTTCTTCCCATTCAATACCTCGCTCGTCAAGCATTGTCTTGTAGTTATCCTTAATGGCAGACATGTCTGACACAAAAGTATCAAACCCTTGCTTCTTTGCTAGAATAGCAGCTCCTGTGCCGCTTTCGCCTGCTCCTAGTATGACAATTCTTTTAGCCATGTTTATTATCTGATTTTTAGTGTGATAATCGTAATTGCTGCCAATATGATGGTGATGATCCAGAAACGTACGGTTATTTTGGATTCATGATAAACGTTGTTCGGCTTTGTGAACAAATAACTACATTCCGGGTCTAACTGTGCCTTAGTGATTCGGAAGTGGTCGTGTATCGGTGTACGTTTGAAGATGCGTTGTTTTTTCCCTTTCTTCTTTCCTGCCTGGTAATACTTGACTTGTAGGATGACGGAAAGGTTTTCCACCAAAAATATACCGCATAGGATAGGTATCAGCAGTTCCTTGTGGATGATGATGGCAAATACCGCAATGATACCACCGATGGTCAAACTTCCGGTGTCTCCCATGAATACTTGTGCAGGGAAAGCATTGTACCATAAGAAACCAATCAGTGAACCAATGAACGCACAAATAAAGATAACGAGTTCTTCACTGCCGGGTATAAACATGATGTTCAAGTAGCTGGCATACTCAATGTGGCTGGATACATAAGCCAATATCCCCAACGTTAGCCCTATGATGGCTGAATTTCCTGCAGCCATACCGTCCATACCGTCATTGAGGTTGGCACCGTTTGATACGGCTGTCACCACGAAGATGGTAACGAATACGAATAGAATCCAACCGGCAGTTTGGGCATGTTCACCCATAAATCCTACTAAGTCGGCATAATCCAAATTGTTGTTCTTGAAGAACGGAATGGTTGTTTTGGTCGATTTCTGATTTTGGTTCTTATGAACGACTTCGACTATTTGTCCTTCTTTCTGTATCTCTACATTTTCTCGGATAACCACGTTCGGACTGAGGTAGAGAGTCAAACCAACAATCAACCCTAAACCTACCTGGCCGATAATCTTGAACTTGCCGTGTAGACCTTCTTTGTCTTTTCGGAATGTTTTGATGTAATCGTCAAGAAATCCCAATGTTCCTAGCCATATCGTAGTGATGAGCATAAGAATCATGTAAATGTTGTGTAGCTTTCCTAACAATAAACAAGGAACCAGCGTGGAAAATATGATGATGACTCCTCCCATGGTTGGTACACCTTTCTTATTTACATTGAAAGGGTCGATGGATGCATCTCTTTGCACTTCAGTAATCTGCTTTCTTTTCAAGAGATTAATGAAATATTCACCAAAGATGGTAGAAATCAACAAGGCAAGAATGATTGCCACGAGTGAGCGGAAGGATACGTATCCGAACATTCGTGCACCAGGGAAATCAATCTGTTCTAAATATTCAAATAAATAGTATAGCATATTACTGAATTATTCGTTAGCAAAAATTTCGTTTACAACTTCTTTATCATCAAAATGGTGTTTCACACCTTTAATATCCTGATAGTTCTCATGTCCTTTGCCTGCAATCAATATCGCATCATTGGGCTGTGCCAGCATACAAGCTGTTTTGATGGCTTCTTTGCGGTCGGCAATGCAAAGTACCTTTTTCTTGTCATCTTGGTCGAGTCCTGCCAACATATCGTTGATGATGTCTTGCGGGTCTTCAAAGCGTGGATTGTCCGAGGTGATAATCACTCTATGGCTTTGTTTGACAGCTTCTTTAGCCATGATGGGTCGCTTGCCTTTGTCGCGATTGCCACCGGCACCTACCACTGTGATGGTTTGCCCCCGTCCATTCAATACCTCATTGATTGTTCCAAGAACATTTGCCAAGGCATCGGGGGTATGTGCGTAATCAATGATGGCACTATATCCTTTGGAAGAACGCAAGGAGTCGAATCGGCCGGATACAGGACGTAGCATGCTTAGTTTCAGTAAAACGTCTTCTGGTTTCTTGCCAAGTATGCATGCGGCTCCATAAACAGCCAAAAGATTGGCGGCATTGAAACGTCCGACAAACTGAACGTTTACTTCTGTCTGGTTAATGTCCAGGAGCATTCCTTCAAATCCGTCTTCCAGAACCTTCCCTTTGAAGTCGCTGATGCTTCTCAAAGAATAGGTGTATACTTTAGCCTTGGTGTTCTGAGTCATAATCAACCCGTTCTTGTCATCGATATTTGTCAATGCAAAAGCCGATTTAGGAAGATTGTCGAAAAATGTCTTTTTAGCTTTCAGATAGTTTTCAACAGTAACGTGATAGTCCAAATGGTCGCGGGTCAAATTGGTAAAGATTCCACCTGCAAAAGTCAAACCTCCGATTCGCTTTTGTGCGACTGCATGTGAACTTACTTCCATGAATACGTATTTGCAACCCTCATTGGCCATTTGTCCCAAAAGTCTGTTCAAGGTGATAGGGTCTGGAGTGGTGTGCTCTGTGGGGATTGCTTGATCATCGATGTAATTGCATACAGTAGAAATCAATCCCACTTTGTATCCAAAGTGTCGGAACATATTATATAATAAGGTGGCGATGGTAGTTTTGCCATTCGTTCCGGTTACGCCAATCAATTCAAGTTTAGAAGTTGGATTCCCATAAAAAGAAGTAGCGACTTTACCTACTACATCTTCTGTATCGGCTACCTTTATATATGTGAGGTTTGTTTCTAGTTTGTCTGGGTATGTTTCGCATACGATAGCTGAAGCTCCCTTTTCTATGGCTTTATTGATATAAGCATGTCCATCTGTTTGTGTACCTTTAACTGCCACAAAAAGATGTCCAGGCTCAATTTTACGTGAGTCGATGTTAATCCCAGAAATTTCTGTTGCTACGTCGCCTTTAATTTCGATGACGTTTATGCCATTTAATATTTCTTCTAGCTTCATTTGATACTTATTTAATTTAATCGTAAATGAATCGTTTTTCCTTTACCTAATGTGTTCCCTGCTGGAATGCTTTGACTCTTTACTTTGCCAATTCCGGAAATATTCACTTTCAATCCCAGGGATTCTAGTAGGTATACTGCATCTTTTGCCCCCATGCCAATAACGCTTGGAACCCGCTTGGGGTCAATATCTTTAGGATTTAATTCGATATTCTGGTTGGTGTTGTGTTTTACACTTCCCCATATCGGCTTATCCTCTTTGATGTTTTCAATGTTAGTCGTCTGAACATTAATTTCGTTTAGAATGTAGTGAGCGGCAGCCAAATTCCCGTTCTTTACATCGGGGGTCAATATGGCGGTTGAATCTTTAGCTTCTCTGAGGTCTTGTGCCAAGTGCTTGGCATAGACTCTTTCGGCTATTTCACTAAAGACGCTACCTGCCATCAAACCACCGGATGCCGGTAATCCAGGCTTTTGAATCGCTACGATGCAACTGTATTTAGGCTCTTCTGAGGGGAAGAAACCACAGAAACTAACCAAATATTGCATTGTTCCGGTTTTATAACCGCCGGCACCTTGCGATACCTGAGCGGTTCCGGTTTTACCCGAAACACGGAATTGCTTGGAACCTGCTTTTTTACCGAGTCCTTCGCTTACTACCTTTTCGAGGATGACTTGTATCTGTTCAATCGTTTTGGGTGAAGCAATGGCTGGATTGATTACCTCAGTCGGTATTTCTTCAATGACTTCTCCGTCTTTCACGATAGACTTTACGAACTTCGGCTTTACCATGACTCCATTGTTGGCAATTGCATTGTAGAATGTCAAGGTGTTTATAGGTGGTACCTGAGTTTCGTAACCAATTGACATCCATGCCAATGCTGTTTTCGACCAGTTGTTCTTGTTCGGCATGCGGATGTTTGGCTTCTTTGCTGCCCCCGGGATGTCCAAATTCAGAGGCGTAGCTATACCTAATTTATATAGGCCTTCAACATATTTTTCCGGATGACTATGGTAGTTTTCGTCAATAACCCTCGAAACACCGATATTTGATGAAACCATCAAAACCTTGGTGACGTCAATGACTCCGTAACCGCCTCTATGCCAGTTGTGGTCTTTCATCGGCCGGCCGTGCATCATGTATACACCGTTCTTGGTATCAATCTCTTGGTCGGGAGTGATTTTTCCGTCTTCCAGTGCTACCATGATAGATGCGGTCTTGAAAGTAGAGCCTGGCTCCATCATATCCGAAACGGCATTGTTGCGAATTTCACGATAGATACCGTCATTGCATTTGGTCATGTTGACGATAGCCTTAATTTCACCCGTTTTGACTTCCATCAAAACGGCAACACCTACATTGCCATTAATTTCTTTAAGTTTGTCTACCAAAGCTTTTTCAGCAATGTCTTGCATGCTGACGTCAATGGTGGTGATGATGTCGCATCCGTCTACAGGGGGAATGTCGACGATGTTCAGGTATTTGTTCATCACTTTTTGGCGATGAGTGATGCCATCTTTCCCCCTTAGGATAGAGTCATATTGAAGTTCCAACCCGTTCTTGGCACCTAGCGTCATGTCCGAGTACATGTCGCCTAATGTACGCATGGCCAATGAACCAAAAGGTTTCTTCCGTTGGTTGAAAGCTTGTTCGTGGAAACCTCCGCGGTATTTGCTTAAATTAAATACGGGCAATCGTTTGGCTTCCTTGTATTGGATGTATGAAATACGTTTGGGGTATAACAAATAATTTTGACTGCCCTTCTTTCTTCCTTTTAGGATATGTGATTTGAATTCAGATTTGCTTTTGTCAGGAAATATCTGGTGAAGCCCATCACAGATTGAATCCAAATAAAGCATGAGTAACGAGTCTTTTTCTATACCACCGGCTTTGAAGTCCATGTAGATTTTGTATTCGGGCAAACTGCTGGCCATAAGTTGTCCGTCGGCAGAGATAATGTTTCCTCGAGTAGGTCGGACGGTGACATTTTCCTTGACGAATCTGTTGGCTACATCGTTCCAATATTGTCTTTCTGCAAACATGATGATACCCGCCTTGAAGATGATGGCAATACCTATCAACACCATTACTAGAATGATGAAGGAATAGCGGATCATTATTTTCTTATGTATAGGTGTCATATGTTAGTCTCGTTGAATAAGGTATGGTCGGCTTGTTGCTGTTTCTAAATGGCTTTCTTCAGTTGAAATGTATTCTTCGATGCGTGATTGTCTGCTCTTCTCCATTAACTCAGAAGATCGAGTCAATGCATCGTATTTAATGTCAATCAGCTCTTTCTTTAAACGGTCTATCTCAATCAGTTCCTGTTGGCTTGTATAGCGGTTGTCTATATAAAGTATGGTCAAAACCATGACAAGAATTAGTAGAGTAGTTTGTCTCTTGAAGAAATCATTGGCAAGAATGTCGCCACCCAAAATGCTCCGTATGGACATGTGTTTACCCGAAGATTTCTCTTTTTTCCTTTTGGCGTTATGTGTATCCTGTTCTTTCATAAGAGTTATTTTTTTTCGGCGATTCTAAGTTTGGCACTTCTTGATCTTGGGTTTCTGTTTATTTCTTCGTTGCTAGGAACGATGACTTTATTGTTAATCATGCGGAAAGGTGTTTGTACGTTTCCGAAGAAATCCTGATGGACTTTTCCTTCTACGTTCCCGGTTTTCATCATGTTCTTTACCATCCGGTCTTCCAAAGAATGATAAGTGATGATGACCAACCGTCCGCCTGGTCTTAAAGCCTCTGTTGCAGCATAGAGCATTTCTTTCAAAGCTTCCATTTCTTGGTTGACTTCGATACGTAGTGCTTGAAAAACTTTGGCCAACTCTTTTTTTTCTCGCTCTCTACCGAACATTGGCTTGACAATGTCTAGAAAGTCGCCGATAGTTTGGATGGCTTTGTTGCTTCTGGCTTTGGCGATTGCCGTGGCTAGCTTCCTGCTGTTCTTCAACTCCCCGTAGAGGTAGAAGATATCAGCCAAACGTTCTTCGTCGTAAGTGTTGACGATGTCGGCTGCTGTTTGTCCGGCACGTTTGTTCATTCGCATATCCAATTTCCCGTCAAAGCGGAAAGAAAACCCTCTCTCAGAATCGTCAAAATGATGCGAAGAAACGCCTAAGTCAGCTAAAATTCCATCCACTTGCTCCACCCCATAATAGCGGAGAAAGTTCGGAAGATAACGGAAGTTACTTCTGACAAAGGTGAAACGGTCGTCGTTGACGATGTTCTTTTCCGCATCCTCGTCTTGGTCGAAACTGTATAGATGTATACTTTCGTCTCCACGGCGGAGTATTTCCTTTGAGTGCCCGCCTCCACCGAATGTCATGTCGGCGTAGATGCCTTGAGGTTGGAGATTCATGCCTTCAATACTCTCTTCCAAAAGTACGGGAACGTGGTATGTCTGTATTGTTTCGCTCATTCGTTATCTGTTATACGGGTTTTCATTATGGTTTCAAGCTCTTTGCCGAAAAGTTCAGCATCCATGAATGGAGTATCAGCGGTTTCTTTCGACCAGATTTCAATGGTGTCGTCCATGCCAATGAAACGTACTTCTTGGTCAATTTTCGCTAGTTTCAGATAGCGTTTGGGTATCAGGAAACGTCCGTTGCTATCTAATGTGATGATTTCTACGTCGGACACAAATTGGCGGAAGACCATCTGATGCTTGGGGTCCCACCGGTTGAGGCGGTTGCGTAATTCATTCATTTGTTCGTTCCAAGAACTTTCCGGGTAGAGCACCAAACAATCTTGGTAGGTGTCTTTTCTCATGATTAGGCATTCCTCGGCAGCTGCTTGTAGCTGCTTGCGGAAAATGGCGGGCAGAAATACCCTTCCCTTGGTGTCTGTCTTTGCATTACTATTGCCTAAAAATCTCATGATATACCTTAATTTATTATTTAGTGCGTAAAATTACACAATTCCCCACAATTCCCCACTATATTTAAGCGAAAATATTTTGATAAGTTTTCAACAGGTTGTTGATAATTACTTTTATTGCACACAATAGGGGTAAAGTGAGCAAAAATAAAGTGCGGACTGAAAAATCTGTTCAGAAAGTTCTGCTTTTTTGGGGGAGTGCTGCATTTTTTTTCAGGAATTTTTCCTAGATAATGAAAGATAAGTTTACCTTTGCATGGAAAAGTTTAGTAAAATGGCAGACGATTCATTTTTTTTAATCGACATAGAAAAGATACTTCGGGAAAAGACGGGAGATAAATTCAAGTATATTCCTCGTTTTGTTATCTCATATTTGAAGCGTATTGTACATCAAGACGAGTTGAATGTTTTCTTGCGTGAATCAAAAGGGAAGGTCGGAGTTGAATTTCTGGAAGCATGCATGGAATTTTTGGATGCCAAGGTGGAGATTAAGGGATTGGAAAATCTTCCGGCCGATGGACGTTGTACGTTTGTGTCCAATCATCCGTTAGGTGGGCAAGATGGAGTTGCATTGGGGTATATTCTAGGCAAGCATTACGATGGTAATGTCAGATATCTGGTCAATGACCTATTGATGAACCTTCATGGATTGGCTCCTTTGTGTATCCCGATTAACAAGACGGGTTCTCAATCGAGGGATTTCCCTAGGATGGTAGAGGCCGGATTTAAATCGGATAATCACATCATTATGTTCCCGGCTGGATTGTGTTCCCGTCGCCAACAGGGAGTGATTAAAGACTTGGAGTGGAAGAAGACGTTTGTCGTAAAAAGTGTTGAAACTCAGCGCGATGTGGTTCCTTTGCACTTTGAAGGACGCAACTCGGACTTCTTTTATAACTTGGCCAACATCTGTAAGTCCCTGGGACTTAAGATAAACATTGCCATGATGTATTTGGCTGATGAAATGCTCAAGAACCGACATAAAACATTTACGTTGACAATCGGCAAGCCGATTCCTTGGCAGACTTTTGATAAGTCGAAGACACCTTCCCAATGGGCACAGTTTGTGAAGGATGTCGTTTATAAACTTAATCAGATAAAAGAGTAACAGATATATGGAAGAAATTATTTCGCCAATCAGTAAGGAGGTTCTTAAGTCGGAATTGACGCAAGAAAGGCGGTTAAGGTTTACCAATAAAAGCCATAACGAAATTTATGTTATAACGGCTCACAATGCTCCCAATGTGATGTTGGAGATTGGTCGGTTACGCGAAATCGCTTTTCGTGCAGCGGGTGGTGGAACTGGCAAGTCCGTAGATATTGACGAGTATGATACAATGCCCAATCCTTACAAGCAGTTGGTGGTATGGAATCCTGAAGCGGAAGAAATATTAGGAGGCTATCGTTATCTCCTCGGAAACGAAGTGGAGTTTGATGAACATGGTAAGCCGGTTTTGGCTACAGCTCACATGTTCGACTTCTCCGAAAAATTCTTGAAAGAGTATCTTCCTTACACGGTTGAGTTGGGACGTTCATTTGTGACGTTGGAATACCAATCCAGTCGGGCTGGTGCAAAAGGCTTGTTTGCATTGGACAATCTTTGGGATGGATTGGGGGCACTGACCGTCATCAAGCCCAACGTGAAATACTTTTTCGGTAAAATGACCATGTATCCTAGCTATCATCGTCAGGGACGCGACATGATTCTTTACTTCTTGCATAAGCATTTTGCGGACAAGGACAAGCTGATAACTCCGATGAAACCGTTGGAATTGGAATCCGACCCTGCTATGTTGGAAGCTTTGTTCAGTTGTGATTCGTTTAAGGATGATTATCGCATTCTTAATTCCGAAGTACGTAAGTTGGGATACAACATTCCTCCGCTGGTGAATGCCCATATGGGCTTGTCGCCTACGATGCGAATGTTTGGTACCGGCATCAATTATGGTTTTGGCGATGTGGAAGAAACCGGAATCTTGATAGCTGTTGATGAAATCTTGGCTGAGAAGCGTGTGCGACACATTGAATCGTTTGTGGAGCAAAATCCTGAAGTCCTTAAGATTACTTCCGGTGCAAATCCGGTTTTGTCCAAGTGTGAATTTTGATTGTTGAAACATACAAGTCTCACGACGTTTTCAAAAAACGCCAGCACGTTTGACCTTAAACGTGCTGGCGTTTTTTGAAAACGTGCTCGCGTATATGCTTTTTGCCTTCGTCCCTTTATTTATACGGCTGGGAGGCTGTTCCCTTTGATTTTTCGATAGAGGTCGAGTGCGTACACATCAGTCATTCCCGAAATATAATCCAATACGGCTTGTGTTTTTCCGTAAAGCGTTGGCGAATGAATGTCGTATTGACTGGATACTCGGTCGATGAGTAGCTTTGAGTAGGCTTTTTCTGGCGATTGCACGGCGTCAATCATCAACTCCAGCAAAGTGCTTATGACATGAAAACCGGCCAGCTCAATATCCAGCACATCCCGCGAACGATAAATCTTGTCGAGAGCTGTTTTTGAACATCTTTGGTAAGCTTCCTTGAGTGCCGGATGGATACATTTGATGAGTGCGTTTCCAAATGTGCCCTCCAGAATCTCAGCCTCGTTCTCTATGAATACGCGAGTGCATTCTTGTATCAGGATACCTATCACGGTTGCCCTTAGATAAGCTATTTGCTCGTTCTTGTCGGTTACCAAATGGCAGACTTCATCCGCCCGTTTCTTCTTTCCCTCGTCGAAGAATCCTTGATACAAGTCTTTGGCCTCATCGAAAGTAAGCAGTTTCAGTTTAAAGGCATCTTCAATATCCATCATCTGATAGCAGATGTCATCGGCTGCTTCCACGAGGAAGACCAGCGGGTGACGGGCAAATCTCAAGGGTGCACCTTCTTCGCTCAGCTTCTTGATGCCTAACTCTTGAGCTATTTGTTGGAAGTCTTCAGCTTCGGAAGCAAAGAATCCGAACTTCGGTTTCTTGCCGGCAAGAACAGAGGAGTAGGGGTATTTCACGATAGAAGCCAGGGTGGTATAAGTCATGACAAAGCCTCCTTTTCTTCTACCTGAGAATTGGTGGGTAAGCAGACGGAAGGCATTGGCATTTCCC
>JAFQNW010000172.1 GCA_017420875.1 Bacteroidaceae bacterium
ACCAAGGAAATCGTGCAGGTGGATTTGAAGGGCATCTTGGGAGGTACCAAACCGGATATTGAATTGAAGCGTAACGACGTATTGTACATTCCTAGCATTCACGACTTGCAGGACTTGGGCAACATTGAAATCTTTGGAGAGATTGCTCGACCAGGCAAGTATATCTATGCCGACAATATGACACTCGAAGACTTGGTGATTCAAGCGGGTGGTTTGCTGGAATCGGCTTCGACCGTGAAGGTGGATGTGGCCCGTCGTATTAAGAACAGCCAAAGTACGGAACTTCCTAACACAACCGGTGAGATGTTCTCGTTCGCCTTAAAAGATGGTTTTGTGGTAGATGGAGAACCGGGATTTGTATTGGAGCCTTACGATCAAGTATATGTCCGCAAGAGTCCGGGATACCAAAAGCAAGTCAATGTAGAAGTCATCGGAGAAATCTTATACGAAGGAACCTATGCATTGACCACCAAGAGCGAACGCTTGACCGATTTGGTAAAGAAAGCCGGTGGAGCTACCCAATATGCGTATGTAAAAGGGGCTAAGTTGATGCGAAAGGCTAACGATGAGGAACTGAAACGCATGGAGGATGTATTGAAGATGATGCAACGAGAAATGGGAGCAGAAAATGTAGACTCATTAGTACTAGAATTGGATAGTGTCTATTCCGTTGGTATTGACTTGGAACGTGCCTTGAGTAAACCGGGTAGTGATGCGGACATTGTGCTCCGGGAAGGTGACCAACTGATTATTCCGGAGTTGACTAACACCGTAAAAATCAATGGGGCAGTGATGTTACCAAACACTGTAGCTTATACCAAAGGAAAATCCGTGAAACACTATATCAGTCAAGCCGGGGGCTTTGCGAATGGTGCCCGTAAGACCAAAGCCTTTATTATCTATATGAATGGACAGGTAGCTGAAGTGAAAGGTACTGGTAAGAGTCAAGTAGAGCCAGGATGCGAAATCATTGTACCGGTGAAAGACAAGACGAAGGCGGATAAATGGAGTATCCAAAGCATCTTGGGTATTGTATCCTCCATCGGTTCGCTGGGCTTGACAGCAGCCTCTATTGCTAACATCTTAAAATAAGGTAAGTCATGGCAGAAGATAAAAATTATACCAATGCTCCTCTGGAAGAGGATGAATTGGAAATTAATTTGATGGAGTATGCCCGCAAGTTGTGGGGTGACCGTATGTTGTTACTTAAAGTAGCCGGTATTGCTGCTGTTGTGGGGATAATTATTGCATTCAGTATTCCTAAGAAATATACGGCAGAGGTACTTGTATCCCCTGAATCGAGTAAGGGTGGTGGAAGTGGCATGTCGGGCATGGCAGCCATGCTAGGTCTTGGGAATATCAGCATGGGCGGTGATGCCAATGCATTGAATTTTTCGATGGCATCGGACATTGTGGCTTCTACCCCATTCATTCTGGAAATCATCAATACACAAGTACAAACCTTGGATGGAGAGATGGACACAACCCTAGTTGCTTATCTGGCTACTCAAAAGGCTCCTTGGTGGAGTACAGTCATGTCACTTCCAAGTAGGACGATTGGTGGTATTAAATCGTTGTTTACTTCAGCTGAAGAGACTAATGAAGAAAAGCCTATCGATCCTTTTAGATTAACTTTACAACAAAAAAAACAGATCAGTGCTGTACAAAGTATCATCCAAATAGATGCTGATAAAAAAACAGGAATGACCAAGTTAGGTATTACCGTGCAAGATCCGTTGGTTGCTGCCACCCTAGCAGATACCGTATTGGTAAAATTGCAAAATTACATCACTAAATACAAGACATCCAAAGCTCAAGAAGATTGCAAATATTGGGAACAATTATATGAACAACGTAAAAAGGAATATTACGAAGCCCAAGAAAAGTATGCTCAATACTCGGACATGAATCAAGGTGTGATTCGCCAAAGTGTTCGCATTGAGCAAGAACGATTGCAAAATGAACAGAATCTGGCCTTCCAAGTATTTAGCCAAGTGGCTACCCAATTGCAGATGTCACGAGCTAAATTGCAGGAAGAGAAACCAGCCTTTGCGGTATTGGAACCTGCCAGTGTGCCTCTTTACCCTTCAGGAACCAGCAGAAAAATTATTTTGGTAGGAGTTGTATTCCTAGCTGTAGCCGGTGCATCAGCCTGGGTACTCTTTGGAAAAGACCTTTGGGAAAGTCTGAAAGAGGGTTTGAAAGAACCAAAAGAAGAAAAATAAGCAAATAAATAATCATCATAAGGAATAGGCTATATAGTCACCTATATAGCCTAACTCTTTTTTTAATAGGTAAAAATATGAGAAAGGTAGCATTGATTACCGGTATTACCGGACAGGACGGCTCATTCTTGGCCGAATTCCTGATTGAGAAAGGATATGAAGTGCACGGCATCATGCGTCGTTCTTCTTCCTTCAATACAGCACGTATCGAACACCTGTACTTGGACGAATGGGTTCGCGACATGAAGAAGAGTCGTCTGATCAATCTGCACTGGGGTGACATGACCGACAGTAGCTCGCTCATCCGTATCATCAGCGATATTCACCCGACTGAAATCTATAACCTGGCCGCTCAAAGCCATGTAAAGGTGAGCTTCGACGTGCCTGAATATACGGCCGAAGCGGATGCTGTAGGTACACTCCGTCTGTTGGAAGCTGTACGTATCTGCGGTTTGGAAAAGACTTGCCGCATCTATCAGGCTTCGACTTCCGAACTTTTTGGGAAGGTACAGGAAGTGCCTCAAAAGGAAACGACTCCTTTCTACCCTCGCTCTCCGTACGGGGTTGCCAAGCAATATGGTTTCTGGATTACCAAGAACTATCGTGAAAGCTACGGCATGTTTGCCGTGAACGGTATCTTGTTTAACCACGAAAGTGAACGTCGTGGGGAAACATTCGTAACCCGTAAGATTACGCTGGCTGCTGCACGCATTGCACAGGGGTATCAGGACAAGCTTTACCTGGGTAACATGGATTCGCTTCGTGACTGGGGGTATGCCAAGGACTATGTGGAATGTATGTGGATGATGTTGCAACACGAAACTCCGGAAGATTTTGTGATTGCTACCGGTGAATACCACACCGTACGCGAATTTGCGACTTTGGCTTTCAAGGAAGTGGGCATTGAACTTCGTTGGGAAGGTGAAGGGGTGAACGAAAAGGGTATTGACGTGGCTACCGGCAAGTCGTTGGTAGAGGTGGATCCGAAGTATTTCCGTCCGTGTGAGGTGGATCAGCTTTTGGGTGACCCAACCAAGGCCAAGACGTTGTTGGGATGGAATCCAAGCAAGACTTCGTTCCCGGAACTGGTTCGCATCATGGTGGAACACGACATGCGTTTCGTAAAGAAGCTGCATTTGAAAGCACAGATGGATTGAATATGAATAAAGACAGTAAAATATATGTGGCAGGTCATCGTGGTATGGTAGGCTCCGCTATCATCCGCGAACTGGAACGTCAAGGCTATACCCACATCATCACCCGTACACATGCCGAACTGGACTTATGCAGACAGGAAGCGGTGGAACGATTCTTTGCGGAAGAACAACCGGAGTATGTGTTCCTGGCTGCAGCCAAGGTGGGTGGCATCGTAGCCAACCAGAGTGCATTGGCCGATTTTATGTACGACAACATGATGCTGGAAATGAACGTGATTCATGCGGCCTGGAAAAACGGTTGCAAGAAACTGCTCTTTTTAGGATCGAGCTGCATCTACCCTCGCCTGGCACCGCAACCCATGCCGGAATCGTGCTTGCTGACCGGAGAACTGGAGAAGACAAACGAGGCGTATGCCTTGGCGAAGATTTCGGGATTGAAGTACTGCGAGTTCCTGAACAAGCAATACGGCACAGACTACATCAGCGTGATGCCAACGAATCTATACGGTCCGAACGACAACTACCACCCTACTCACAGCCATGTGTTGCCGGCATTGATCCGTCGGTTCCATGAAGCGAAGGAAGCTGGTTTGAAGGAGGTAACTTGTTGGGGGGACGGAAGTCCGTTGCGTGAGTTCTTGTATGTAGATGACTTGGCCAACCTGTGTGTGTTCTTGATGAATCATTACAGCGGGAACGAAACCGTGAATGCCGGTACCGGTAAGGAACTGAGCATCAAGGAACTGACTGAGTTGGTAGTGGAAGTAACGGGTTACGAAGGCGAAATCCGTTGGGATACCAGCAAACCGAATGGTACACCACGCAAGCTATTGGATGTAAGCAAGGCCGAGAAGCTGGGATGGAAATACCGTACGGAACTAAAAGACGGTATCCGATTGGCGTACGAGGATTTCTTAAATAACCCGATGCGGGCAGAGAGATAATAAAAAAAGGGAGTGTTTTTACAAACACTCCCTTTTTTATTATCTTAATTAAAGATCTTGAATCCAATGAAGAATGTTCGTGGCTGTGTAGGGCCATAGAAATAGCCTGAGTCACGATAGGTACCTTTATCCAAGTCTTTCTGGAAGGCATTGAAGATGTTCTGCACACCACCATTCAACTGCAACTTCATGTGGCTTCCCAATACAAAGGTGTAGTTCACTTTGGCATTGAAGTCGAAGAAATCAGGAGTATGGTACAACTCATCCTTTGCAATGTAAGTATAAGGGAAGTCGACCGGAATGTCATCAACCGGTGCAAAGTGTGGCACGTGCATTCTACCAGTGTACACACCCGACAAGGAGAAGTCGAAGTTATCAGTCGGAGCTGCTGTAAAGGTGAAGTAACCGTAGCAATTCGGGGTACGTGGCATGTTGCGGGTACCTGCTACCGACTCGTCTTCACTCCAATAAGTCAGTTCCTTATAGCGGCTGCGTTGAATCGTGAAACCTGCTTGCAAGGAAGCATCGCGACCATGGGCAATCTTACCGTCCAAGTTTACCCCATATACTTCGGCACCGCTACCGTTGCGGCGTTCCTGGAGGATGTTGCCTTGAGCATCGCTACCTACGTTCTGTAAATAGAATACATCGTTCAACGAGGTATAGAACCCTTCGATCAACAAATTGGTTTGGAAGTGTCCGATTTGTCCGCTTAAATCGACAGAACCGCTAAAGCTGTTCGACTTTTCAGGTTTCAAGCCATCGGCCAAATGAATCAGGACTCCTTCGCCACCTACGGCTGTGATATGCAAGTCTTCATCGTATGCCTGTGGAGCACGGAAACCGGTAGACCAGGTCAAACGTCCCTGAAAAGCTTCGCTAGGCTTATAGAGCATGTTGACACGCGGACTGAAGATGATGTTGTCAATCAAGTTATGGTCGTCCAAGCGGAAACCGGCCAAGAGGGTGAAGTCGTTCATCTTCCATTCGTTCTGGAAGAAAGCACTGGCAATGCGTACTTCTTGCTTGAGGTCGCGGTTGTAACCGGCCATGATGTCGTGCATGCTGTTGTTGCTGTATTCCAAACCGGCAGTAAAGGTAGCCGGAGAGAAAAGCACCTTGTCGAAGTTACCTACATACATACCCCCACCTACAAAGGTCAAGTCGTCGGTCTTACCATACGCATTCGGGTCTTGCTGAGCTCCGTAATAGCTGTTACGGTCTACATGCTGTGCCGAAGTATAGAACGACAATTTATGCTTGTACTCTTTCCAGAATAGGTCGTAAGTCAAGCCTCCACTGTTGATGACGTGCTTGGTCTGTTCGGTGATATCTGATTCGAACGGTTCCAGGTCGAACTTATTACCCCCACGACGGAATTCGTTGGTGGCATGATATTCGATGTTCAAACGACTGAACTGGGTAGGACGGTAATAGGCACGAAGACCGAAAGTGTTCATGTTGAGCTTACCAATTTCAGAGAATCCATCTCCATCCACATCGTACGGGTTACGGTTGCGATAGGTTTCGTAAACTGCAATGCCATACTTGTTATCCTTAGAAACCAACGATACGTTGGCACCCATGTACTGTTCCCAGCTCTTGCCTTCGATGGAAGACAGCGTAGAACTAACCTGGAACGAGTTATTGACAGGGTCTTTTGTAATGATGTTGATGGTACCCCCTACGGCATTGGCACCAAACAAGGCAGAACCACCCCCACGAACTACTTCGACACGTTCGATCATGTTCGTAGGAATCTGTTCCAGACCATAAACTCCCGAAAGGGCACTGATGATGGGACGGCTATTGATCAGAATCTGTGAATAAGGGCCTTCCAGACCGTTGATGCGGACTTGTGGGAAAGCACAGTTCTGACAGCTGTTTTCTACACGAAGACCTGACTGGAAGTTCAATGATTTGGCCAAGTCGGTAGAATTGACTGTCTCGAAGAGTTTCGCACTCATCACATTCACTACAACAGGTGCTTCCTTACGGCTCACTTCGTTACGGTTGGCCGAAACAACCACCTCTTCCATCACCACATTGTCTTCTTCCATCTCGATATGCAGCACAGCTGCCTGTTCATTGCTGACGGTGACTTGCTTTTCTTGAGTGGCATAACCTACCAGTTGTACACGCAAGGTATATACCCCTTCAGGGATATTCTTAAAGGTAAAATGGCCGGTTTCGTCAGAGACCATTCCCTTACCTGTTTCTACGATTAAAATGGTGGCATACGGCAAATCTTCTTCCGTATTTTTTTCGATGACATGCCCCTTGATGGTATTACCGTCCTTTACCGGATTCACGTGAACGGCATACACAGGTATCGCTGTACTCAACACGGCGAGCACAAGCGTCAAAATAAGTTTTTTCATGAATGATTGAAAATAAATAAGTTCCTAATCTGTTTTTTTACGTCTTTAAATGGTGTAAAAAACAGCAGGAGGGGCACGAAGCTGGCTTTGAGATGAATAATGAGAAGAGACAAAATTGATGTCTCTCTTGTATTCGAGGATAGTAAATTCAGGAAGTATTACCGGTTCAATCCATGTCTGAGCTGGTTCGACACCAATAAACGAAGCGGCCTGAGCCAAAGTAAGCACTTGTGTTTCGGTATGGTCGTGTTGATTGTCATCGGATGGATGCGAGTGGACAATCATCACCCCATTGATGTAGTGCACGTGAGAGAACATGGTAATGCTCATCTGGTAGGACACGAACAATGCCAACAGACAAACTGCAATAAATATGTTCTTGGTAATTCTCACTTTATACGCTCTAAAATTCAGGGTGCAAAATTACAAAAAAATTGAATTGATTGTATAATCCAAGAACTTTTTTAGATATAAAAAAAGAGTTCCCCAATGGAGGAACTCTTTTTATAGATAGTTCGGATATTTAGCAAACAGCATAACAGATACCTGTTTCGCACTGAAATTGCTTTACCCTTTTATCACGTATCAGAACCAACATGGCCATGCATAGTTCGGTAGTACCGAAAGAGGTAATCTCTTGTAATTTGGCTAATGTATAGCGGTAGCCTGTCTTCATCACGGTCATGATTCTTTCTGCGTTTCTTGTCATCTTGTTATTGTCCATAGTTCTAGTTTTGATGGTGAATAGTTTATTATTATCTAACGAACGAAGTGTTCGATTGTTTGGTTGATTTTACTTAAACAAAGATAATATCCAAACCAAATTTCCGACTTATCCATTCGACCGATAAACTATTCTATTTCTCCACTAGCTTATGAAAGAATGTCAACGTTTTGTTATTTTATTAAAAAACAGACAATTCGCCAATACGTGTACCCTGTCCGTTAGGTGCTGTGGTTGGTTGCACTACCATCAGTTTGAGGTAACGTGCCTTGGCTGGATTGCTGATGTACTTGTTGACTACTGCCTGCTTGTTGCCGGTAAAGAAGTCAATGGTACGCCATTCTTCGTTCTTGTCGTTTCTTCCCATGAGGTAACATGCACCTACCGCACTGGTACGTCCACGGAACGAAGCTGCAGAAACTTTCCAACCCTTGATATCGGTTACTGTACCCAAATCGAATTCTACATAGCTAGGAAGACCCTTGCTGTCCATCCAAGCTGTTTCGCGATTGCCATCCAACAAGAATTCGGGTTTGTTTTCCATACGGAAACCTCCGTTAGCACGTCTAGCATAACGCTGCATCTGGGCACGTTCTTCTTCGGTCCATGCACCTGTCCATGCAGTGATGTGTTCTGCCTTCAGGATGTTGGTTGGTTCAGGAAGTTCTTCACGAGCCACTTCATTGTTCAGACGGAAGAGTTCAGACAATGCTTCAGGAGCTTGGTGAGCTTCTTCTACCAATGTGGCAGCAAACAATACGATGTTCGGTGTATTCGGAAGAATGATTTCAGTAGCCTTGGCAGGGATGTCGATGGCATGCTTGAACATGTAAGTGAATTCGTATGGTTCGTCGGCTGTAGTTGAGTGACGGTGTGTACCCACGTAAGCCACTTCGGTTTCGTCCATGTAACCAGTAGTGTGACCGATGTGTTCCCATTGTCCGATGAATCCGGTATACGAAGGAACGCGGATTTCCTGGGCTGACTTACCTACGCGGAAGATACCCTTCACACTTTCATTGGCCGGTGTTGCAGAAGCAGCCAAGATATACAAACGGTTGTACTTATGACCTGCAGGCAATGTCAATGTATCGCCTTCACACTTCATACCATTCAACAAGGCCTTGTTTTCGATGCGGAACGGAATACGGTTTACGGTCAATTCGGACGGTAGCAATTCGGCTGCATAAGCATAGCCACCTTCGAAGTTCGATTCGCGAGTCATTTCATTCCAAGTAGCACAAACCTTATCGAAGTTCAAAGCCAGTTGTTCGTACTTCTGAGCCTTCTTAGGTTGTTTCGCCAATTTTACCTTATAAGTCTTGATGCTATTCGGCTTGATGTTTACGTTCAATTGCTTGCCGTTGAAAGAAGCCTGACCGATGGTCTTTTCTGTACCATCCGCTTCGACTGCTGAAACGATATCGGCAGCAAATGTCAAGGTTGCATCCTGTACAGACTTGCCATCTCTTTCGTAAACACGTACTACGTATTCATCCGATACTTCGGCCTTCTTCAACGCCTTGATGGCTACACTGGCATTGTTCGAAGAAGCCAACGAGAAGCTCTTACCCAGTGAACCAGCATGCTTGGTAGCAGAGAATGCCTTGATGCGTTGGTTCAGGTTTTCAGCCTTCTGATAAGTTTGAGCCTTCTGCAAGCCACCTGCATGACCCACCAAGCTATAAGTAAAGGTATGATAACCGTGATCCTGATGATCCTGGTATCTATAACCACGTTGTGTCTTCGGAGTATGCAACAAAGTGAGGCGGATGGTATTGTTATCTGGCTTGTCCCAACCATATTTCGCATTGTTCATGACGGTTACACCATAATCGTTGCTCTTGTCTGTCAAATCGGCCCAATAGTGAGCATACACTTCGTAAGCATTGATTTGGTTGTTACCTCTTTCTACATTACCGATACCTAAATCGTAGGTAGCCTTTTCGTTGTCAAGGTTCAATGGGAATTCGGCCTTCAACAAAGCATTGGTAGCCAGCCAATTGATTTCGTTGTAGAAATCGATACGATCGGCCAATGCACCTTCGTACAAGCGGATGTATTGACGGAACTTGGAATCACCGTGTTGCTTTTCCACACACAAGGTCTTGCGTAATGCACCATTTTCTACCATGGTCATCTTTACACCTTCTGTAATAGATATAGGTGTTGCATCGATGGTTTTCTTCAAGACTTCCCAAGCCGGCCATGAGAACGATTCGTTTTCAGTGAAAAGAGCCAGACGGATAACCTTACCGCTCTTTACCAATTCCTTGTTGTTCTTCTTGTCGAAGAGGGAGGTGATATCGCCGTCGTTATTCAAAGTAAGCTTGTAAATGGAGTTTTCGATGGTTTGAGCAGCAGTTGCCAAAGCAGCAGCATTACCAGTGCCAGACAAACGCAAATCGTATACGGCATAACCGTTAGCAGGAACCGTTGCTTCGATCAACACATGAGCCTTACCGGCTTCGTAACCAACCAACTGTGCAGCCACTTGCTGACCTTGTGGATTGTAAGCAGCAACAGTCTTCGGGCAACGAGCAGCATCCACAATCACTTCTACAGCATCGGTTGCATCGAAACCTTGAGCATTGTACATAACCACCGGAATTCCCTTCACGCGGGTATCCATTTGTTCTGAGACAGCACCTACTGACGATTTCAGGATGTTAGAGAATTGCTTCATGGAAAGCATTTCATCGTTCCAAGAGAATTCGTATGCACGAGGAATACTGGTACCTGTCAAGTCGTCGTGGAACTGATGGAAAATGAAACGACGCCATGATTCTGTCAAGCTCTTGGAAGGATAGTCCGCCAAGCCCAACAAATCGGCAGCAACGGAAGAACGTTCGGAAGCATCGCCCAACAATTCATTCTGACGATTGTAGAGCTTCATGGTAGCTTGTGAAGTATAGCAACCTGTACCGTGTACGTCCATCAACAATTCACCGGTATAAGAAGGAAGTTCCGGATGCTTGTCGTAAGGCAAGAACGACTTGAACAACTGGTCGCTGGTAGCACTGATAATCTGAATAGGACCATTGCCATTCACACTATTATTCACTGCATCAATCGAGTTTGTTGTAGGTGAGCCACCGATATCGCCGGTACCGTAATAATGGAATACTTGATTCAATGGATGTTCCTTGGCACGGTCGACAAGAAGTTTGCTATTGGACAAATCTTCACCAAGTACCCATTTCTTGTTATAATCATAACCATGGGCCATCATGATGGTAGAACCGTCTACACCGACCCATTTACCAAAGGTATAAGGAATCTTTTTCTTATCAGGGAAGAACGGATTGGTACGCCATCCCAACTTCTGTGAAGAAAAACCTATCAAACCACAATGACTGGCTACAGTAGGCAAGGTCCAGCCGAAACCGAAGCAGTCGGGCAAGAAGATATCAGTACCTTCTGTTCCAAATTCAGTCCGATAGTAAGTCTGCCCTAACATGATGTTACGAATCAATGACTCAGCAGAAGGTACAAGCACATCATTCGCATCCCAGCTACTGCCGGTAATGTGCCAACGGCCATCCTTGATGAACTGCTTCAATTCTTCGTATTCTTTCGGATAATATTCCTTCATCCAAGAATACTTCACACCACCTTCGAAGTTAAAGATGTAATTGGGATACTTTTTCAACAAGAACAGATTCTGGTTAATCGTGTTCCATACATACTCCCGAATGGTAGTCTGGATGTCCCAGTTCCACTGAGTATCCAAGTGAGCGTTGGAAACCATATAAGCCTTGGGCTTTTCTGTTCCAGCCGATTGTGCAACAGCTTCTACACCAGGTAGTAACAATGCAACCAAAACCAAAAGTTTCATGGTCTTTCTCTTCATAATTCACGTAATTTAAATTGTTAAGTTTTCTACTAACAAAAATAAAGAAAAAACGAGACAAATTAAAGAAAGTTGTGTTTTTTCACTTTTAAATTACCAAAAAATTAAATTGACAGACACAAAAAACAAAAAATCCCGCAAAAACAAATGTTTTTGCGGGATTTTGCGGAGAGAGAGGGATTGACTTATCCATCCCCTCGCTGCCGCGAGCCTCCTAGCAAAAAAAAAAACAGATAAAAGAATTCAAATAAATTTGATCCTTTTATCTGTTTTTTTTGCGGAGAGAGAGGGATTCGAACCCCCGGTACCTCTCAGTACAACGGTTTTCAAGACCGCCGCGATCGACCACTCTGCCATCTCTCCAAAACTTCTTTTCAGAAGTACTTTTTTCCAAAAGCGATGCAAAGGTACACCTTTATTTTAATTCCGCAAATAGTTGAGCCGTTTTTTTGCCAGTTTTTTTCAATTACGTATTTTTGCAATCTCAAATATTAAATAAGGTAACTTTTAAACATGATATATCCATCAAACTTTGAACAAAAGATCGGTTTCGACTCCATTCGTCATATACTGAAAGGAAAATGCTTGAGCACGTTGGGACAAGAACGGGTAGACGAAATGGCTTTTTCTGAATCGTATGATGAAATTAACCGCCGTCTGGAAGAAGTGACTGAATTTATCCGCATCATTCAAGAAGAGGATGAATTTCCTGATCAGTATTTTTTCGATGTCCGCCCTTCTTTGAAACGTATTCGGATTGATGGAATGTACCTGGAAGAACAGGAATTGTTCGATTTAAGACGGTCGTTGGAAACCATACGAGACATTGTACGTTTTCTGCAACGGAACACAAGCGATTCTGAAAATACTGAAGAAACCAGCGAATCCCCCTACCCTCATCTGCAAAAGTTAGCCGGAGATATTCTTGTTTTTCCACAGCTTATCAGTCGCATTAACAATATTCTGGACAAATACGGAAAGATTAAAGACAATGCTTCGCCTGAGCTATTACGTATACGCAGGGAATTGGCATCCACAACCGGAAGCATCTCGCGGAGTTTGAATATCATCCTTAGAAATGCACAAGCTGAAGGGTTTGTGGATAAGGATGTAACACCAACCATGCGTGACGGACGTCTTGTGATTCCTGTAGCACCTGCACTCAAACGTAAAATCAAAGGGATTGTTCACGATGAATCAGCCACCGGGAAGACGGTTTTCATTGAACCCGCAGAAGTGGTGGAGGCCAATAACCGCATCCGGGAACTCGAAGGAGAAGAACGACGGGAGATAATCCGCATACTCACAGACTTCTCTGCCATCGTACGCCCTCAAGTACCGGCTATACTGTTGTCGTATGAGTTTTTGGCTGAGATTGATTTTATCCGTGCCAAAGCACACTGGGCTATCCAGATTCAGGCCATCAAACCATCTTTTGAGAACAAACAGATTTTGGACTGGAGCATAGCCATCCACCCTTTATTGCAACTTTCTTTAGCTAAACATGGCAAGAAAGTGGTTCCACTGGATATTGAACTGAACAAACAGCAACGCATCCTTATCATCTCCGGTCCGAATGCCGGGGGAAAATCAGTATGTTTAAAGACAGTAGGGCTATTACAATACATGCTGCAATGCGGTATGTTAGTACCGATGCACGAGCGAAGCCATGCGGGAATCTTCAACAGCATCTTCATTGATATCGGTGATGAACAAAGCATCGAAGATGACTTGAGTACGTATTCCTCGCACTTGACTAATATGAAAATGATGATGAAGCATTGTAATGAACGAAGCCTCATCCTCATTGATGAGTTTGGAGGTGGCACAGAACCACAAATTGGTGGAGCCATCGCAGAAGCTGTATTGAAACGGTATAACGAAAAGCAAGTTTTCGGGGTCATAACCACCCATTATCAAAACTTGAAACACTTTGCAGAGGACCATGAAGGAGTAATCAATGGAGCCATGCTCTACGACCGTCATCTGATGCAGGCATTGTTCCAACTTCAAATCGGTAATCCGGGCAGTTCGTTTGCCGTAGAGATTGCACGCAAAATCGGTCTACCCGAAGAAGTGATAGCCGATGCATCCGACATAGTGGGAAGCGAGTACATCAATGCAGACAAGTATCTTCAGGACATTGTACGCGACAAGCGATATTGGGAAACCAAGCGACAAAATATCCGAAAACGCGAAAAGCAAATGGAAGAAACCATTGCTAAATATGAAGCGGAAATCAAGGAACTGGAAAAGAGCCGAAAGGAAATTCTGAAGAAGGCTAAAGAAGATGCAGAACATTTGCTGCAAGAATCGAATGCCCGCATCGAAAATACAATCCGTACCATTAAGGAAGCTCAGGCTGAAAAAGAACGGACTAAATTGATTCGACAGGAATTAAGCGACTTCAAGGAACAAATTGATGACATAGACAAGCAAAACGCGGAGGATAAAATTGCCCGAAAGATGGAAAAACTTCGCGAAAAACAGGAACGTAAGAAAGACAAGAAGAACAAGCAAAAAGCTGAACAACCGTCAACAATGCTTGTTACGTCCAACAAACCGGCTCCTATAACTATTGGAACAACCGTCAAAATCAAAGGTCAAACCAGTGTGGGTGAAGTATTGGAAATAAATGGAAAGAGTGCTATCGTTATGTTTGGTATGATCAAGACCAATGTCAAGTTGGACAGACTGGAACGTAGCAACGCTGCCATCCAAAAACCAAATACCAAAAGTTCTTTCGTCAGCAGCGAAACACACGATCAGGTTTATGAAAAGAAGTTGAATTTCAAGCAAGACATTGATGTTAGAGGAATGAGAGGCGATGAAGCAATACAGGCTGTCACTTATTTCATCGATGATGCCATCTTGTTGGGAATAAGTCGGGTTCGGATTCTGCACGGTACCGGAAATGGCATTCTTCGTACACTGATACGTCAATATTTGGCAGGTGTTCCGGGTATAGCACATTACCAGGATGAACATGTACAATTCGGAGGAGCAGGAATTACAGTTGTTGATTTGGACTAATTTTTCCAAGAGGACTTGTAACTCTCAATCTATTTATATACTTTTGCTTTATAAGCTTAAAATATCTAGTACTTTATGAAATCCATCAAAGAATTATATCGTATCGGTGTAGGTCCATCAAGCAGCCATACCATGGGCCCCCGAAAGGCTGCAGAACAATTTCTAGCCAAACATCCTGATGCCAAAGGTTTTGAAGTAACCCTTTACGGCAGTTTGGCTGCAACCGGTAAAGGACACATGACCGATGTTGCCATCATCGAAGTATTGGAGCCTCATGCTCCGGTAGATATTCTTTGGTGCCCTCAGATATTCTTGCCGTTCCACCCCAACGGAATGACATTCAAATCGAAAGACGAAAGTGGAAAAACGACCGATGAATGGACCGTATTCAGTGTAGGAGGCGGTGCTTTGGCAGAAGAAGGTATCTTTAGTGGGCAATCGCCAGACATTTATGAGATGACGAAAATGAGCGAAATCCTGTATTGGTGTGAACGTACTGGACGCAGCTATTGGGAGTATGTAGAACAATGTGAGGACAAGGATATTTGGGACTATTTGGCAGAAGTATGGGATACCATGTGTAATGCTGTAGAAAATGGTTTGGAACATGAAGGTGTGCTACCTGGTCCATTGAACTTACGTAGAAAAGCAGCCAATTATTATATCAAGGCAAAGGGATACAAAGACAACCTTCGCTCACGTGGTTTGGTATTTGCCTATGCACTGGCAGTAAGCGAAGAAAATGCATCGGGTGGAAAAATTGTAACTGCCCCTACTTGTGGTTCTTGCGGTGTAGTACCAGCGGTATTGTATCACCTCCAAAAAAGCCGTGACTTCAGTCAGATGCGTATGCTGCGTGCTTTGGCTACAGCCGGTTTAATTGGGAATGTAGTGAAGCACAACGCAACCATTTCGGGTGCTGAAGGTGGGTGTCAAGCCGAGGTGGGTGTAGCCTGTTCGATGGCATCGGCAGCAGCCAGCCAGTTGTTTGGCGGTAGTCCTGCACAAATAGAATATGCAGCCGAAATGGGATTGGAACATCACTTAGGTATGACTTGTGACCCGGTTTGCGGATTGGTTCAAATTCCGTGTATCGAACGAAATGCCTATGCTGCAGCCCGTGCTTTGGATTCCAACATTTATTCGGCCTTTACCGATGGTACTCACCGTGTATCATTTGATAAAGTAGTAGAGGTAATGAAACAAACCGGTCACGACCTTCCATCCCTCTATAAAGAAACCAGTGAAGGAGGTTTGGCTAAGGACTATCAACAAATGGAATAAACAAAGAAAAGCGGATACACTGAGATGTATCCGCTTTTCTTTTAATTCATACCGGTTGCATTTTCTATATTTTCTTCCAACGGTGTGTATTCTATCTTATCTTCGTATAGAGATAATGTCATTTTTCCTGTTTCAGATACAACGATTGAAAAAGGAGTATAAAGATCTGTCATGGGATAACTGACACTGGCAACCAATGTCAATACATTCTTTTCGCTCGTGTTCACATCATCAAAGACTAACCCTTCCAGAACAGAATGAGAAAGATATTCTTCGGTAAGATATTCCGCAAAATCTTTCTTGGTAAAGACTTTCTCAAACAGTTTAGAGCCATTTTCGCGAAGAATCTTTACGGTAATCCGATTATCCAGGAATAATCCCATATCACTCTTTACTTGTGGCAAATCTTTAGCCGGTTCTCTGAGGACAGAAAATTGATATTTTTTTCCGTTACATGTTATCTCTTGCTGAATTTGAGAAACCTGCATTTGCTGTAAACCGGTATTTTCATCGATTTTCTCTATCTGGAAAATACGTTTCTTTTCTTCTTCTGCATTCTTTTCGTCACTCTTGCAACCTGTCATCATACACAAGGCAAAAGCCACGAAGAAATAAATAGATTTCATAATTTCGTTTTTTAAAAGTATAGCAAAGTAACAAAATATGCTACAGACATGCAAATAAACCTTTTATAAAAAACAGAAACCGGCCAATATCACATTGGCCGGCTCCCAGAGAAAACTAAAAACTAAACTAAATTATATCTATATGATAGAATAAACGCAAAAAGGTTTAATGGATTTTAAAAAAAAATATTAGAGTGCTTTCCACAATTCCATAAAACTTTTGTAAGTGCCATAGCAAACCAACTCATCATGTACATCGAGTATCAGATTCTCCGTAAACTCATTGGCTACCCGATGTTCCATAATCGAAACACCAATGGCATTTATTGTCTTTTTTCCTCTGACCAACGATATAATTTTCAAATCAAAATCTTTTTCCAATGTCAAATCCTTCAGTTTCATACCTGCAAAAGAAGAAGGCAATTGAAACTTGGCTACATAATAACCATCCGCTATACGGAAAGACTCTACATTTATCTGCAAATCGAGTAACCGAACCAGTGACCGAGCTGCTTCCTTTTCCGGTGTCAGAATCCTATCCAAATCGAATGCTTCCAATATCATTTTATGGACTTCGTCCACAGCACGAGCCATGATACGCTTGGCACCCAACTTTTTCAGCATAGCTACCACCCGAACGGATGCACCAAAGTTTTCGCCAATAGCCACTATAACCACATCGACCTCTTTAAAAGGAAGGGCTGACAAGGCTTCCTCATCGGTTACATCCATAATAAAAGATGTCGCAATCTTGTCTTTCAACAACTCTACATGATGCGGATTACGGTCGACACCTATCACCTCATTGCCCAACACGGATAATTCCTCGGCCAACACACCTCCATAATTTCCTAAACCTATAATGATATATTTCATACCTGCTTATTTAATTTATGATAACATGATCACTCGGATAACGGAACCTCTGCTTCCTGGATTCTCCCACCAAACTTGCCACCAAAGTCAATAGCCCTACTCTACCAACAAACATTAGAAGAACCAACAATAATTTACTGCCATTGCCCAACAAAGGAGTCAAATCGAGGGAAGAACCTACCGTACTTAAAGCCGACACACACTCAAACAGCAATGAAAAGGCCGGCAAGTCAGGCTCCAATAGCGTTATAAAAAAGAAACTGACAAAAACAACCAACAAATAAAATATCAGCGTCGCATTGGAACGACGGATAGAATCATACGACAATTCCCGATTAAAAATAGAAATCCTTTCCGCATTCTTCAACACGGCCCGTAAGTTCAGAAGAATCACAGCAAAAGCATTGACTTTCATACCACCAGCAGTCGATTGGGCACCTCCCCCAATCATCATCAACAACATATAGAACAAAAGCGAATGAAATCCCATAGTGGTCAAACTCACACTATTGAAACCCGCAGTACGAGGTGAAACCGCATTGAAAAATGCCTGAACAAACTTATCAACAACCGACATGCCTGCAAAAGCCCGGTTCCACTCAGCAATCAGAATGACAAACGTACCGGAAATTAGCAATATTGCCGTCATACGAACCACAATGCGAGTATTCAAGTTATACAAATGAACTCTATGGGGTAATGTTCTTTCATTCATCAACCGATAAAAAACACGTTTCACTTCATAAGATAATGTTTGATAAAAATTAACCAGAATCGGATATCCAATTCCACCCAAGATAATCAAAAAAGAAATACCTAGATAAAAACCGGTATGATGCAGAATCTGTTCGTTTCCCAAATTACCAGAGAGCGTAGAAAATCCGGCATTACAAAATGCTGATACGGCATGAAAAGCTACGAAAAACAATTCTTCACCCCATGTCATTCCCATCGTACCATGAATCTCAGCATATAACCACAAGGCTCCTAATGCTTCGATAACCAACGTAAATCCTAATATATATAATAAGGTGGACAATAATGAACTCAACGATTGGGAACTGACCATATCTTTTACGGCCAACTGATTGTATATCGATGTATTCCCCATAAAAAACAATGCAAAAAAACTGGTAATGGTCATAACCCCCAGTCCGCCTATCTGAATCAGTATAAGTATAAACAGTTGTCCCGTAGGCGTAAAGACGGTAGAAACATCAACGGTTGACAATCCAGTAACACATACAGCACTGGTAGAGGTAAACAAGGCATCAATAAAGGATATACCATCATAAGTGGACTTCGGAAGCAACAAAAGGCCTGTTCCCACCACGATAAGAATTAAAAAACTGGAAGCAAAAATCAAAGAAGGATTTGTCCGCTTACCAAACAGACGAATTAATGCATTGGAAAGGTTCAAGAGTGACAACAACAGCAACAAGACATCTGTAAATGCAGAGTTCCGTAAAAAAACAGTCAAATACTCCGGTAAAAAATTCCAGGATGCAAATGGGAGTAAAGTCAAGTAAAGCAGAAAATTCAAAATCCAAGCCATCTTCCGATAATTCTGTCGAACCTCTTGAAAATTGAATACCAAATGTAACGTATTGACAACCAAGTAAACAATCCAAGTCAGATTGATAAGCCCCTCTATAACAGACAACTCATCGACAGTCAGCGAAAAACCATATTTGCAAATACTAGCCAACAGAAAGATTAAAGACATGAAACAAAGCACGCCATCAGCCCATAACAATAACATACGGACATATGGCATAATCAATTTATTCCGGAACAGATATAACTTACTTAACCATTTCATGAATTTCAAGTCCTTGTTCAAGACAAAAATAATGACAATCTTTATTTTATCATCTTTCTTTACCTTTTAATAACAATTCAAATTTTATTTTAACCTCTATTCATGATTAAAAAAACAAAAAATAGAACAACTATTAGCAACCTTAACATTTTTTACTTACTTTTGCCGACCAACAAATAAAATGAAAGTTTATGAGTACAAAACAAAAAAGATTTATCCTGCCAGAAGAAGAAATTCCTAGATTCTGGTATAACATACAGGCGGATATGAAGAATAAGCCCATGCCGCCACTCAATCCTGCCACCAAAGAACCATTGAAACCTGAAGACCTCTATCCCATCTTCGCGAAGGAATTGTGTCATCAAGAGTTGGATATGGAAAACGCATGGATTGAAATTCCAGAAACAGTCCGCGAATATTATAAGTATTGGCGTTCTACTCCATTGGTTCGTGCCTATGGTCTGGAAAAGGCTTTGGGAACTCCGGCTCACATCTATTTCAAGAATGAAAGTGTAAGTCCTATCGGTTCGCACAAGCTGAACTCTGCCATTGCACAAGCTTATTATTGCAAGGAAGAAGGTGTAAGTAACATTACGACTGAAACGGGTGCCGGTCAATGGGGTGCTGCCTTATCGTATGCAGCCAAGGTATTCGGATTGGAAGCAGCTGTTTATCAAGTGAAAATCAGTTATAACCAGAAGCCTTATCGTCGTAGCATCATGCAAACCTTCGGAGCTCAGGTAACTCCTTCTCCATCCATGTCTACCCGTGCCGGCAAGGATATCCTGACCAAACAACCTAATCACCAAGGTTCATTGGGTACAGCTATCTCCGAAGCTATCGAATTGGCTAGAACTACCCCTAATTGTAAATACACTCTTGGTTCGGTGTTGAGCCATGTAACTTTGCATCAAACCATCATCGGCCTTGAAGCTGAAAAGCAAATGGAAATGGCTGGTGAGTATCCGGATATTGTGATTGGTTGCTTTGGAGGTGGATCAAATTTCGGAGGTATCTGTTTCCCATTCATGCGTCACACCATCAAAGAAGGACGTCAGACACGTTTCATCGCCGCTGAACCATCTTCTTGTCCGAAGCTGACTCGTGGTAAATTCCATTATGATTTTGCCGACGAAGCGGGTTATACTCCATTGTTGCCTATGTATACGTTAGGCCATAAGTTTGCACCGGCCAATATCCACGCTGGTGGTTTGCGTTTCCATGGTGCAGGCGTCATTGTATCGCAATTGTTGAAGGACGGATTGATGGAAGCCATGGATATCCCTCAATTGGAAACATTCGAAACCGGTTGCCTCTTTGCACAAACCGAAGGTATTATTCCGGCACCGGAATCGTGCCATGCCATTGCTGCAGCTGTCCGTGAAGCCAAGAAATGCATTGAAACTGGCGAAGAAAAGGTTATCCTGTTCAACCTTTCAGGTCATGGTTTGATTGATATGGCATCGTATGACCAATATTTTGCCGGTAACTTGGTGAATTATGAACTGAAAGACGAAGAAATTGAAAAGAATTTGGAACAATTAGAGAATTCCATCTGATTCTTTTTCTGAACAAATTCCATTCACGGATTACACGAATATCGTGGGTACTACCCCTATATAGTCCTACACTTCTTCGTGTAATCCGTATTTATTTATCACATTAATATACAATTTAATCATGGAACAACTACAACAAATCACGGAATCGGTCAGTGCTTTTCTTTGGGGATGGCCTATGATTATCCTCTTATTGGGTACACACCTGTTTCTGACTATCCGGCTCCGTTTTCCACAACGTAAAATATTCACAGCTATCCGATTATCCGTCCAAAAGGACGAGTACTCTACCGGCGATGTAAGCCAGTTTGGAGCTTTAGCAACCTCATTGGCCGCAACCATCGGTACCGGTAATATTATCGGTGTAGCTACCGCCGTAGCTCTTGGAGGACCAGGAGCTGTATTGTGGTGTTGGATAACTGGCGTACTGGGGATTGCTACCAAATACGCCGAAGGCTTGTTGGCCATTAAATATCGCGTAAAGACGGAAAATGGCGAGATGCTTGGCGGACCGATGTATGCACTCGAAAAAGGTTTGAAGATGAAATGGTTAGGCATACTTTTCTGCATCTTTACTGCCCTAGCTGCATTCGGTATCGGCAACACGGTACAAGCCAATTCCATTTCGTTATTGATAAACGAAAGTCTTGGAATTTCCACACACATTACCGGAATAGTATTAGCCATCTCTACTGCTTTGGTCATTCTGTTTGGTGTAAAAGGCATTGCCAAAGTTTGTGGTGCCCTTGTACCTTTTATGGCCATCTTCTACGTGTTGGGATGCCTTTATATTCTTTGGATAAACGGGGCCTATTTGGGTGAGACTTTCCAACTGATTGTAAATAGAGCATTCAGTGCAAAAGCTGCTGGAGGCGGTTTTGCGGGTACTACCGTAATGATGGCTGCCCGATTCGGGATAGCCCGAGGATTATTCTCAAACGAATCCGGATTGGGTTCGGCACCTATTGTAGCAGCTGCTGCACAAACCCGCAACCCGGTGCGACAGGCCTTGGTCTCATCAACCGGAACTTTCTGGGATACGGTGGTAATATGTGCTTTGACAGGTTTGGTACTGGTAAGCAGCATCATCGCCTATCCGGACATTGATTATACACAAGGTGGAGCACTGACTCAAGCAGCATTCAGCAAAATTCCAATTGTAGGTACTCCTATCCTGACGGTTGGTATCTTTACTTTTGCTTTTTCTACCATTCTTGGTTGGTCATATTATGCCGAAAAGGCCGTGGAATACTTAGGCGGAAAAAAATGGATCAAAATCTATCGTATCGTATGGATTATCGCCATTTATTTAGGATCGGTCATGAACCTTACCTTGGTATGGAACATTGCCGATAGCATGAATGCATTAATGGCTATCCCTAATCTTATTTCTCTGTTACTTCTTTCGGGTATTGCCGTAAAAGAGACAAAGAAATACCTTTGGGAAAACCACCTGGACGAAAAGGCTCCAGAAGAAATATAAAAAACATCAAGGGGTTTCAACTAAAACGCCTTGGCGTTTTAACTCAAACGTGAAGACGTTTTTTAAAAACGCCTTCACGTTTCTAAATATCGAGAATGTTGTCTTTTCTAAAAAATCAGACTAAAAATTTGCAAGATTCAAAGAATTATTCTAAATTTGCATCCGCAATCGAAAGGGAAACCTTAAGTTGCTTTGAGGACGGTCCGTTCGTATATCGGTTAGTACTCAAGATTTTCATTCTTGCAAGGGGGGTTCGATTCCCCCACGGACTACTCGGAGAGCTTATCCAAACGGATAAGCTCCTTTTTTATGCCCAAATCAGAATATAGTCCAAGTAAATTAGAATATTGTCTGATAAAGAATCAAATTATATCCTCTATTTTTGCAAAAAAATAATTGATTCATGCGAAAAAGTAACTACGACAAATTCCCGTCTACCCCATTAGAGGGAAATCTCATTAAAGGTTGGGATTCTATCTTTCAGACACTTAAGGAAAAATTAGCTGGAAAAGGAATCTGCGTTATCGAATGCTACCAAGGTGTATACATCGAAGAATTAGAAAAGCATCTGCCGGCATTGGAAGCTGACTTGGTGATAAAGGCCGACAATCTTTATCATGCAGAAGAAAAGATAAGAACACTCACCCAACGTTGGGTGACCGACGACCGTCTGTTTGGACGCCGAGCCTCTTTCACCTACCAGGACTTCTTGGATGAGGACAAGGTAAAGGTAGCCCGAAACGAAATGAAGGTACAAACCGGTCTTACACTGGTTTACGGACATGGAGCATTTGATGTAGCCGGACAAGCCGATGTCGTAGTGTACATCGATATGGCCCGTTGGGAAATCCAACAACGCTCACGCAGAAAAGAAATTGACGGATTGGGGGTATCCAATCGCGAAGAAGATGCCAGCCGACACTATAAAAGAGGATATTTTGTTGACTGGATTGTGTGCGATGAACTCAAGAAACGCCTTTTGCCAATAGCCGATTATTGGATGGACACTCATGTACCAGAAACTCCCAAGATGATAACCGGTGAACTTCTTCGCCAAGGATTGACCAAGACTGCCCATCGTCCTTTCCGAGTTGTTCCTTTCTTTGACCCTGCTCCATGGGGAGGTCAATGGATGAAAGAAGTTTGTGATTTGGACCGTTCGAAAAGCAATTATGGCTGGTGCTTCGATTGTGTACCCGAAGAAAACAGCCTTTATCTGAAAGTTGAGGGAGAATTGTTCGAAATTCCTTCCAACAACGTGGTATTCCACGAAACCAAAGCTCTGCTCGGAGCACCGGTAGAATCACGCTTTGGCGAAGATTTCCCCATTCGTTTTGACTTTCTCGATACCATGGAAGGCGGAAATCTGAGCCTTCAAGTTCACCCAACAACTCAATATATCCGCGATACATTCGGCATCTATTACACCCAAGACGAAAGCTATTACCTGTTGGATGCAACGGACGAAGCTACCGTCTATTTGGGATTGAAGACCGATGTCTGCCCTGAAGAGATGATAAACGAACTGAATGAAGCCCAAAACACCGGACAACCATTCGATGTTGAAAAGTTCGTCAACAAATGGCCGGCCAAGAAGCACGACCATTACTTGATACCTAACGGAACCATCCATTGCTCCGGCTCGGGAGCCATGGTACTCGAAATCAGTGCAACCCCCAGCATATTCACATTCAAGTTGTACGACTGGGGACGTTTAGGTTTGGATGGTCTGCCCCGCCCTATCAACATCAAGCACGGTTCGAAAGTCATTCAATGGGAAAGACAAACAGATTTGATTCGCAAAGACTTCATCAATGCCGTACAACCCATAGCCGAAGGCGAAGGTTGGAGAGAAGAAAGAACCGGTCTTCACGAGAATGAGTTCATCGAAACCCGTCGTCATTGGTTTACTTCTACCGTTACCCACCCCGCAGGTACAGGAGTCAACGTATTGAATTTGATTGAAGGTGAAGAAGCCATCGTAGAAAGCCCTACCGGATTGTTCGACCCATTTGTAGTTCATTATGCCGAAACATTTATCATTCCGGCATCGGTAGGCGAATATACCATCCGTCCATATGGTTTGGCAGAAGGCAAGGAATGTGCCACCATCAAAGCATATGTTAGATTTAAAAATTGAAACTTTAACAATATCACATTATGATTAAGCAAATATTAGGTATCTGTATTCTTTGTAGCTTACTAAGCACATCGTGTACCTCAACCAAACAAAAAGAGATTTGGTCGATTGGGGTTCCCGATACATCAGCTGTCGAACTTCAGCTTGGGCCTGATAAGTACAAAGAATTTCTGGCACACGACTTCGGATACGAAGATCGATTTTTCTTGATAGGCAAAGACAATGCCAAAGAAGACTTTCCCTATGTATTGCCTGGGCCAAATGATGTATGGGCCGGAACATCGGGCACAGCAGGTTGGCGTACCCATGATATCAACCTGCTTTTTACCCTTCAGAATGTTGCCGAAGGCGGCGATACCTTGGAAATAAACCTGTTGGATAATTCCCCTGTGCATCCTCCATTATTCAAGGTAAATATCAACGACAAGCAAGCCCGTACATTCCAGTTAGAGGCAGGTGGAAGTGATGCATCCATTAATGGGGACATCTCAAAAGCTCATCCTCAACAACTTATTATACCTATCGAAAAAGGTATACTTCAAGAAGGAGGAAACCAAATCACACTATCCGTTTTGCAAGGCTCATGGGTGATTTTTGACCATATCGGCCTGAAGACATCATCCAAAACCAAGTTGATTGTTCCTGAAAAGGCTTACATACGTTCCGTAACCGCCGCTAGTTATGAAATCCAGCAAGACGGAAAGCAAGTACAACCATTGTTGGTGGATGTAGAACATTTGCAGGGCCAGCCTCAACTTTCAGTCGTACTGGATGGCGAAGATATCTACACAACTACTTTGGACACAGCCCGTTATTGTCTGGAAGTACCAATGCCGGCCGTAACAACCCAGCAAAGCAGCTCATACACCATCAAGGTAGATGGTAAGACATTACAAAAAGGTAAGGTAGAGCGAACTCCAAAACCACTCCAGACAGCTGCTCATTATGTAGATACCCGTATGGGGACAGCCCATTCACGTTGGATGATTGCTCCTGGGCCATGGATGCCATTCAGTAAAGTAAAACTTAGTCCTGACAACCAGAACAAAGGTTGGCAAGCAGGCTACCAACCCACACTCGAAAATGTTGGTTGCTTCAGCCATATCCATGAATGGACCATGGGAGGATTAGGTATGATGCCTACCAACGGAAAATTGCAAACAGAGGTCGGTAATGAAAATGACCCCGATTCTGGTTATCGCTCGCGTATCGACAAACAAACGGAAGAAGCACCGTTAGGCTACTACAAAGTAAAGTTGACAGATTATGATATCTTGGCCGAACTTACAGCTACCACTCATTGCGGATTCCAACGATACACGTTCCCAACAGACAAAGATGGTTCACGAGTATTGGTTGACTTACACATCCCTACAGAATACGATTATGTATTAGAAGGCGTAGAGATTAAGAAAGTAAGCGACACCCGCATCGAAGGATATAGTCATCAACTATCTAAATATGTATGGAGACGCGACTCCGATCAGGAATATACCGTTCATTTTGTTATCGAATTCGACCAACCAATTGTTTCAATGGGTGGATGGACCGATGGAAAACAAATCGAAACAGATCATTTGAAAGCAAGCAACCTGAAAGATGCTGGAGTATGGTTGAATTTTAACACGAAAGACAATCCTGTCGTACAAGCCCGTTCCGGTATTTCGCTTGTCAGCATAGCCAATGCATCCGAAAATCTGGAAAAAGAAATTTCGACCCCTTTCGGTTGGAGTTTTGAGAAGGTGTATAACAACCAACTCAATGTTTGGAATGAATTGCTGAACAGAGTACAAATCACCAGCGACAACCGTTTTGAAAAGATTCGTTTCTATACAAATATGTATCGTGCTTTGTGTAGCCGTAACATCTGGAGTGATGTAAACGGCGAATGGGTATCACCAGATGAAAAAGTACGCCGTTTTGACAATCCAAACGATGTAGCCCTTGGTTGTGATGCATTTTGGAATACTTTCTGGAATCTGAACCAATTCTGGAATTTGGTAACTCCTGAATGGAGTAGCCGTTGGGTAAAATCACAATTGGCCATGTACAATGTCAATGGTTGGTTAGCTAAAGGCCCTGCCGGTATGGAATATATCCCAGTGATGGTAGCAGAACACGAAATTCCATTGATTGTAAGTACTTGGCAAATGGGCATCCGCGATTATGATGGTGAAAATGCTTTCGAAGCCGTTAAAAAGATGCAAACCACACCAAGCCAGAAAGTTCATGGAGGCTATGCCGGAAACAGAGACCTGGTACATTATTTGAAATATCAGTATGTACCTCATGATTTAGGAAGATTCTCTAACTCGTTGGAATATTCCTTCGACGACTGGACTGTTTCTCAATTTGCAAAATCTTTGGGTAAAGAACAGGATGCACAACTGTTTGCTCAACGTGGAGAATGGTGGAAAAATGTCATTAACCCGGAAAACGGCTATGCACACATGAAAGACAGCAAGGGAAAATGGTTGGAAGAATTTGACCCATTCCACTCGGGTGCCAATAAGCAATATGTAGAAGGTAATTCATGGCAATTGACATTCTTTGTGCCTCAAGACGTTCCTGGACTAGCAGAGAAAATAGGAAAAGATCGTTTCATTGAACGCTTGAAATGGGGATTCGAAGCCAGTGAATTATGGCGATACAATGCTCCAAACGACCAGTATTGGGATTATCCGGTTGTTCAAGGTAACCAACAATCCATGCACTTTGCTTTCTTATTCAACTGGGTAGGCCAACCATGGTTAACTCAAAAATGGAGTCGTTCCATTGCTGAACGTTATTATGGTAGCGGTGTCGCCAATGCGTACTTAGGTGACGAAGACCAAGGCCAGATGAGTGCATGGTTTATCATGGCTGCATTGGGACTCTTCCAAACAGACGGTGGTTGTAGTTCTGAGCCTGTTTATGAAATTGCCAGCCCGATGTTCGAAAAGATAGTCATTGACTTAGGCGAACGTTATGGCAGAGGCAAGACCTTTACCATTGAGGCACACAACGTATCACGTAACAACAAATACGTTCAAAGTGCAAAACTAAATGGCAAGGAACTGAAAAGCTTCAAATTCCCGGCTTCAGAACTCCTGAAAGGTGGAGAACTTATCCTTGAAATGGGATCTGAACCTAACTACAATTGGGGGGGGTGAATAAGCTATCATTCTTTTTGATCAGCGATATTGCGGATACTGAATTCACATCCGCAATATTGCTGATTATAAAATTGATAAGCCTTAATAATCTCTATCCGACGTTCACTTAATCCTCCTTTACGCCAATTCTGCTCCCAGAAAGTTACATCCGGATATTGAGAAACAGCATAATTACCAGCCTCATTGATTTGCTCCAAACTCTTCCAACGGCTGGAAGCCAATGTCGTGGTAATTACAGAAATATTTCTTTCGTGTGCATAGCGAGCCGTTTCTAGCAGACGCATCTTGAAACATCGCAAGCAACGTCCTCCTCTTTCAGGCTCATGCTCCATACCCTTGACATGACATAACCATTCGTCATGATTATAATCGGCATCTATTATTTCCAAACCTAAAGATTGGGCATAACGTGTACATTCCTCCTTACGAATGAGATATTCCTCCAATGGATAAATATTTGGATTACAATAATAGATAATGGGGGTTATTCCATGTTGCATCAGACATTCAATAATGGCTGACGAGCATGGAGCACAACAAGTATGCAAAAGAATCCTATTTGCTCCACCCGGTACTTCTATCCGAAATTTATTCTTTTTCATCAATTAGAATGGGAATAACAAGGGTAGTACAAAAATCATCACAATCCCCATGATAATCTGTAACGGCAAACCTACTTTGATGTAATCCATAAAAGTATATTGTCCTGCCGGCATGACCAATGCATTAGGCGGAGTAGAAAAAGGTGAAGCAAAACACATACTAGCCGCTACCGTTACGGCAAACAAGAATGGAGTCGGATCAACACCTATCTGAACAGCACTATTCATCGCAATAGGTGCCAAAAGAACCGCCGTAGCCGTATTACTAATAAACATCGTCATAAGGGATGTAGTAAAATAAATACCTGCCATCAAAGCAAACGGACCATATACCCCCAATCCACTGACCAACGAATTAGAAATATACTCGGATGCACCTGTCTTCTCCAAAGCCATCGACATCGGCATCATAGCTGCAATAAGAACAATACTTTCCCAATTGATTGTTTTATAAGCAGCCTCCACATTACGGAAACACCCTGTCAAAACCATTAACAAACCGGCTATGATAACAGCTGTTACCGGTGCTACAGGTATAAAATCGAACACCATCATTCCAATCATGGCAATCATAATGACGGCCGCTACTGGAGCCTTATAATCCAATGTAACTTTAGCAGCCTCTGTCAAAGGTTGTCCCAATACGACCCATTCTGTATCTTCATGGCTTAAACGATCAATATTTGCCCACGTACCTTGCACCAAAAGCACATCTCCACTATGTACACGTTGATTACCCAAATCGCGTAACAAATATTCATTATTCCGACGAATACCCAAAATATTCACATTGTATTTATCTCGGAAGCCACATTCTTTCACCTTCTGATTTATCAACTTGGAAGAAGTCATCAACACGATTTCGGCAATACCAATCTCATAAAAATCAAGTCCTTCATCCGCTTTATTCGTTTCTTCAGTAGTATGTCCGGCCTGCATTTCCAACTGATAAACAATAACAAATTGTTCGACTTTCTCAGCAGCACCACGCACATATAAGACATCATCCACTTGTAACTGAGTTGTTGAAGAAGCTAGTTGTTGCGGAGTAACCGTCTTCAAGAATCGGTTTTGAGAAGATTCACTTCTACGCACTTCCAGGATATCGAGACCAAATTGACGACGAACATCCAACTCTACAATGGTTTTTCCCTTCAATAATGAGGTATTGACGACTTTCAGACGGAACAAGTTATCAGAAAGGCCATATTCCTTCACCAATTGATTCAACGATTTACCTTTACGATTGTTGTTTCCATCCTTACTACCACGCTTATCTAATATCCACTTACTAAGTGGTAATAGTACGATAATACCCACAATTACAGTAACCAAACCTACAGGAAAGAAAGAGAAAAACGAAAGAGCCGGATAACCTCCCGATACCAATGCTTCTTGGATAACCAAGTTAGGAGGTGTACCGATAAGTGTCATCATCCCCCCCATACTACTTGCAAAAGCCAATGGCATCAACAAACGGCTGGCATTTATATTGGCACTAGCTGCCAAACTTACCACGATGGGCAGCATCAACGCAACAGTTCCTGTATTACTCACAAACGCTCCGATACCCGAAGTTACCAACATGACCAACAAAAAGAGACGAAGTTCATTTTTTCCTGCCAACTTTAGGATACGTGAACTAATCATCTTAGCTAAACCTGTTTGAAAAATGGCACCACCCACCACAAACAAACCCACCATCATGATTACTACGGAATTAGAAAATCCGGAAAGAGCTTCGGCTGGAGTCAGAATTTGAAATATTAAAAGGGCACATAAGGCACACAATGCCACAATATCTGAACGAACTTTACCGTTCGCAAACAAAATTGCCGAAATAATAAGAATAGCTATAGTTATCCACATAAAATGTATTTTATCTGTTTAGGCAACAAAATTAATGAAAATAAAGTTTTTATTCTTCCACTTACACCATAAAAATAACTACTTTTGTACTACTTTATAAAACAATTACGGATTATGATGAAAGATACAGCGTCTGAACGAGCTTATTTGGGAAACTCTCTGGAAAACCAGTTAGGTATTGTATTTTTACCTACCGATGCTGAAGGACACACTCATGCCGAAATGCCGGTTGACCATCGTACATGCCAACCTTATGGCACTTTACATGGTGGAGCATCCTTAGCTTTGGCCGAATCTCTAGCCGGACATGGTTCATGGGAACATTGCACACCCGAAGAAATTCCTTTTGGCATGCAAGTTAGCGGTAATCACATCGCTCCCGTAAAAGTTGGGAATAAAGTACATGCAACCGGAAAATTGGTACACAAAGGTAGTACAACTCATATCTGGGACATAACCATTACAACTATTACCGGGAAGTTAGTCGCCAGTATCCGAGTGGTTAATTACATTATCAGAAAAAAATGAGATTACCCAGCCCACATATCCATCAACTAATCGATTGCTTGACACGTAGCCGATTTTGTTTTGCTCTCTATCGATTGCCATGGACAGACGAATGCTATTTCGTGCTACAAACATCTGAAGATATTGAGACACTGAACGATATCAGTGAACTGAACGGAAAGAAGGGTTTTGTGATGGCTCCTTTCATTCAATCAGATGAGCATCCTCTTATTTTAATCAAGCCGGACATTACGGCTTACGATTGGAGTGAAATTTCTCAGTCACTCACAACATGCATTTATGCGGATGCCATTCTAACTTGCAAGAATTTACCATCCATCCCCATTACTCAGTTAAATGAAAATGAAAGATATGATCGCTACTATGCGGCATTCCGTCGATTTATTGAGCCTTTGAAAAACAAGCAATTCAAAAAATTAGTGCTCTCAAGACCAGCTTTTTGTCCCATAGAACCAGACTTTTCACCTTTGGCTACGTTTGTAAAAGCATGCAACGCTTATCCACGCATGATGGTATATCTATGTCATACGCCGATTACAGGGACTTGGCTAGGTAGCACCCCAGAGATTTTATTAAGCGGACATGCTCAAAACTGGAACACCGTGGCACTAGCAGGAACATTACCCATTCAAAACGGAGTAGAACCAAATGAATGGAGCGACAAGAATAAAGAAGAACAGGCTTTTGTTGCCGAATACATTCGTAAGATTGTTAAGAAACACGGACGAAAAATGGAAGAGAAAGGACCTTATACAGCACGAGCCGGACAATTGGTGCATTTAAAGACTGACTTCTTTTTCCAATTGAAAGAAACAGGCTTTTTGGGAGACTTATTGAAAGAGCTCCATCCTACACCAGCCGTATGTGGACTTCCCAAGCAAGAAGCTTATGATTTTATTCTTGCCAATGAAGGATATGACCGGCGATATTATTCCGGATTTGTTGGTTGGTTGGATCCTGAAGGACATACTGATTTGTATGTCAATCTCCGATGTATGGAAATCCGCTCGACCGAAGCCAAACTTTATGCCGGAGGGGGCATCCTGCCTTCATCCGAAGTACGGAGTGAATGGGAAGAAACGGGCGAGAAAATGAAAACAATGAGAAACCTAATCTAAAATATGTACTCAGACAAACGAAATATCTTGCAATTGGTTGCCTTGCTAAAGGCTCATGGCGTACGGAAGATGGTGCTTTGCCCCGGAAGCCGAAACGCCGCCATCGTGCATACCTTGTCCAATATCGAAGACTTCACTTGCTACTCGGTGACCGACGAACGGAGTGCTGGCTTCTTTGCCATCGGGCTTTCACTTCAAGGTGGAGGACCGGCTGCGGTTTGTTGTACCTCGGGTTCGGCCTTGCTCAATCTGCATCCGGCCGTGGCAGAGGCTTATTACCAACAAGTGCCGCTTATCGTGATTTCGGCCGACCGCCCTGCGGCTTGGATTGGACAGATGGATGGACAAACATTGCCCCAACCCAACGTTTTTGGTGGACTTGTGAAGATGTCGGTAAATTTGCCCGAAGTGCATACCGACGAGGATGAATGGCATTGTAACCGACTCATCAACGAGGCGATATTGGAAACTTGTCACCACGGTCGTGGCCCTGTGCATATCAACGTCCCCATCTCCGAGCCCATCTATCGCTTTACCGCCAAGGAACTTCCGGAAGTGCGTGTCATCACCCGCTATCAAGGGTTGAACGTGTACGACCGCGACTATAAGGAACTGATTGCCAGGATGAACGCATCGAACAAACGAATGGTGGTAGTGGGACAAATGACCCTTATCTATCAGTTCGACAAGAAGTTCATCAAGCCGCTTTCGAAGAATTTCGCATGGTTGACCGAGCATTTGAGCAATCAAACAACCCCTGCCTTGCCTATCAAGAACTTCGACGTGGCTATCTCGGCCATGGACGAAGAAAGACAAACGCAGATGGCTCCCGACTTGCTCATCACCTATGGTGGACACATCGTATCGAAGCAACTTAAGAAATACTTGCGTAACCATCCACCTAAGGAACATTGGCACATCACGCCCGACGGGCAAGTGGCCGACCTTTTCGGATGCCTGACTACGGTCATCGAGATGGACTCCTTCGAGTTCCTGGAAAAGATAGCTTTCCTTCTGGAAAACAAACCTACCAACTACCCACTGATGTGGGAAAACTGGTGCAAGACAATCCCTTCGCCTACCCTTCCTTACTCACAAATAAGCGTGACAGGCGACTTGATTCAAGCACTTCCCGCACCTTGTGCCTTGCACTTGGCCAATAGCTCGACGGTGAGATATGCCCAACTCTTCCCGTTATCGCCGGAAGTGGAAGTCTGTTGCAACCGTGGGGTGAACGGCATCGAAGGCTCCTTGTCGGCGGCATTGGGATATGCTACGGCCTCAGATAAGCTTAACTTCGTGATAATCGGCGACTTGAGCTTCTTCTACGACATGAATGCCTTGTGGTGTACGCACTTCCACAACAACCTCCGCATCTTGTTATTGAACAACGAAGGAGGCGAAATCTTCCACACCTTGCCAGGTATGGACAAGTCGGGCGGCAACTCACGGAAGTTCATTACGGCCGAGCATTACACATCGGCTCGTGGATGGGCAGAAGAACGTGGATTCCTATACAATAAGGTGAGCAATGCGGAGGAATGGCAAGAAGCCTTGAAGACCTTTGCTTCGCCAGAGGAACATCCTCAACCGATGTTGCTTGAAGTGATGACGGACAAGGGGGAGGATACCCGTTTGCTGAGAGAGTATTACAAGAGTTTGAAGAAACAATAAACAACTATAAATCATGGAAAAAAGAGAATGGAAAACCATCAAGGAATATCAGGACATCTTGTTCGAATTCTATAACGGCATTGCCAAGATAACCATCAACCGTCCGCGTTATCGCAACGCCTTCACACCGACTACCACCACCGAAATCAGCGATGCACTTTACTATTGCCGTGAGTGCCAGGATATTAACGTAGTGGTACTGACCGGTGCAGGCGACAAGGCTTTCTGTAGCGGAGGCGACATGAACGTGAAAGGCCGTGGCGGATATGTGGGCACAGACGGTGTACCTCGCTTGAATGTGCTCGATGTACAGAAGCAGATTCGCTCACTTCCGAAGCCAGTGATTGCCATGGTGAACGGATATGCCATCGGTGGCGGACACGTGCTTCATGTGGTGTGCGACTTGTCGATTGCTTCCGAAAATGCCATCTTCGGCCAAACAGGTCCTAAGGTGGGTAGCTTCGAT
>JAFQNW010000173.1 GCA_017420875.1 Bacteroidaceae bacterium
AAAAAGCATCGACAATCATCAGATTATCAATGCTTTTCTTTGTGTCGGGATGACTGGATTCGAACCAGCGACCTCGCGCCCCCCAGACGTGTACTCTAACCGGACTGAGCTACATCCCGAACTTTGCGAGTGCAAAAGTACACCTTATTTTTGAATATCCAAACAAAACAAGGCTTTTTTATCAGCATCCCATAGACTCCCGATAGAAGTCAAGCATCTCAAAGATTTCTTCTTTGCTGGCCGATTGATTGATGCGAATATCGCCAATTTCGCCTAATAAAGTAAAGTTGATGATGCCGGCACTGTTCTTTTTGTCGTGGGTCATAAACTCGTATAAAGTGTCGTATTGCTTGCAATCGAATGCGAAGACTCCATAGTTTTCCTTGATGAAGTGGATGGTTTGACGAAGCTTGTCCTTAGGGAAACCGACCTTGAGGTGGGAAAAATAGAGCTCGCAAACAATGCCCCATGCTACAGCATAGCCATGAAGAACGGGCCTTCCGGTAGCTAGAGCAAGGCTCTCGAATGCATGCCCCACAGTATGACCCAGATTCAATGCCTTTCGGATACCTTTTTCAAAAGGATCTTGTGCAACGATATCTTCCTTTATCTGAACGGATTCGCCGACTAACTCTAGAAGTCGCTTGTAATCCACTTGATTCATGTCGAAGTTCAGAAGTTCGGCCCAATGCTCGGTTGTACTGATAAGTCCATGCTTTAGCATCTCGGCATAGCCGGACAACAGGTTATAGCTATCCAAGGATTTCAAGAATTGAGTGTCTATCAATACACACTCAGAAGGCGAAAATACTCCAATCTCGTTTTTCAAACCATTGAAGTTAATCCCTGTTTTTCCGCCTACAGAAGCATCTATCATGGCAAGTAACGTGGTAGGGATGTTAATGAACTTGATACCGCGTTTGAAAGTCGATGCAGCAAAACCTCCTAAATCGGTCACCATACCACCTCCTAGATTAATCATCAGGGAATGACGGGTGGCACCTCCATCGCCCAACGATTTCCAAACGTGTGCCAATGTCTCAAGCGTCTTGTGGATGTCTTCCGCTCCGATTTGGATAATGGTAGCATCTTTTAGACTTTCCATTTTTTGGATTAATGGAAGACAAAGTATGTGTGTATGCTCGTCGACAAGGATGAATATTTTGTCGTGTGGGCATTTAGCGATAGCTTTATTGAGGTTTTCGGCTAGATTTGGGCATATGATAACTGGTTGTTTGCTCATGGAGTATTCTTTTTTATTTGCAAATTTAGGGATTTTATGTATAATGTTTTCTTTTATCTCTGAAAAAATGATTACTTTTGTCGGCTAAATAAAGGAATTAGTCGATTTTAAGGATTATAAATAGATATTTTTTTAAACCTTTGCGGCCTGGAAGTGTCCAATGACAAAGAACGTTTGAAAAGTATAAGAAATTAAATAGAATGAAAAGATTTGTTTTGTTAGCTTTGCTAGTAGGTATTAGCTCTGTTTGTTTAAGTGCCCAAAATAGGGGTCAGCAAAGCCGTACAAGAGGAACTGTTTCGGGTACGGTTATCGATAAGGAAGATAATTCAGCAGTCATGTCAGCTACCGTTCAGTTGTTGTCTTTGCCAGACAGCACGATGGTAACCGGTAATGTGACCAATACCAACGGATATTTTAGCTTGTCTGCCCGTCCGGGAAAGTATGTCTTGAAAATCTCTTTCGTAGGTTATCTTTCCTATTTAAAAGAAATCCAGCTTACATCTGCAAAACCGTCACTGAATGTCGGCAAGGTATTGTTAGGTTCGGATGCCGTGATGCTGAAGGAAGCGGTGATTACCGCCGAAGCTCCACAAGTAACGGTGTCGGGCGATACCTTGGGATATTCTGCTTCTGCTTATCGTACTTCGGAAGGTGCCATGTTGGAAGAATTGGTAAAGAAATTGCCGGGAGCGGAAGTGGACGACGATGGTAATGTGAAAATCAATGGTAAGGAAGTCAAGAAATTGATGGTGGATGGCAAGGAATTCTTTGGCGGTGATGTGAAGACAGGCTTGCAGAACTTGCCGGTTAACATGATTGAAAAGATCAATGCTTATGATAGACAATCGGATAATGCCCGTATTACTGGTATTGATGATGGTGAAGAAGAAACCGTACTTGATTTGACCGTCAAGAAAGGGATGAATCAAGGTTGGATTGGTAACTTTGACCTCGGCGGTGGTACCGAAGACCGTTATTCGCTCAGTGGTAATATCAACCGTTTTGCCAGTGGTGGTGGAAAGAGTAGCCAGTTCTCACTGATTGGTAGAGTCAATAACGTGAATGACAGACGTTTTGGTGGGGGCGGTGGTCCGATGTGGAGAAGAAACAATGGTTTGACCACTAGCAAGGAAGTGGGTGGTAACTATGCCATGGAAACCGAAAAGTTTGAATTTGGTGCAAGTGTGCGTTATAACTATCGTGACAACGATGTACGTAGCATTGGTCAAGTGGAAAACTTCCTTCCTACCGGTAACAGCTCGTTTGCGAATTCCAGAAGTGCCAGCCGTACTAAGAACGATAACCTCAATGCACATCTACGTATGGAATGGAGACCGGATAGCCTGACTACTTTCTTTATGCGTGGCGGTTTGTCCTGGGGAAAAACCGAAAGTGCCTCTGAATCGTTGACTGCTACTTTCAATTCAGACCCGTATGCAGTGGTGATTGACCCGAACAAGTTCTTGGATTTTGATTCGGAAGCGAATGAAGAATTGGACAAGATTCGTGTCAATGCTTCGGATAATGGCTCTATGTCTGAAAGCAAGTCTTTGTCGGCCAATGGAAATATGCAGTTGACTCGTAAACTGAATGATAAAGGACGTAACGTAACTTTGCGTTTGATTGGTAGCTATAGTGATGGTGAAAACGACCGTTTCTCGAATACCCAGACTCGCTATTATATAGGTGGCGACGGTATTCCTACTTTCAATGAAGATACTATCCGTCGTTATATCACGACTCCGACCAACAATTATAATTTAGGTACTGAAGTAAGTTATAGTGAACCGCTTGCCGATAGAGTGTATTTGCAATTCAGCTATCGTTTCCAATATGGTTATAGCGAAAGCGATAACTCTACTTATAACATGCCTTTTGGTTGGGTGTTGTCCGATGGATTGCCAGGACAATTCTCGCAGCATCAGTCTGAATGGTTAGACCCGGAACAAAGCAAGTATGCAGAATATAAGAGATTTAATCACGATGCCCGTGTTACTTTCCGTGTAAATCGTCAAACATGGAGATTGTCGGCAGGTGTGGCTCTTAGACCACAGAATACTAAACTTTCGTACAAGAAAGGCGACTTCCAAACTGATACAACACGTAACGTGTTCAACTTCTCGCCGGAAGTGGATTTCCGTTACCAACCGCAAAGACAAACACAGTTGAGATTCTCTTACCGTGGACGTACCAGCGATCCAAGTATGGAAAACTTGTTGCCGATTACAGACAATTCGAATCCGTTGGATATTCGTACAGGTAACCCTGGGTTGAAACCTTCGTTTACCCATAATATGAACATGCATTTCAATACGTTCAACATGGATAAGCAGCGGGGCATATTTTCAGCCTTGAATGGTTCGTTTACTCAGAATGCTATCAGCAATATCCGTAAGTACAACGAAGCTACAGGGGGATGGACAACTATGCCGGAAAATATCAATGGTAACTGGAATGTATTCGGTATGTTTGGTATGAACACAGCCTTGAAGAACAAGAAGTTCACAATTGATACATTTACAAATGCTAGCTACAATAACAATGTAGGCTATGTAACAACCGGTGAAATGAAAGATGCTCAGAAGAATACTACAACCAATTTGTCCTTGGACGAACGTGTTGGTGGTAGATATCGTAACGACTGGTTGGAAATCGGCTTGAATGGTAGTCTTAACTATACATTTGAAAAGGATAAGTTGAATCCTGAGAACAATCAAGAGCCTTACACTTTCTCGTATGGGGGTAATGTACAGATCTATGCTCCTTGGGGAACTACCATTTCTACTAATATGACCAATCAGGCACGTCGCGGTTATTCAGATACCAGCATGAACCGTAACGAACTGATTTGGAATGCACAGATTGCTCAAAGCTTCTTGAAAGGTGCTTTGACCTTGAGTTTCGAATGGAATGATATATTGAGAGAACAAAGCAACATCACTCGTTCATTGACATCAAGCGGACGTTCGGTATACACTTACAACGGGGTAAACAGCTACGGTATGGTTCGTTTAATTTACCGTTTGAACATCTTCGGAAGCAAGGAAGCTCGTGAAGCTATGCAGAACCGACGCGGTCCAGGTATGGGCGGTCCGGGAATGGGTGGCCGTGGTGGAATGCGTGGCCCAGGCGGACCGGGTAGACGTCCTTTCTAAACAAAAATATGTGAATTTAATCCCAATCAATACTTTTGGTTGGGATTTTTTTTATATGTTTGTTTGTTACATCATTCAAATGGAGGTTTGACTATGTGGAGTCAATTTGGAAATCTGTTTTCAATTGCAGCCAGTCTTTGTTTGCTATTGACTGTGATAGCTACAATTTTGGTGATAGTACTGGATAATCGTAATCCGGTAAAGACATTGGCATGGGTGCTGATTTTGATCTTCTTGCCGGTGGTAGGCCTGATTTTCTATTTCTTTTTCGGCCAGGATACACGCAAGGAAAAGCTGATTAGTAAAAGGGGATATGCCAGATTGACCAAACGACCGATGGCTGAATATCAGCAGCAGAAATCCTTTCATTGTCCGGATGAGCAATTCCAATTGATGCGTTTCTTTCGACAAGTGAATGATGCCCTCCCCTTCGAGGGAAACGTGATTCGAACCTATACGGATGGAACAAGCATGTTGCACGACTTATTACGTGCTATCTCGCAAGCCAAACATCATATCCATTTACAGTTCTATATCTTTGAAGACGATGCCGTGGGACGACTAGTGCGTGATGCTTTGATAGATAAAGTCCGTGAAGGTGTAGAGATACGTGTGCTTTATGATGATGTGGGGTGTTGGAAAGTGCCGCATCTGTTTTATGAAGAAATGCGTGGGGCAGGTATTGAGACTCATGCTTTCCTGAAAGTTCGTTTTCCTAGGTTTACCAGTAAAGTCAATTATCGGAACCATCGGAAGGTGGCAGTGATTGACGGGCGTGTAGGTTTTGTTGGTGGTATGAACATTGCCTTGCGTTATGTAAAAGGAGTGCCTTGGGGCATTTGGCGGGATACGCATTTAAAGATTGAAGGAAAGGCGGTATATGGTTTGCAGACGGCATTTTTGACCGATTGGTATGCAGCCGACCATTCTTTGATTACTTCGTCCCGTTATTTCCCCGAAATGGATGCCTATGGCGAATCGTTGATACAGATTGTTACTTCCGACCCTATTGGTAAGTGTCGTGATATCATGCAAGGACTTTTGTTGGCTATTACATCTGCCCGAAGGTATTTGTATATTCAAACACCCTATTTGCTCCCGAACGAACCGATTCTGGTAGCTTTGAAAACGGTGGCACAAGCCGGTGTGGATGTACGGGTAATGATTCCGGCCAAGGCCGATACCCGATTAACGCATTGGGGAACGCTGTCGTATTTGGATGAATTGATGGAAGCGGGTGTTAAACTTTATATGTACCACAAAGGCTTTTTGCATTCCAAATTGTTGGTATGCGATGATATGCTTTCTACGGTTGGCTCTACCAACATGGATTTCCGTAGCTTTGAACACAACTTCGAAATCAATGCCTTTCTGTACGACCGTAGCTCTGCTTTAGCCCTGAAGAATGTGTTTTTGGATGATCAAAAGGCTTCAATGTTGTTGTCCTTAAGGCATTGGAGAAAACGCCCTTGGTATCAAAAACTATCCGAGTCGGTTATTTGTCTGTTTGCACCTTTGCTTTGAAAAACGAGAAGTTGACACTTCCGTATACCCGACGTTCGATGAAATGAGGGTCATCCTCAAAATGATTGTCCTTGCCATGTTCCAATACCAAAAGTCCGTCCTCTTTCAAAAGATTGTTTTCGAAAATTTTGGTAGGAATCGTCTCCAAGTCCTTCAATGCATATGGTGGATCGGCAAAGATAAAATCGAATTGCTCACTGCATTTATCGATGTATTTGAACACATCGGCACGCATCGGAAAGCATTTGTCCGTCTTTACTTCACGCATGATATGAGAGATGAAGGCAAGATGTTGAGGGTCTTTTTCGATGGAAATAACCCGGTCGCAGCCTCTTGATACCAGTTCGATACTGATACTTCCGGTACCGGCAAATAGGTCGAGAGCCGTGATGCCATCCTCAAAGTCGATGTAGTTGTTACAAAGTACATTGAAGAGGTTCTCTTTGGCAAAGTCTGTTGTAGGGCGTGCCTTGAATGAATGGGGTACGTCGAATCTGCGACGCTTGTATATACCGCTAATTACTCGCATATCAATAAAGTTTGTATGTCAATAGGAAGGTCAGGATTAAGCACTTGCAAGGTGATGACTTGTTGCAGGAATTTGCGTAACTCGGTCAGCAGTTCATCTTTTTCGGTAGGTAGGTTTGCTAACCATAGCTGGTCTTTAGCTTGGTTATAACCCAATTGTTGCCAAACGTATAATAAGTAATACACTCGGTCGGCCGTATGTTTGCAGTTGAACACATTGGTCATTAATAGTTTTCCACGATCAAAAGCATAGACCTCCAACTGGCTTTTCTTGAAAGCCGCATAAAGCTTGCGGGTATTTCCTTCTTTGCTCTTGTTGGTGAAATATTCGATGAGGGGGCTTGTGCAGGCGAAAAACCTTGCGTTAGGGAAGGATTCGCACAGCAGCTGATGGGCATGCTTGTCCATGCCGAATAGAAGAACGGTGTTGCTTTTCCCCAAGATGTTGCACAGAACGGTTTCATTGTCAATCTTGGAAAAGTTCTGATAGAACAACGTGTCCGAATGGTCGTCCTCATACAAGTCGAAGGGGACGAATGTGAATCGTGGGGATTCTATCAAGATATTGACTTTCTTGAACGTGTGCTTCAATATTTCGGTCGAGGCAAGCATCTCTTTGATGTTTGCCGTCATGGAATACGAAACGTCTACCTTGTAAGGAACGTAGCATTTCTCATCCTCCTTGGAAGGGTGATGGATGTAAAAAGAAAATCCATCCGCACTTAGGCGGATGGATAATGTGTATTGTTCCGATTTGTTCAAATCGATTTTAAACATTCTTATTCCCAGTTACCTGCGTTGTTGTTCGGTTGTTCGATGTCACCTACACGCAAACCACAATACTTACCCAACTTGCTTTGTACGTCCTTCAAGTTGATCAATTGCTGCTTGTCCAAGTCGCCAATGTAAGTTTCGTACGGAGTTTGAGCTTGGAACAAGTTCAAAGGAGCACCAGACTTAGTAGTGTCTTGACGGCTAGCCAATTCAAATTGCTTACCGTTACCGAAAGGTACATATCTCAAAGAGTCTGCGTTGAAGCCCTTAGGATAGATAGTATCCAATACTGATACCCACATAGTATCACGCTTGAAGTTCATCAAACCTTCCTTTTCTACTTCTTTCCAGTTACCAGTCTTCTTAGCTTTGTTGATAAGAGCCATTGCTTTCTTTTCAGTCATACCAGCTTCCAATTGAGCGTCAGTCAAAGCACCTTCTTTTTTTACGAACGGAAGCTTAGCAGTCTTGATGAAGTCAATCAAAGTGTCAAAGCTAGCTGTATATACACCCTGGTGAGTGTTACGATATTCAACCTGAGCCTTGCGGATGTCAATCAAACGTGCAATAACTTCTTTTTCTCTAGCGTCTCTAGTGTTGTCGAAATTAATCGGACCCATGATACTTCCGTAGCATACGTACACTAAAGCAGCGGCACAAACGGCCAAAACGATATTAATAACTGTTTTCATGATAAATATGTGTTTTTTTTAGTTTATATTCGCATCGCAAAATTAAAATAAATAAATCTAAAAACGCAGAGTTCTTAGAACTTTTTATCAGTTAATTATGATTAATAATTATTTAGTGCAGCAAATTAAGACAAATTTTCCATATAAACCAACTTTAGAGCAGGAAAAAGTGGTTAAAATTTTAGCAGACTTCCTTTTTTCTCGCAAATCGGAGGGTTTGCTCTTGTTAAAAGGCTATGCCGGCACCGGAAAAACATCTTTGATTGGAGCTTTGGTCAAGACACTCGACCAGCTTCAGCAAAAGTGCATCTTGTTGGCACCGACGGGGCGGGCGGCTAAAGTGTTTGCTCATTATGCCGGTCATCCCGCTTATACCATTCACAAGAAAATCTATCGCCAACGGACTTTCTCGAACGAGATGGACAATTTTTCCATCAACGACAATTTGCACCAGCATACCTTATTTATAGTCGACGAAGCCTCGATGATTGCTAACGATGGACTTTCGGGTACCATGTTCGGCACCGGACGTTTGCTTGACGATTTGATACAATACGTCTATTCGGGACAAGGGTGCCGGTTGATGTTGATTGGCGATACTGCCCAGCTTCCTCCGGTGGGCGAGGAAGAAAGTCCGGCCTTGTCGGCTGATGCGTTGGCGGGTTATGGTTTGGAGGTCCATGAAGCGATGCTAACCGAAGTAGTCCGCCAGTTGCACGATTCGGGTATCCTTTTCAATGCCACCGGACTTCGCCGATACATTGCCGAGGAAGATTTCTTCACGCTTCCTCCCATTCGGGTAGAAGGCTTTCCCGATGTCAAGGTAGTGCCCGGCAATGAATTGATAGATGCCATCGGCGAATGTTACGATAGGGTGGGAATGGACGAAACCATTGTGGTGTGCCGTTCCAACAAACGTGCCAATATATATAATAAAGGAATACGCAACACCATCCTTTATCGCGAGGAGGAACTCGAAAGCGGCGACTTGCTGATGGTGGCCAAGAACAATTATTTTTGGGTGGAAGGATGCAAGGAAATCGATTTCATTGCCAATGGAGACATAGCCGTCGTTCGTCGGGTTCGTCGCGAACGCGAGATGTACGGTTTCCGTTTTGCCGATGTCACCCTTCGTTTCCCCGATTACGATGACATGGAATTGGAGGTAACCGTGTTGCTCGACACTCTTCATACCGATAGTCCCGCCTTGCCGAAGGAGATGAACGACAAGCTATTCTATTCTGTTTTGGAAGATTATGCCGACATCACCGTGAAGCGTGAACGGATGAAGAAGATGAAGTCCGACCCATATTACAATGCCTTGCAGGTAAAGTACGCATACGCCGTGACATGTCACAAGGCACAGGGCGGCCAATGGCAACGTGTTTTCCTCGACCAAGGCTACATGACGGAGGATATGCTTTCACCCGACTACTTCCGTTGGCTTTACACCGCCTTTACCCGTGCCACGGAAACGCTTTATTTGGTGAATTGGCCGAAGGAGCAGATGGAGTGAAATGATAAAAAACGTGCTGACGTTTCATGGAAAACATCAGCACGTTTTATTTTTTTGCCTTCGCGTATTTTAAACGTCGGCTTGTATCTTATTACAATCCCGCCAATTCAATCACCTTGTCAACGGCAGAAAGCAAGCCTTCCGGATTCTTACCGCCGGCAGTTGCAAAGTGAGGTGCACCACCGCCACCACCTTGAATCAACTTGGCAGCTTCCTTCACCAACATACCGGCCTTCAAACCGCCCTTCACGAGGT
>JAFQNW010000174.1 GCA_017420875.1 Bacteroidaceae bacterium
TAAATTAACATACAAAGTATCTTACTACATATTTTACGTTCTCATCGCACTTATTTTGGTGGTTTTGGGATTGTTCTTCTGTGTAGGATACGAAAATCCTGTAGGTGATTATAACGCACCTCAACATACAGAAACATTGTTGTTCTTGATGTACGCAATGTTGGGTGTATGTATTATTGTGACAGTTGTTGGCTCGCTTGCACAGTTTGCAACAACATTGAAAGATACTCCAAAGGCTGCAATGAAATCTTTGTTGTGGGTTGCATTGTTTGTAGCTGTATTAGCAGTAGCTTATACTATGGGTTCTGATGCACCTGTTGTAATGGGTGATGGTAAAGAATTCACAGATGCAGCATGGTTGAAGTTGGCAGACATGACACTTTATGCAATTTATTTCTTGGTTGCAGTTGCTGGTGTTGCTACTTTGGTAAATTTGAGCGGTATCTTTAAGAGATAATAATATTGTTGGTTTTTTAAAGAGTTAAGTAAAATGGCAAGAAAGAAAAGATCAATGCCGGGAATTAATGCTACTTCTACGGCGGATATTGCCTTCATGTTGCTTATCTTCTTCCTTACTACCACATCAATGAATACTGACCGTGGTTTGGCTCGTCGCCTTCCACCACCGCCAGATCCAAATGTGAAACAACAAGACAATATTATTGTAAAGGAAAGAAATGTTCTTCAGGTTCGTATCAATAAAGATAACCAATTGATGGTTGGATCTGAATACATGGATATATCGCAACTGAGAGCAAAAGCTAAGGAATTCATTGCTAATCCGAATGATGATGTGAATTTGCCGGAAAAGCATACTGTGAACATTCCTTTGTTGGGTGGTGACTGTATGGTCACTAAGAACCATGTGATTTCTGTAACAAACGACGTTGGTACTAGTTACCAAGCATACATCGACGTTCAGAATGAATTGGTTGCTGCTTATAATGAATTAAGAAACGAAAAAGCTCAGGCTAGCTTTGGTAAACCATATGCAGAATGTAGCGAAGACGAACAAAAAGCAGTTCGTGACTTCCATCCGCAGAAGATTTCTGAAGCAGAACCTAAAAAGTACGGTAAATAATTATGGGAAAATTTAATAAAGGCGGTAAAAAAGGTATGCCTGAGTTGAATACCTCATCTTTGCCTGACTTGATCTTTACCATGTTGTTCTTCTTTATGATTGTAACAACTATGCGTGAAGTGACTATGAAGGTTCAGTTTAGAGCACCTCAAGCAACCGAATTGGAAAAGTTGGAGAAGAAGTCGTTGGTAACTTTCATCTACATGGGTAAGCCGACACAGGAACTCCAAGCTAAGATGGGTCAAGAAACTCGTATTCAGTTGAACGACCGTTTCGCTGACGTATCAGAAGTTCAAGACTACATCTATCAAGAACGTGAGAACATGAAGGAAGAAGACCAACCGTTTATGCAGGTATCTTTGAAGGTGGACAAGGACACTAAGATGGGTATCGTAACAGACGTGAAGCAGGCTCTTCGTCAGGCTTACGCTTTGAACATTAACTATTCTGCAGCTCAACGCAATTAATAGAAAGTTATATATAAAAAAGAAGCTCTCGATATCGAGAGCTTCTTTTTTATACCCCATACACGTTTTGGTGAATTTTGTCTTTACACTTTTCTAGTTCTTCAGTTGTATATTCTTTCCCGTAAGACATTAGCTTTAAAGGCAACCAATTGTCTTCTTCTCTATAAGGTGGTTGTAGGTAAGGGAATGATTCGTGCAAATGAAAACCTTGACTTTGATAGAAACTAATACGCTTTCGGGTAAGTTCATCATTGGGAACTTCTACTTCCAGGACGATAGGTTTATGTAGGAAACCTTTCAATAAACTTAAGGTTCTTTTACCGTAACCCATATTTCGTATTTGACTGTCGATAGCAAAGTGTTCGATGTAATAGAATGTATCCAAATCCCAGTAAGTAATTAGACCAACAGGGTTTTCTTGATTTGAAATAAGGTTACAGATAAATAAAGGATGATTGTCCGTAAATTCACGTTGTAGGGAATTATCACGGCGTTCCTCTAAGGGGAACGCCGTTTGCATGAGGTTTTCCAAGTAGGAATAATGTTCATGCTTGGTGCTGATTCTTTTTATCTCAAGCATGGATTATTCCTCTGTATAGAAGTTTATCAATCGATTTAAAGCACGTTGGCAAACCGGACAAAATACCGGTGCTTCGTTAATTTTCATTCGGCATTCAGTCGTCGGACGATAGATACCTTTTAGAGTGTATCCTGCACCTTCGTAAACACCTACAGCCGTATAAATTTCATTCTCATCCGTCTTAAAAGGAGTAGGGATAGGAGTACCTGCTGGAACCATGTCTTTCCATTTGCTTTCGAAGTTTACTAAGGTACTGATGTTTTGCTCCCAAGGTTCGATGGTATAAGGATATTGAGGACTAGGAGCATCCGAATAAGCATATTCGTCAGCTAATCCACCAAAACTATGCCCGAATTCATGTACAACGACCGGCTTGAACATCGGATGGTGAGCAGTGGTTAATGTATATGAATTGTAGATTCCTCCTCCACCATAGGTGTCTGTATTAGCCAAAATAATGATATGTTCGTATGGAATACCTGCAAGCCAGTTGTGAATGCTTTTCACGCGGGATGTAGTCAGGTATCTGTCCGAATAAAAAGTATCAAAGTGCGAGCTGACTGCCGTGGATTTCCATTCGTTCTTTCTTGGAATGCTTACCCCACTATCTTCAGAAGGGCTTGCAACAGCTACTATGTTGAATTTGTTTTTCTGAGTCTTGAATGGTTCGTGGTTAAACAATGCTTCACAGGTAGCTTGTGCATCTTTGTAAAAGAGGTCCATTTCTTCTTGGGTATAACCTTCAGCCAGGATGGCTACGTCAATACAATCTTCCATACTTCCACTTTGATGTACATATTGATGAGGGGTAATGCGTTCGATACCTCGTTGATGAATCAGGATATCATCCGGTCTTACTTCATGTGTCAGGGTTGCCACCGACTTGTGATGTACATTTTTTAATGTAATAGTTACAAGAGTCGGCTTCTTGGGGAATGGTAATAGGAAAGAATTTTCAAATCCTTTTTTTATTCTAGTTGCTTCTTCTTCGCTAACCCATTCTTGAAATAGGCTAGAGAAAGATGTACGATAAATAACCTGTCCGGTAGCCTTGTCGGTCATGGTTATCTCGCCATTACCAGCCAGTGGAAGTTCGCTCAGGTGATGTCTTCTTCCGGCCCAGTGAGGCAAACTGCATAACTCGTCCAAATATACTTCTTGTTTTTCGGAGTCTCCTGTAAAGATATAATCGGTACGGAGTGTTTTGTTCTCAAAATAATCGTCGAAACGTTGTGCATTTATCGGCGTTGATAAGGCTGCACATAAACCAAAGATTGCTAAATATTTCATAAAAATTGAATTTTTAAACAAAGATAATTTTTTCTATCGGGAAAAACCATATCTTTGCATAAACATTAAATAAAAATAGAAATGGGACATCATCAATTAGATAAATTGGATGAATCAATACTGAAGTTGGTGGCTACTAATGCCCGCATCCCTTTTTTGGAAGTAGCACGTGCATGTAACGTGTCAGGGGCAGCCATTCATCAGCGTATTCAGAAGTTGACTAACCTAGGAGTCTTGAAAGGTTCTGAATTTGTGATTGATTCAGAAAAAATTGGTTATGAAACATGTGCCTATATGGGCCTATTCTTGAAGAATCCTGAAAACTTTGATGCTGTTTTCGAAGGTTTGAAGGCTATTCCTGAAGTGGTGGAGTGTCATTATACTACCGGGAAATATGACATGTTCATTAAGGTATATGCCAAGAACAATCACCACTTGTTGAGTATTATCCATGATAAGTTGCAACCATTGGGATTGTCTCGTTCTGAAACAATTATTTCTTTCCATGAAGCCATCCGTCGTCAGATGCCCATCCAGGATGTAGCATCCGACGTTGATGAGGAATAATTATTGGATTCGTTCGTAATCCACAAACTGATAAGGGTAGAGATGCTTTTCGTCTGTCGAATGAGCTTCTCTACCTGTTTCTTTCCAGATGTCAAGCGAAATCTTTGGGAAAAATGCATCTGCTTGTGCCGGAGTATCTTCGATGTAAGTGATATACAGCTTGTCGGCAAGTTGTATCGATTCTCGATATACACTGGCTCCACCGATTATAAAAACTTCCTCCTCTTCTTTACATTGTTTCAAGGCTTCTTCCAACGATGCATATCGTTCTGCACCGGGAAAAGTTATTTCCTGACGAGTTAACACGATGTTTCTGCGGTTGGGTAGAGCACCTTTGGGGAGTGACTCAAATGTTTTTCTACCCATGATGATGGTATGTCCGGTAGTCAATGACTTAAAGCGTTTCAAGTCGTTAGGAAGCCAATACAAAAGTTTGTTTTCTAACCCTATTGCATTGTTCTGTGCAATGGCTACGATGATGGATATACGGCTCATACAGCTACTACTCCTTTGATGTGTGGATGTGGATCGTAATCAACCAATTCAAAGTCTTCGTACTTGAAATCGAATAGGCTCTTGACATCCGGATTAATTTTCATTTTCGGTAATGGACGAGGTTCACGGCTCAATTGAAGCTTCACTTGTTCCAAGTGGTTTAAGTATAAGTGAGTGTCGCCTGTGGTATGGATGAACTCGCCTGGTTTTAAACCGGTAACTTGTGCCATCATCATCAGTAACAATGCGTACGATGCAATGTTGAAAGGAACGCCTAAGAAAGTATCAGCACTACGTTGATACATTTGTAGACTCAACTTCCCGTCGGCCACGTAGAATTGGAAGAACATGTGGCAAGGAGGCAGGTTCATGTTGCCCAAATCGGCCACGTTCCAAGCGTTGACAATGATACGACGTGAGTTGGGGTTATTCTTGATTTGGTCAATCACTTCGCTAATCTGGTCGATGTGTCCTCCGTTGTAGTCGGGCCATGAACGCCATTGATAGCCGTAGATATGACCTAAATCACCATTTTCGTCGGCCCATTCATTCCAGATGCGTACACCGTTTTCTTGCAGGTATTTACATTGGTATCTCCTTTCAAGAACCAAAGTAGTTCGTGGATGATAGACTTGAGATGTAGCTTTTTGGTGGTCAGGAGGGGGAAGCCTTCTTCCAGGTTAAAACGCATCTGATGGCCGAAAACGCTGATGGTTCCCGTTCCTGTACGGTCTTCCTTGCGGACACCCTCTGTCATGATGCGGTTTAATAAATCTAAATATTGTTTCATAGGGAATGTGGTTTATGTTATTCCGACAAGGAAATGGCCTTTTGTATACCTAAGTAAGTACATACAATGGCAATAGGTATCAATGTCTGGAAATTCAGATTTTCGATGATTGAAACAGACGATTGCTGAATGACGGGCATGATGGATGCGTAAATCAAGCTTATACCATCGAATAGATAAAACAAGATACACGACACAATGATACAGATAGGAGTCAGTACATCCGAAAGGCTTTTGATTTGTTTCGGAAGCCGACGCATTACCCGACGGGAGAAACCACGATCGGATATCTCACGCTTGTTGGTCTGCATGAACTGATAAATCAGCTGGTCATCTGTCTTATTCATATCCATTTTGTTTTAAAAAGTTGGCCAATTTTTCTTTTCCTCGCGATAGGTGCGACTTGATGGTTCCGGTAGGCATACCTGTCACGATGGATATTTTGTCTATCGAAAGATCTTCCATGTAATACAGCGTGAGGCAAGTTCGTTCCGCTTCCTTCAGTTGTGACAATCCTCGGTAGATGTCCATTGCTTGGCCAACATCCTTTTGTTCTGTTTGGAATAGGGCATCGGTTTCCCTGTCTTCCAATCCGGACGTTTCTTTCCGAGTGCGAATATAATCATAAAAAACATTATATGCAATTCGGTAAAGCCAAGTTCCGAAGTTTGAAAGATTTTTATACGATGCCAGGTGGGTGTAGGCCTTGATGAAGGTTTCTTGGGCGAGATCGTCGCTCAGGGATTCGTCTCCTAAAGTTTGGTGTAGGAAAAAACGACGGATGGGCGATTGATACTTCTTTACGAGTGTGTCAAAGGCCCGTTTATTTCCAAATACCACCACTTGTGCAACCAACGCTATGTCGTTGAGTTGACTCATTGTTTATCGATGTCGGTGTTTGATGGGTGTTCGGTATGAGTGTTGTTCTCTTTCGGGCGAGTGACATAAGCAGTGACGACTTGCCCCAAGCCGACACAGAATATCAAGAATCCGATGGCGGCAATTCCTTGTTCGTATGTCAGTACCCACAAGAATACGCCAAGTCCAATACCCAGGAAAACATTCTTGATACCTTTGGTGAGGGTTTCGTCGTTTTCTTTCTTGACATTGCCTTTGAACAATTCTTGGGGGATTTCTTTTCCTGCTGCCAGAGCTTCGGAAGCTAACTTGTACTTGGCTTGCTTGTTCTTGTATGCAAAATATAGTACAAGGGCTACAATGAAAACGGGAAGACCGAACACCATGATGACGGCAAGGGCAGCCACATAGTTATCGTCGAGTTCTCCGAAACGGATACTTCCAGCCATGCTGGGCAAAGTGCTTGCAAGAAAAGCAAATAGGGTCAAAGCTAAATGTTTCATCTTTCTATCTGTTTTTTATTGTTTTCTGTGTGTTAGACGGAATCAAAGATACTTCCGGTTGCAAATAGACGAAATATTTTTTAGATTTTCTCGATTTACTCTGTGTTTTTTGTCTTATATTTGTCTCGTCCTTACTCTCTTTTGGGTTATCCTGAGTATCACGAAGAATCTGAATACATCACTGGCACTTTTCAGATTCTTCACTACGTTCAGAATGACACAACAGGAAATCAATTAAACTCATGAACCTACCGCAAGCATTCATTGAAAGAACCCGCCAATTGCTGGGCGAAGAAACCTATGCCAAGTTTGAAGACGCTTTGGCCTCCGAGTTACCTGTAAGCATCCGACCTAACCTTAGGAAGTGTACCTTGCCAGTTGAGGGAAGTCCGGTTCCTTGGGCGTCGTCTGGGGTATATCTGGATAAACGTCCTACTTTCACGTTCGACCCCTTGTTTCATGCCGGTTGCTATTATGTGCAAGAGGCATCGTCCATGTTTGTCGGTCAGGTCCTTCAGCATTATGTGCATACACCGGTTGTGATGCTCGACCTCTGTGCCGCACCTGGTGGCAAATCTACCTTGTGCCGGAGTCTCTTGCCCGAAGGAAGTCTGTTGGTGGCCAACGAAGTGATGCGTAACCGGTCGCAAATTCTGGCCGAAAACTTGGTGAAATGGGGATATCCCGATGTGATAGTGACTAATAGTGACCCTGCAGAGTTTAGTGGCTTGATGGATTTGTTTGATGTAATCCTGACCGATGTTCCCTGTTCGGGTGAAGGCATGTTTCGCAAGGACCAGGTGGCGGTAGACGAATGGAGTGTGGAGAATGTAGACATCTGTTGGCGTCGCCAACGACGTATCCTGACCGATATATGGCCGGCTCTGAAGCCGGGGGGCCTGCTGATTTATAGTACTTGCACCTTCAATCGGGAAGAAGATGAGGACAATGTGGCTTGGATAGCTGATGAGCTCGGAGCCGATGTCCTGGAAGTCCCCGTTGACAAGTGTTGGGGTATTACCGGAAACCTCATCGGGAAGGATTTTCCCGTCTATCGTTTTATGCCTCACAAAACCAAGGGCGAAGGATTCTTTCTGGCCGTTTTGCGAAAACGCGAAGGCGTTTCTGAAAAACGTGAAGACGTTTTGCCTCAAACGTGCTCGCGTTTGGACAAGAAGAAAAAAAAGAAAGAACAGAAGGGTCGCCCACAACCTACTTTGTCGGTGCCTAAAGAAGTGAAGCATTGGTTGAAAGAATCAGATGCCTTTGCTTTAACCGTGAAAGAAACTGCTGTTACCGCTTTCCCGAAAACCTACGATAACGAACTTGCCTTGCTTCAGCAACAAGTCAAGGTGATACACTCAGGGGTAGTGTTGGGCGAATGGAAGGGGAAGGACCTCATTCCGCATCATTCGTTGGCCATGAGTCTTTCCTTACAAAAGGGCATTTTCCCCGAAGTGGAAGTTTCATACGAGCAAGCCATTGCTTATCTACGCAAGGAAGGGTTAATCTTGGATGCAGAAGTTCCTCGTGGCTACGTTTTGCTTACTTATCGCCAAGTTCCGTTGGGCTTTGTGAAGAACATTGGCAATCGGGCAAACAACCTTTACCCCCAAGAGTGGCGTATCCGAAGCGGGTACTTGCCCGAAGAAGTTGTCACGGTGTGGTAAGACAAGGCCTTAGAAATTCTGTCTGAAGGTGCATCCATTCTTCCAATCGGAACATCCATAGGCCGTCTTTCCTTTGATGACGATGCCTTTTCCACATAGAGGACAAGCTTTGCCCAGCATAGAATCGTCTATCTTTTGTGGCTCCTTGGGCTTTTCGACTTTCGACTTCTTGGTCGAAGTCCGCTTTTTGGCGGGTTCTTCCAGCGTTACCGTAACCCGTCGGTTGGTGTTGTCACTCAAGACACTATGTACGATTTCGCTCACCATTTGCTTTAACTCATCCAGAAAAGTCGAGGCATTGTAACTCCGACGCTCAATTTCGCGGAGTTTCTTTTCCCAAATACCTGTCAGCTCGGCCGATTTCAGGAGCTCTTCATGAATCAATCCGATGAGTTCAATCCCAGTAGGGGTTGCAATCAGGTTCTTGCGTTCCTTGCGGATATAATGACGCTTGAACAAGGTTTCGATGATGGCTGCTCGGGTAGAAGGGCGTCCGATACCATTATCCTTCATGGCATCACGTAGCTCGTCATTGTCTACGAACTTACCGGCCGTTTCCATGGCACGAAGCAAAGTGGCTTCGGTGTAGGGACGGGGTGGTTGTGTCCATTTCTCGTCCAACTTGGGCTCGTGAGGACCGCTTTCTCCTTTCTTGAAAGCAGGCAAACTATGTTCTTCCTCGTTTTCGCGGGCCTCTTCTTCCGCTTGGCTTTCTGGAAGATTGGTTTGTGGTTTGGCAAAGAGTACTCTCCATCCCATGTCCAAAATCTGTTTCCCGCTGGTCTTGAACTCAATGCCATCGGCTTCTCCCGTAATGGTGGTGGTCGAGAACTTACAATCCGGATAGAATACCGCTATAAACCGGCGTGCCACCAAATCGAACACTCGCCTTTCCATGTCTGTGAGGTTGACTGGGTTCTGTCCGGTAGGAATGATGGCATGGTGATCGGTTACCTTGCTATTGTCGAATACCTTTTTCGACTTGTTCAGCTTTTTGCCGGCCAAGGGTGCCGTCCATGCCTCGTAAGGCTTTAACCCTGCCAAGATGTTCGGGCATTTGGGATAAATGTCATCACTCAAGAAAGTGGTGTCTACACGGGGATAGGTCGTTACTTTCTTTTCATACAACGATTGGATAAGACGCAAGGTCTCTTCGGCTGAATAGCCGAATTTCTTGTTACACTCCACTTGTAAGGAAGTGAGGTCAAACAGACGGGGAGGGGCTTCTTTCCCTTCTTTCTTGCCGACGGAAGTAATGCTGAATGGAGCTTCTTTGATGCGTGCGAGTAAGGCTTGCCCCTGGGCTTCGTTGGCTATCGGTTCGATGCCCGGATTGTTATCCTCCGCTATGCGTAGTGCTTCGGCTACATCGAGAGTTTGTCCGGCCTTTTCTGCCTTTTCCTTCTGCTTTTCAATGTCGGCCATCAAGTCCTCTTCACTTTTCTTCAGGATGGCATTGAATGTCGTATTGCGATAAACCGTAGAAAGCACCCAATATTGTTTGGGCACGAAATGGTCAATCTCGTGCTGGCGGTTTACAATTAGGGCGAGGGTAGGAGTCTGCACACGTCCGATGGACAACACTTGGCGGTTCTGTCCATATTTTAAGGTATAAAGGCGGGTCGCATTCATGCCCAATACCCAGTCGCCAATGGCACGGCTCAATCCGGCTTCGTAAAGGGGTTGGTATTCTTTTTGGTCTTTCAGGCTTTTGAATCCTTCACGGATAGCTTCTTCGGTCAGCGATGAAATCCATAATCTCTTCACCGGACATTTGGCACCGGCCTTTTGCATCACCCATCGTTGAATCAATTCTCCTTCCTGACCGGCATCCCCGCAATTGATGATTTCATCGGCTGCTTGCATCAGTCTTTCGATGGTGCGGAATTGCTTTTCGATGCCTTGGTCGTGCTCGATAAGCTTGATGCCGAAACGAGGAGGAATCATGGGCAGACTGGACAAACTCCAGGCTTTCCACGAAGGAGTATAATCGTGAGGCTCCTTTAAGGTGCAGAGATGTCCGAATGTCCAGGTCACCTGGTATCCGTTTCCTTCCATGTATCCGTCACGTGAACTATTGGCACCCAAAACATGGGCGATGTCGCGGGCAACGGATGGCTTTTCGGCTATGCAAACTATCATATACTTTTATTTAGTGAGGGACAAAGATACGAAAAAAAATGATTTTATCGTTTAGTCTAGACTATGGAGAGAGCACCTTTGGATTAATAATAAATATTTTGTCCAAAAAGGAAGATTTTACCAATATAAAGTCGTAACTTTGCATCGTTTTACGGAATATTATCTAAAAATCTTATATTATGTTTAAAATTTTCACAGGGTTTAATCTTGTAGAAGAATACCAAAGAAAGAGAAAGGAAAGACGTTTGGCTGAAGACCAGACACTTCCTAAGACCATCAAGATTATGGTCGCAATCGGTGTTTCATTGATTTTGTGGTTATTGCCAACCGAATCGTTCGGTATCGAAGGCTTGACTTATGTAGAGCAACGTGTTATTGCAGTGTTTGCTTTCGCCACTTTGATGTGGATTTTCGAAGCTATTCCGGCTTGGGTTACTTCGGTTATTGTGATGGTAGTATTACTATTCACCGCATCCGATAGTGCTTTGTGGCTTTTCCGCGAAGGATATGATGCAGAAGCATTAGGTAAACTTATCAAGTACAAATCTATCGTTTATTGTTTTGCCGACCCAATCATCATGCTGTTCTTGGGTGGTTTCATTTTGGCTATTGCTGCTACCAAGACTGGTTTGGACTGTGCGTTGGCTAAGGTGATGTTGAAGCCATTCGGTACTCAATCTCGTTTTGTATTGCTTGGTTTCGTGTTGGTAACAGGTATTTTCTCTATGTTCTTGAGTAACACCGCTACTGCTGCGATGATGCTTACTTTCTTGACTCCGGTCTTGAAGGCTCTTCCGGCTGACGGTAAGGGTAAGATTGCTTTGGCTATGGCTATTCCTATCGGTGCCAACGTGGGTGGTCTCGGTACTCCTATCGGTACTCCTCCGAATGCCATTGCGTTGAAGTATTTGAACGACCCTGAAGGTTTGAATCTCAACCTTGGTTTCGGTGAATGGATGATGTTCATGTTGCCTTTCACTCTTATTATTTTGGTGATTGGCTGGATGTTGTTGCTGAAGATGTTCCCATTCAAGCAGAAGACCATCGAATTGCAGATTGAAGGTGAAGCGAAGAAGGACTGGCGTTCTATCATCGTTTACATCACATTTGCTGTAACCGTATTGTTGTGGGTGACAGACAAGGTAACCGGTGTGAATGCTAACGTGGTTGCTTTGCTTCCGGTGGCTGTTTTTGCCGGTATCGGTGTGATTACCCGTCGCGACTTGGAAGAAATCAACTGGGCTGTTCTTTGGATGGTGGCCGGTGGTTTCGCTCTCGGTGTAGCTTTGAACGAAACAGGTTTGGCTGCTAACTTGATTAACTCTATTCCATTCAACTCATGGCCGGTATTGGCTGTATTGATTGGCTCAGGTATCATTTGCTATACGTTGTCCAACTTCATCTCGAACACCGCTACTGCTGCGTTGCTTGTGCCAATCTTGGCCGTTGTGGGTAAGAGTATGACAGCCGAATTGGCTCCTATCGGTGGTGTAGCTTGTTTGTTGATTGGTATCGCTATCGCAGCTTCAGTAGCTATGGTATTGCCAATCTCTACTCCTCCTAATGCCTTGGCTCACGGTACTGGTATGATTGAACAGAAGTACATGTCTAAGTCAGGTTTGATTATGGGTATCATCGGCTTGATTTTGGGTTATGGCATGTTGGTATTGTTAGGCTCAATCGGATTCTTCGGATAAGAATTCCTTCCCTCATAAGATTCCCCTGGAAGTTCAATGTCTTCCAGGGGATTTTTTTTATTCTCCTGATATTAAAGGTGGTCTTAGTTTCGTCATGCTAGAAGACCACGTTGGGTCATTATAGAAACTTCCTGTTAAAGCGTTGACAGAGGATTGGCTCAGAGTACAGACGTTTTTAAAAAACGTCTTGAGGTTTGAGTCGAAACGCCTTGGCATTTTAAAAAAACGTCAAGGCATTTTTTTTATTTGCCTTGACGTTTTTTAAATTCTTCAAGTTGTTTCCTTGAATATGCTTAGTTGTTCTCCAACTATTGAATGTTGTGTGTCACGATGCCAAAAGGTTGAACAGGTAACTGAACGGATTTTCCTTTGATGTTCATCTTGACCTGAGTTGCCGTACCTTCCTTTTCGTTGAAACGTACTTGGATGCCTTTTTCTTGAGGTTCCATGGATGTGATTTCGATGTTCGGTTGAGACAAATCAATCCAGGAATCCTTGGCAGGAAGCTTACCGCTTGGTTGTGCCTGACATTCATGGATGTAGACAGGCTGGGTGAAGTTGCGGAAAACTTGAGGTACGTGGACTTCCTTCCAATCGCCGGCATACGGGTACAACATGACCTGATGATGGTATTCGCCGTGGAAAGGCTCTGAATACCAGGCTGGTTCATGCTGTACAGTGGTCTTGTCCTTAAAACTCAAGCCTACATCACGGATGGGACCCGATGTGGTGGAGGCTCCCAGGTATAGCGTCATTTCTCCGTTGTCGGTGTTTACCGAAAAGGCTTGCTCGCCTGTTTGAGGAGAAACCACGAAGCCACCGTTTTCATGCTGAAGGAAGCAGGTACTTAAAGGACAGAAGTAGCTGATGCCCGGTTGGTTGTAGTGTGAGGTGCCGAATGGGATGTCGTAATACACTTTTCCTTTTTGGTGGGTTTGGAATACCATGTTCAAGCCGCGAGGGTCGAAGGTGATAACGTTACATTCGCCTGTTTTACGAACCAATGTAGGGTGCGGGAAGACAAAACGGATGTCGCAAGCCACCTGTCCGTTTATCAGCGTATACGTTTGCTGGACGTGTACTAGCCAGTCGAGTTGTCTTTCTATGCGAAGTTGTGGATAAATCCCTTGGGTTTGTACCGAAATTCGGGGTGTACCGTATTCTTTGGCATCTCTCCATTCGCCATCGCCCTTGCCACTGGTCACTTCGGCCAAGGTTTTGATTTGGAAGGAGTCGAAGGAAATGTCAACGGTTTGTTGTCCGTTGTTCAACTGCACTTTATCACCATTGGCGGTGAGTGTCAAAGAGCCGGATGAGATGCTGTTTCCATCCTGCCAAGCCATTCGGTCGGCTTTCTCTATCCGCTTGGCGGCAATCATCTGATAACCATAGCCCGGGAGCGAAGCTTCGAAATAGATGGTGCACTTGCCATTGGAGGTTACGCACTGGCTTTTCAGTTTTTGTCCGGTGGCGTAATCATAAATTTCGTAAGGTTGTTCCGTTTCGATGGTCAGAAGCTTGGTACGTTGAGGCTCCATGTTGCTGACCATGAAGTATTTGTCATAGCCTTCCAGTTTAATCTGATTTTCGATCCAGTCCATCCCTTTATATATCAGGTGTTGGGACAGGTTACTGCTGTTCTCGAATGAGTTAATGCGTTCCCGACGCTTTTCGTACAACGGATACCAGCCTTTGGAGTCGCTATTAACGGCCCAAAGCAGTAGATGCTCGGCTTTCGAAAGTAACGTGATTTCACCGTTTCGAGTCAAGTATTTCGGTTCTACATCGGGATAGAGGTCGGCTCTTTCGATGTTCCAAATCAGCGGGTCTTCCTTGAGGGTAACATCCGATTGTTCGAAAGGAACATCCGGATTATGACCGTATTGGTAATTCAGCAAGGCATTCCAGATACGTGCACTTCGGAAGTCGGCCATGGCCTTGTTGGTATAGTCTTGCACGATGATGTCCAGTGGGTCGGCCGTCCAGCGAGAATAGGTTCCGTTGTCGCGGTTCTTGGCCTTAGCCGAATGGTCTACGTATTTTTCTTCCTTCACGCCAAATTTGCGGATGTATTCCTTCACGGTAATCCATTCTACCTCAATATCCTTATGCTCGGCATTGAACTTGGTGATGGCATTGTAGGTGCTCGTGAAGCTGGAAGGGATTTCATAATCCTCTTCAATCACAATCAAACTGTTTTTGGGGGCTTCGATGATTTTCTTCGTGATGCCTTCCCGGGTGATGGGCACACAGATGGAGGCTGAACCATCCATTCCTTTCAAGCGGAAGGGGAAGAAAGAATCGTCGCCTGTGATGACGGGAGTCCAGGACACATTGGCATTGTTCAGAATCCACGGGAGTTGTGGATGATAGGCTCGTTCCTGCAAGTAGAAACCATCTGTCCATTCGGAAAAGTCTTCCACGATTTTGGTTCCCAGCCAGGCACATCGGTAGTTCGTTTCTCCATCCATGTTTACGTTAACGGGTTCCGAGTAGAACGTACCGGTGAAGTTCAGTTGTCCCCGTTGGTGAATCTTCAAAGCATGTTCCAATACCTCGGGAGCTGCCTGCTTCATCGAGTTCAGCGTTTGTCCGGAGAATTGCAATTGCCCCTTGAAGTCGGGATGCTCGTCCATGAAGTCCAACAGATTGTTGTAAATGACGGGGAAATCTCTCCAAATGGTTGGTCGCACATAGCGGTCATAGTTCATGTTCCCGTGTAGGATGTAACTCATGTAGACTTTCTTCTTCTTGGCTGCATAACAGGTGTCGCTTGCAGAAAACAGGGCAATGAGTATGCCCAGGATTGTCATGATCCAGTGGCTTCTTCTTATCATGTGATTCAAGGTATTAGTTTCTGCAAATATAATGATTTTGGTGTACAAAAGCCGATGGAGCAAGAATAAAATAAGCAGTATCAAGAAATAAAAGGTGTAACAATGGCTTAAAAAAGTTAATCATAAGTTATGATTAGAGAATCATAACTTATGATTATATAATTATAACTTGTGATTCTAGAAACATAAGTTATAATTAGCCTATTTAAGAGGTGAAAAACTATTTCCTTTTACCTCCCGTATGGGAAAATACCGTTTCTTTTACCTTTTCTTTTCGTTCGATGGCGATACGGCTCGGTGTGGGGTATTCCAGCTTTTCCAACTCGGCAATGGCATCACGCATATCGTTGAGCAGCATATCTGCCATGTCGCGACTGAAACCTTGACGTACTACAATACGCATCACCACACGGTCTTCGATGTTCTTCGGCATCGTGTAGGCAGGAACCATCCATCCGCTTTGTTTCAACTTGTCTTGCAAATCGAACAAGGTCCACTTGGCGGTCTTCTCGTAAGTGGAGCACATCATCCAGATGAAGAGCGGATTCACCACTTCCTTACCGTAGTTGACGAAGGGTTTCATCTTGCCGATTTCTTCATGCAAGTATCTTGCAATGGCCATCGAGTTCTCTTGTA
>JAFQNW010000175.1 GCA_017420875.1 Bacteroidaceae bacterium
AGCTCACGCATCTTGAAGCTGATGAACCGTAAATACACCCGCGAATGGTATTTGGAACGTGTAGCAGCTATCCGTCGCATCATCCCCGATTGTGGTTTGAGCACCGACATCTTCTCCGGCTATCATTCGGAAACAGAAGAAGACCATCAGGAATCGCTCTCGTTGATGCGTGAATGTGGTTATGACTCTGCCTTTATGTTCAAGTATTCCGAACGCCCGGGCACCTACGCATCGAAGCATTTACCCGATGATATCCCCGAAGAAGTGAAGATTCGTCGCTTGAACGAAATCATCGAACTTCAAAACCAACTCTCGGCCGAAAGCAATGCCAACGATGTGGGCAAGGTATTCGAAGTGCTGGTGGAAGGCGTTTCGAAGCGTTCGAAAGAACAGCTCTTCGGTCGTACCCAACAAAACAAGGTGGTGGTATTCAACCGAGGCAACCATCGTATAGGCGATTTCGTGATGGTGAAGGTAACCGCTTCAAGTTCAGCAACTTTGATTGGCGAGGAAGTGTTTGAATGAGTAAAAAAGAAGTATATAAACAGAAGAACATTCAGTTCTTGAAAGAATTGTCCGCAGAGGAAGGCATCATGAGCCTTCCTTGCGGCATTTATTATAAGGTATTGCAGATAGGAGAAGGCAAGTCCTCTCCCACTCCAAGAAGCATCGTGAGTGTGCATTATCGTGGCACCTTGATAGACGGTAAGGAGTTCGACAATTCCTACAAACGTAACTGCCCCGAAGCCTTCCGTTTGTGCGATGTAATAGATGGTTGGCAGATTGCCCTTCAGCAAATGCATGTAGGCGACAAGTGGGTGATTTATATCCCATTTGAAATGGGTTATGGCTCGAAAGCGAGCGGCTCAATCCCCGGTTTCTCTACACTTATTTTTGAAGTGGAGTTATTAGGAATTGGGTAAATTAGAATGAATCATGGAACGGCACTCCACACACCTGACTATCAGACACTATGCCGATGGTGCTCAAGTGAAGGCACTTCAATTTAAATCAATTAAAAAGGCTTGAATGAGACCATTCAAGCCTTTTTCCCTTTACAATAGAAGGATTATTTCTGTGCCGGCATTACAATCCACATGATGAGGTAAGCCAAAAGGCCAAAACCACCCAACAATACACAAAGTAACCATACAACACGAACAATGGTAGCATCCAAACCTAAGTATTGAGCCAAACCACCACATACGCCTGCAATCTTCTTGTTTGCAGAGCGAACTAATTTTTTATCTGCCATTTTGTTAAATTTTAGAATTCTGATACAAAAGTAACAAGAAAATGCACTTGACCTCCATTTATACTCTTAAAAGTCCTTAAAGAAACTGGATAGGAAACCAAATTATTTGTTATTTTGCAGGAAATTAGGGTTAGAAGTGAACATACTCAAGATAGATACATGCCCATTGTGCGGCGGACATCAATTGGAACATGCTTTGATTTGTACGGACCATTATGCTTCGGGTGAAACATTCGAGGTGGTTCGTTGTGTGCAATGTGGTTTCATGATGACTCAAGGTGTACCCGTGGAAGCGGAAATAGGCAAGTATTACGAAACTCCTGATTACATTTCGCATAGCGATACCCGAAAGGGGATGATGAATCGGGTCTATCATTGGGTACGCCGATATATGCTTATTCGCAAGGCCAGGTTGGTGGAGCATGCTTCGAAGATACAGAAAGGCCGTTTGTTGGACTATGGTACAGGAACCGGCTATTTCCCTCATACGATGCACCAAAGAGGGTGGGAGGTGAAGGCTATCGAAAAAAGTGCTCAGGCACGGGAATTTGCCTTGAAAAACTTCCATCTGGAAGTCGAAGCCGAAGAGGCTTTGAGTACCTACCCGGAGGGCTCATTCGATGTGATAACCTTGTGGCATGTAATGGAGCACTTGGAGCATCTGAATGAAATGTGGCAGACGCTTAATCGATTGCTGGCAGATAGGGGAGTGTTGATCGTGGCAGTTCCTAACCCGACATCGAAGGATGCGGAAAAATATCAAGCGTGGTGGGCTGCTTATGATGTGCCTCGCCATTTGTGGCATTTCACCCCGTCGGTGATGCAACAATTCGGTACCAAGCATGGGTTTGTATTGGAAGGCGAACATCCGATGCCTTTCGATGCCTTTTATGTGTCCATGCTGACCGAGAAATACAAAGGAGCCCGTTGCTCTTTCCTTAAAGGACTATGGACAGGCATGTTTGCTTGGTTCAGCTCCTTGGCAAAAAAGGAACGTAGCAGCTCCATGATTTATGTTTTCAGAAAGAAATGATTATGGGAAAAAGACCGAACTCGTTTTTCAATATGCAATTCATCACCTCCAGTATCAGTACGATGCTAGTGCTTTTGCTTTTGGGGATGGTGGTGTTCTTTGTATTGTCTGCCAACAACCTTTCCACTTATGTACGTGAGAACATTGGCCTGACGGTTTTAGTAAGTGATGACATGAAGCAGCCCGAGGCCTTGAAGTTCCAACGTCAGCTCAATGAAAAGACATACGTTAAGGAGTCACAGTACATCTCGAAAGAACAGGCATTGAAGGAGCAGACAGAGGCTATGGGTACGGATCCGGCTGAGTTCTTGGGCTATAACCCCTTTACTGCTTCCATTGAGATAAAGCTCCATGCGGAGTATGCCAACTCGGATAGTATTGCCTGGATAGAAAAAGAAATTCGAGCAAACAAACAGGTGATGGAGGTGAACTATCCGCAAGATCTTTTGGATTCTGTCAACCGGAACCTCCAGAAAATCAGTCTTTTCCTTTTGGGACTGGCGGGATTGCTTACCTTGATTTCGTTTGCCTTGATTAACAATACCATCCGGTTGGCCATCTATGCGAAGCGTTTCCTGATTCATACCATGAAATTGGTAGGAGCAAGCTGGGGATTCATACGCAAGCCTTTTCTGATAAGGAACCTTTGGATTGGAATTTTGGCTGCATTGATGGCCGATACACTTTTGATAACCATGGCATACATGCTGGTAAAATACGAGCCTCAACTTATTGAAATCATTACGGCAAAGACCATGCTGATTGTGATGTTGTCGGTTTTGGTGTTCGGAGTGCTGATAACCTGGTTGTGTGCATACATTTCGATTAATAAATACTTACGTATGAAAGCGAGTACGCTTTATTATATTTAAGAAGATGGATAAGAAGAAATTTGCTTTTGACAAGACCAATTTTATGCTATTGGCAGTTGGTATGGCGTTCATTATCGTAGGTTTTCTGCTGATGGCAGGACCCGGTTCGACAGAAGGTTATTTTGAACCCGATATATTCAGTGTACGACGGATTAAGATTGCACCGGTAGTTTGCCTTTTCGGCTTTGTGTTTATGATTTATGGAATTTTGAAGAAGCCGAAGAATAACCCTAAAGAAACAAGTAAGAAATGAATCTGTTTGAAACCATTATTATTGCAATTGTAGAGGGACTGACGGAATTCCTTCCGGTGTCGTCTACAGGGCATATGATTATTGCCCAAAATGTGTTGGGAGTGGAAAGCACTGAGTTTGTAAAGGCGTTTACGTTCATCATTCAGTTTGGTGCCATCCTTTCGGTGGTGGTGCTGTACTGGAAACGTTTTTTCCGCCTGAATCACACACCCGTTCCTGAAGGTGCTTCTGCCTTGCAGAGCTTTTTGCATAAATTCGATTTTTATTGGAAGCTGTTTGTGGCATTCATTCCTGCCGCTGTATTGGGATTACTCTTCAGTGATGCCATCGATGCCATGCTTGAAAGTGTGGAAGTGGTAGCCGTCATGCTGGTACTGGGTGGTATCTTCATGCTCTTCTGCGACAAGATTTTCAATAAGGGTAGCGAGGACACACCGTTTACGGAGAAACGGGCCTTTATGGTGGGTTTGTTTCAATGTATTTCCATGATACCGGGAGTATCGCGTTCGATGGCGACAATTGTCGGTGGTATGGCACAAGGGCTGACTCGTAAGGCTGCTGCCGAATTTTCTTTCTTTCTGGCCGTACCGACGATGTTTGGTGCTACCTTGTATAAGATGTACAAACTGCTGAAAGAAGGGGGTACAGCCTTGATTATGGACAATATGACCACGCTGGTGGTAGGCAATGTAGTTGCTTTCATTGTGGCGATGTTGGCCATCAAGTTCTTCATCAGTTTTGTTACCAAGTATGGTTTCAAGGCTTTTGGTTGGTATCGAATCATTGTGGGCGGCATTATTTTGTTGATGTTGCTGACCGGACATAACTTAACAATTATCTGATGAATTTCAAGGAAGGAGAAGTGTTGTTTTTTGACAAACCGTTGACGTGGACATCGTTTGCGGTAGTCAATAAAATCAGATATCATCTTTGCCGGAAACTAGGGGTAAAGAAACTGAAGGTGGGCCATGCGGGTACGCTCGACCCCTTGGCTACTGGGGTGATGATTATTTGTACGGGAAAGGCAACGAAACGCATTGAAGAGTTTCAGTATCACACCAAGGAGTATGTAGCTACGTTGATGTTGGGGGCAACCACTCCTTCGTACGATTTGGAGAAGGAGATTGATGCGACTTATCCGACGGAGCATATTACCCGCGAGTTGGTGGAAAAGACCTTGAAAAAGTTCATCGGAAGCATCGAACAGATACCGCCTGCCTTCTCGGCTTGTATGGTCGATGGAAAGCGGGCTTACGACTTGGCTCGGAAAGGCGAGGAGGTCAATCTGAAACCGAAGACACTGGTAATTGACGAGATAGAATTGCTGGAGTGCGAACTGCCCGTCATCAAGATAAGGGTGGTATGTAGCAAGGGTACCTACATCCGTGCCTTGGCTCGCGATATCGGGGAAGCTCTGGATAGTGGTGCACACTTGATAGGGTTGGTACGGACACGGGTAGGAGAGGTGAAGCTAGAGGACTGCATGCAGGTGGAAGGCTTTGCCGAATGGTTAGAGAAACAAGAAATAGAAATTATAAATGAATAAGGAGGGTTAACATGAAACTTTCACAATTTAAGTTCAAACTGCCGGAAGAAAAGATTGCTTTGCATCCGGCAAGATACAGGGATGAATCACGCTTGATGGTGGTTCATAAGTCGACAGGCGAAATAGAGCATAAGATGTTCAAGGATGTGCTGAACTATTTCGATGATAAGGATGTCTTCATCTTTAATGATACGAAAGTTTTTCCGGCACGCTTGTATGGTAACAAGGAAAAGACAGGAGCCCGTATCGAGGTTTTCTTGTTGCGTGAGTTGAACGAAGAACTTCGCTTGTGGGATGTTTTGGTTGATCCTGCCCGTAAAATCCGCATTGGCAACAAGCTTTATTTTGGCGAAGACGACTCCATGGTGGCCGAAGTAATCGACAATACCACCTCGCGTGGACGTACGCTCCGTTTCTTGTACGACGGTCCGCACGACGAGTTCAAGACGGCACTCTATGCATTGGGCGAACCTCCATTGCCAAGCTTCATCAATCGTCCGGTAGAAGAAGAAGATGCCGAACGTTTCCAGACTATTTTTGCCAAGAACGAAGGGGCAGTAACAGCTCCAACGGCAGGCTTGCACTTCAGTCGTGAGTTGATGAAACGCATGGAGATTAAAGGCATTGATTTTGCTTTCATTACCATGCATGCCGGTTTGGGCAACTTTCGCGATATTGATGTAGAAGACTTGACCAAGCACAAGATGGATTCCGAACAAATGTTTGTCAATGCTGATGCTTGCCGAATCGTAAACGCAGCTAAGGATGCAGGCAAGAATGTTTGTGCCGTAGGAACTACTGTTATGCGTACCATCGAAACAGCAGTAGGCACCGACGGTCATCTGAAGGAGTTTGAAGGATGGACAAACAAGTTCATTTTCCCACCTTACGACTTCTCGGTAGCCAATAGCCTCATCAGTAACTTCCACCTGCCATATTCTACCCTCCTGATGCTGGTTGCAGCCTACGGCGGATATGATTTGATTATGCAGGCCTACGACATTGCTTTGAAGGAAGATTACCGTTTCGGAACTTATGGCGATGCCATGTTGATTTTGGAAAAATAATACCGATTGGCATGCACAAGGTTTATTTGGGCCTAGGCACTAATCTAGGCGATAAGGAAGCCAATTTGAAAACTGCCGTCGAAGAAATAAACAAGCGGGTAGGGGAGGTCACTTCCCTGTCCGCTTTTTATGAAACCGAGCCTTGGGGATTTACCTCCGAAAGTACTTTCCTCAATGCGGTTTGTTGCACGCTTACCTCACTCACCCCTCAAGAAGTATTGGCGACCACTCAAGACATAGAGCGGCAGCTGGGACGGACAAGGAAATCGGTGGGCGGCATTTATTCCGACCGTCCGATAGACATTGATATCCTTCTTTACGACGATTACCGGCTGAACACTCCCGAGCTGACCATCCCTCACCCGTTGATGTGGGAGCGGGACTTTGTGATGGTTCCATTGAGAGAAATCGCCCCGGAGATAAACGCTAAGGCGTTTGGAATAAAACGTGAAGGCGTTTGCCCATAGCCCCGAAACTGCAACTCGCAACTTTCATTGAAAATCACTTTTTGCTGATTACTTCTGTATAGGCGAATGTTCCTTCACCCGAAGCATGCTCACCACCCCTGCCGTAGCAGCTAGGCCAAGGGCTGTCCAGAGGCACACCACTTCGCCTCCGTCTTGATTGCCCATCAGGTGGAAAAGAACGGCTACCATCGCTGTACCAAGCGTCTGCCCCAACACACGGGCTGTACCCAGCATACCGCTGGCTCCACCGCTTCGCTGGATAGGAGCAGAGGTTGTGATGGTTACGTTGTTAGGAGTCTGAAATAACCCGATACCGATGCCACAAATCGCCATTCGCCAAGCCAGTTCTCCAACTCCCGAGATATTGTCCAACGTGGCAAGCAGCCACAGCCCAATCGAGAAAATACCCATTCCCATCGCCCCCAAGAACCCCGGATGTACCCGCTCTATCAACCGTCCGGCAATAGGGGCGGTCAGTGTCGTGGCAAGTGGCCAAGGAGTCATCATTAGGCCGGTTTGTGCCACACTCAATCCCAAGGAATGTTGCATGAAGAAGGGTAGCGAAACCAAGGCTAGCATTTGTGAGGTAAAGCAGGCGATGCTGCATCCCACAGACATGGCAAAGATAGGAATCCGGAACAAGTCCACCGGCAGAATAGGCATCGGAAGCTTTAGCTGGCGGCGGATATAGGTAATACCCACAATCACCGTGATTATGCCTTGCAGAATCAATAGGGTAGAAAAGCCATCGTGAGCCATTTGCTCGATGGTATAAATCAGCAAGCCGAAGAAAACGGCATTCAGGACCACACTCTGCCCGTCCAACTGTTGTTTGTTTTTATGAGGAGGATTGTGCGGAAGCAGTTTCCACCCGAGCACAAGTGCTGCCAATCCCAACGGAATGTTTATCAGGAAAATCCACGACCAATGGCCGATGGAAAGGATAGCTCCCCCAAGTGCAGGTCCCGAAGCGGCCGTTACCGCAACGATTACCGCATTGGCAGCCATGACTCTTCCCAACCGTCCGGGAGGGAAAATAAGCCGTAACAAAGCCGTATTGATGCTCATGGTACAAGCTCCACCAATGCCTTGCAGCACTCGGGCCGCAACCAACATTTCAAACGAGGTACTGCAGGCACACAGAGTCGAAGCAACAATAAATGTCCCTACCCCCGCAAGAAATACGCGTCGGTACCCAAAGACGTCGCCAATGGCTGCAAACCCCAGCAACATCATGGTCACCACCAATTGGTAAGCATTTACTACCCAAATACTGTCAGAAGGAGAAACATTGAATTCCTGTGATAGAGTAGGCAAGGCAACATTCATGATGGTGCCGTCCAATACCCCCATCATGATGGCAGCCAGTACTGCTATCACCGCAAAATATTGCTGGGGAATGATTGTTTGCTTGTCCTTGCTCATGGTTACAAAGTTACAAAAAAAATATCATTATCTATTATTCTTCGTCTTGCTCTGAATGACAATGATTATTTTGTGTTAAAGAACACATAAATTGCCATATTGTTGAGAAATAGTTGTATCTTTGCACCCGTAAAAACAGTGGAGAGATTTGAGTAGCTTGCAACCACGGAAAAAAATGCTAAAACAACATTGACTTTCTACGTCTACCTACTCTGAATTCCTATCCCCCGTTTTGGTTTTAGTTTTTTAATCATCAACTATCAATTATCAATTAAAAATGGGATACTTATTCACATCCGAATCGGTG
>JAFQNW010000176.1 GCA_017420875.1 Bacteroidaceae bacterium
CGGCTACTTTTATGAAACCTTTCTTGCCTAAACGTTGGCTTTCAAAATTGTTGCCGATGGTAATATTCTGTTCCGTCTTTTGTAATTGTAATAAATTGACGACGGTAAATAATTTGTCGGCAGGGATATGGTCGATAACGGTGCCTTCTTTCAGAGCGGCTACCTGTAATGCTTCTTTATATGCGTTCATGAGCTTTGAGATTACTTACTTAATATTTCTTTCCGTCTTCAATCACATCATCCAACGTAATGCCTAATACATCGCATAAGATGGCTTGACGGGCATAAAGACCATTTTGGGCTTGTTGGAAGTAATATGCTTTCGGATTTTCATCCACATCGTATGTAATTTCATTGACACGTGGAAGCGGATGAAGAATACGCAAATTAGGACGGGTATGTTCCAACATTTCATTCCTTAATATATATATGTCTTTTACACGTTCGTATTCCATTAGGTCAGTGAAACGCTCGCGTTGTACTCGTGTCATATATAAAATGTCGGCTTCCGCTATTGTTTCTTCATTGAAATCAGTGTGTTCTTCGTATTTGATACCGTGTTCGCGACAATAAATCTTATATTCTTCCGGCATTTTCAATTCGTCAGGAGCGATGAAGTGGAAAGTTGGGTTGAAATGACGCATAGCCATCAATAGGGAATGGACAGTACGGCCATATTTCAAGTCGCCAACCAAATATATATTTAGGTTTTCCAACGTCCCCTGAGTTTTATAGATGGAATAAAGATCCAACATGGTTTGAGAAGGGTGTTGGTTGGCACCATCACCTGCATTGACAATGGGTACTGGTGCGACTTCGCTTGCATAACGTGCAGCTCCTTCCAAATAATGACGCATCACGATGATGTCGGCATAATTACTAACCATGATAATTGTATCCTTCAACGTTTCTCCTTTAGAAGAACTGGTCGCTTTAGGGTCGGTAAAACCAATGACACGAGCACCTAAACGAGTGGCTGCAGGTTCAAAACTGAGACGGGTACGGGTAGATGGTTCAAAAAACAAGGTAGCTACTACTTTGCCATCGAGAATTTTTCGGTTAGGGATTTTTTCAAATTCTTTTGCCATGTCCAGCAAATAAAGAATTTTCTCTCTGGAATGTTCGGCTATCGAAACTAAACTTCTATTTTCCATATTGGCGTGTATTTTAAATCTTCTTTTCCAGAGTGTAAAGGTATAAAAAAAATATAAAAATAAAGAACGTTCATTAGATATTTCGCTGAACTTTGCAATAAACGGCATGTATCTTAAAGATTTTCTTTATTTTTGCATCGTGATTCAGAAGTCTAGAACATGAGAAAGAAATTTATATACGTACTTTGGGGCTTGTTGTTCCTGGTAATAGCAGCGGTAGCCTTGGTCTTTACGGCCATTGCGAAAGGTAAGATTGGTTATGTGCCTCCGATTGAAGAGTTGGAGAATCCGAATTTGAAGTTTGCTACGCAAATTATTTCGGACGATGGAGTGGTACTGGGCACTTATTCATATAGTAAGGAAAACCGTTTGTATGTAGGCTACGAAGATTTGTCGCCCAATTTGGTGCATGCATTGATTGATACCGAGGATGAACGTTTTGCCGAACACTCGGGTATTGATGCACGTGCTTTGGTGCGTGCCATTGTCAAACGTGGGGTATTGATGCAGAAGAATGCGGGTGGGGGTAGTACCATCACTCAGCAATTGGCTAAACAGTTCTATTCTGAACAGGCTGGTAGCTTATGGGAGCGTGCCATGCAGAAACCGATTGAATGGGTAATCGCTGTTCAGTTGGAACGTTATTATACGAAGGAAGAAATCCTGACGATGTATCTGAATAAGTTTGACTTCTTGAATAATGCGGTAGGTATCAAAACCGCGGCCAATACTTATTTCTCCAAAGAGCCGAAAGACTTGAGCGTACTTGAAGCAGCCACATTGGTTGGTATGTGTAAGAATCCTTCGTATTACAATCCGCGTCGTTTCAATGAACGTGCCCGTGGACGTCGTAATGTAGTACTTGGCCAAATGCAAAGAGCTGGTCATTTGACTGCTGCTGAGGCTGATTCGTTGAAGAAAGAACCTTTGGTACTTAAGTATAGAAAAGTGGATCACAAGGAGGGTATGGCCACATATTTCCGTGAATATCTTCGTGGGGTGATGACCGCAAAGGAGCCTAATAAGAAAGATTATCGTGGATGGCAGATGCAGAAATACTACGAAGACTCTTTGGCTTGGGAAACAGATCCGCTATTCGGATGGTGTAACAAAAATAAGAAGAAGGATGGTACTAATTATAATATCTACACAGATGGCTTGAAGATTTATACCACCTTGGATTCACGCATGCAACGATATGCCGAAGAAGCCGTACAGGAGCATGTGGCACAAAATCTCCAACCTCGTTTCTTCAAGGCTAAAGCTAAGAAAAAAACAGCACCTTTTACCAGTGAATTGACGGTGGAAGAAGTGAATGCCATCATGGATAAAGCCATGCGTCTGACCGACCGTTATCGTCAGATGAAAAAGGATGGGGCAACGGAAAAAGAAATCATCAAGGCCTTCAATACCAAGCAAGAAATGACCGTATTTACTTACCAAGGCGAGAAGGATACGATTATGACCCCGATGGATTCGCTTCGATACTATAAGCATTTCTTGCGTACAGGATTTATGTCGATGGATCCGGTCACCGGTTATGTGAAGGCATACGTGGGTGGTACTAACTATAATTATTTCCAATACGACATGGCCAATGTCGGACGTCGTCAGGTGGGCTCAACTATTAAGCCTTATGTATATACTTTGGCGATGGAAAATGGCTTCTCGCCTTGCGATGAAACACGTCACGTCGAACAGACTCTGATTGATGAAAATGGTAAGGCATGGAGTCCTCGTAATGCCAACAACAAGCGTTATGGTGAGATGGTGACTATCAAATGGGGATTGGCTAATTCGGATAACTGGATTACTGCTTATCTGATGAGTAAGTTAAGCCCTTATCAATTGGTACGTCTGATTCATTCTTTTGGGGTGAAGAATCAGCA
>JAFQNW010000020.1 GCA_017420875.1 Bacteroidaceae bacterium
TACATATACCGAAAATCGGTTTATCCTGTTTCATGGCTTCGCGTATATGGGCTACGGTGATGTCGCACATATCGGGGTCGCCGGGACCGTTCGATATGAATAATCCGTCATATTGCAACGTGGTGAAGTCGTAGTCCCATGGTACGCGTATCACAGTTACGTCGCGACGTAGCAGGCAGCGTATGATGTTGTGCTTCACGCCACAATCGACCAATACTACGCGTTTCTTTCCCTTCCCATAGGTTATCACCTTTTTGCAACTCACTCGGGCCACTTGGTTTATGCGGTTGATGTCGATGAAATCTATCTCGTTGTCATTCTCGAATACGATTTTACCCTTCATGCTGCCTTTTTCGCGGAGCAGTTTGGTCAGGGTGCGAGTGTCTATACCGGTGATACCGGCGATTTTCTCTCGTCTTAACCATTCAGTGAGGCTTTCACTTGCGTTCCAATGGCTGTAATCGTCGGAATAGTCCGATACGACGATGGCCTCGGCATGAATTTTTTCCGACTCTAAAAACGTGGAAATTCCGTTTGGTTCGAAACTCTGCCGAGGTACGCCGTAATTTCCCACGAGGGGGTATGTCAGTACCATCAGCTGGCCGGCATAGGAGGGGTCGGTAAGGCTTTCGGGGTAGCCTGTCATGGCTGTGTTGAATACGACTTCGCCGGCTACTGCCTTGTCGTAGCCGAACGAATAACCTGCAAAACGACTTCCGTCGTCGAGAATCAATAGTGCTTCTTTTCGTGCTTGCATTGTCGTGTAAATTTTATAAGGACTTATATAAACATAATACTTCGTTAATTTCTTTCTAATCCGCTGAAAATAAATTAGTTATATAACATTATTTAGCATAATAAAATAGGTCAAGTGGCTGATTATCAGTATCTTTAATGGTATCCTACCACACATTAAAGAGATGGAGAAAACAGCACTTGACCGATATGAGGGAATCGTAATCGAAGCCTTGAAGAATTGTTCTGCGAATTTACGCAAAAGTTTTAAAACAGCATTCATCCAAGTGATGATTTTATATATGGTGATACCGAGAAAGATAAACTTCACCCAAATGGGACGGTATTCGGATAGCAGCGAACAACGTTTCCGGCAGCTTTACGAACATAACTTCGACTGGATGGAGTTCAACACATCACTGATGTGGAGAAACCTCGGTCGTGGCCTTCGCAAAGCCATAGCCATTGATGCCAGCTATATTTCAAAGGCAGGAAAAAAGACTCCGTATATCGGGAAGTTCTGGTCGGGTTGTGCATCGGCTGTAAAGCGGGGACTTGAAATCCTCGGCATCGGGATTGTCGATGTGGACATGCGTAACTGCATGATGCTTCGTGCGGAGCAGACACCGGATAATGAGACTCTGAAAAACAAAGCGGACGGATACAGTCTTGTGGATTGGTATCTTGATGTATTGCGAAAGCATCGCGAACGCTTGCTTGCCATAACTCCATATGTTGTTGCAGATGCCTGGTTTTCAAAGGCAAACTTCGTCAATGAACTTTGTGCGATGGGATTCCATCTCATAAGCCGTCTCAGAGACGATGCTTCCCTATGGTACTCACACGACGGGGTACGGACAGGGAAGAGGGGACGCCCAAGGATAAAGGGAAACAAGATTGACTTTGACAATCTGGATCTTTCCCTTTGTGAATGTCTTGATACGGATGACGGAAAGGTATATGTCATCAAGGCATATTCCCAAGCTATGAAGCGGAACATCAAGATAGTGGTACACTATCTCAAAGTAGGAGGACATAAGATATACTTCTCCACGGACATCGACATGGACGGAAAGGACATCATCGAGTATTACCGCACAAGATTTCAAATCGAGTTTTGTTTCCGGGATTCCAAACAGTTCACAGGGCTGAACCATTGCCAGGCACGTGACTTGAAGAAACTGGACTTCGCTTTCAACGCTTCTTTCGCCGCAGTCAATATCGCGAAGATTATGCGTAACGAAGAATGCCCAACTCTTTCAATCGGACTGCTAAAGTCTTATCTATCCAACATTTACTTGCTGAATAGATTTTTAGCTAAGTCCGGTTTAAGACCGAACAGAACTTTAAATGCTAAACTTGTCAAAGAACTCTTTGAGCTAGTGGCGGATACCGCATAGCTCTGCTTTAAATTTTTAACGGACTATTATAATATAGAAATAGTTTTTAGTACGAAACAGTGGTATCTATGCCTAATGATTTAACGCGGAGAGCTATTGCGTCGAGTATTTCGGGCGAGGCCTTGTGCAGATTTTTTTCGGGCGTATCGCGATCGATGGTATATATCATCACCTGTCTCGGTGCTATGCGTTGTAGGGCTTGTAACCATGCCGATACTTCTCTCTCGGTAGTATTATCTACGACATTTCCCTCGTGAGTTCCTTGCAAAAACATGGTTTGCACAATGAGTCGGCCCTCGAAACGACACAAGTGGTCTATCAGCCCAGCAGCCGAAAATTTAGAAGCTACCGGTACATTAATAAGTCTGATGGTATCGTCGAAAACAGAGTCGAGTTTCAGTATATTGTTATCGACTTTACATAAAGCATCGAACACCTCTTTGCGATCTATGCGGGTAGAATTGGAAAGCACGCTCACCTTAGCTTCGGGAAAATAGGTGTCGCGCAAAGCTATCGTATCGTCGATAATCGTAGCAAATTGTGGGTGCATAGTGGGCTCACCATTACCGGCAAAAGTGATAACA
>JAFQNW010000177.1 GCA_017420875.1 Bacteroidaceae bacterium
AACGCAGCAGCCCGCTTGGAAGGTATGTCATACTCTAAGTTGATGGGTGCTTTGCACAAGGCAGGTATCGAAATCAACCGTAAGGTGTTGGCCGATTTGGCTATGAATCACCCAGAAGCATTCAAGGCTATCGTAGCTAAGGTTAAGTAAGCTTCCGACGGTTAATAAAAAGGATTAGATGAAAAGCAGTTTGTTTAGGCAAGCTGCTTTCTTTTTTTATGCCGAGAAACAAGCAGAGAACGAGCCGATTAGATTTTTTTGTTCAGGAACCATTAAACAAAATGGCCTCAGGACTTGTTTTATTGACAAAAAGAGCTTATATTTGTCTTACGGAAAAGATTAAAGAGCTAGCCGCATTAGTTAGATTGGGAAACTCATCAAACTAATCTGAAATACCGAGACAAAGCTTCTACTTCCAATGGCGGGCCACGCCTTCGGGTAGCATTATGCCGGTGGATTACAAAGGAAGAGAGCACTCAAAACCTGTCATTCGGAGTTTCATCGCATCACTGGTGCGGCTTTTTTATAAAGCGATGCTAATCGATGTTAGCATCGCTCTTTTTGTTTATGGAGAATTAATAAGAAAAGGATATGATATTTTATTTTTCTGGTACGGGAAATTCGCGTTGGGTGGCCGGTATGTTGGCGGACTTGTTGCACGACGAATTGGTGCCGATGGCCGAAGAAAGCAGCTTGTCGGCTACCTATTCATGGAAGCCTGGCGAAAAGGTGGGGTTTGTTTTTCCGGTGTATGCCTGGGCACCCCCTAAATTGGTCCTCGACTTCATTACACGTGTCAAGATGGAAAAACCCGAATATTTGTACTTTGTCTGTACTTGTGGAGACGATACGGGTAAGACGGGCGAAGTCTTGGTGAAGGCTTTGAAAGAGCGTCGTTGGGATTGTCAGGCGGGATATTCGGTGACGATGCCGAACACTTATGTCTCGCTTCCGGGCTTTGATGTGGACGATAAGGACACCGAACGGATGAAAGTGCAGCATGCTAAGGCTCGAGTAGAATTCATTGCAGACGAGTTGGCGAAGAAGGTGCGGATGGCTTCCTTTAATTGCCACGAGGGAGCCGTTCCTTTCTTGAAGACCTATGTCATCCGTCCGTTCTTCAATCGCTTCCTGATGTCGCCCGAACCGTTTCGTGCTACGGATGCTTGTATTTCGTGCAAGCGATGCGAGAAGAAATGCCCCGTACATAATATAAAGGTAGAAGCGGGAGGCCCTTGTTGGGGAAACCATTGTACCCAATGTCTGGCTTGTTATCATGTGTGCCCCGTTCATGCCATCCAGTATGGAAATCGGACGGAAGGCAAGGGACAATACAAAGGAGAGCATCTCAAGTGAGATGCTCTCTTCTTTTATTATCGGATACCCCGTCGGTTCAGGGCTTGTTGATAGCGTCGGGCGTTGGCCGCATGTTGGGCCGAGTTGGTTGCAAAGTTATGTGTGCCCGAGAAGTCCTCTTTCGCACACATGTATAGGTAGTTGTGTTTCGCATAGTTCAATACGCTTTCCAGCCCTTGGAAGGAAGGTACGCGGATAGGGCCGGGAGGAAGGCCGGCGTACTTGTAGGTATTGTAAGGTGAATCCACTTCCAAGTGTTTGTAGAGAATTCGCTTCAAGGCAAAGTCCTGCATGCTGAATTTCACGGTCGGGTCGGCCTGAAGCAGCATGCCTCTTTTCAGACGGTTGATGTAGAGTCCGGCTACCATGGGCTTCTCGGCGGCATTGGCGGTTTCTTCCTCTACAATCGAGGCCAGGGTAGAGACTTCTATCGGTGTCAGCCCGATGGCTTCGGCCTGCTTCATGCGTTTTTCATTCCAAAAGGCTTTGTTTTCCTTGACCATTCGTTGCATGAAGTCTTCGGCACTCATGTCCCAGTACACTTCGTAGGTGTTGGGGATGAAGAGGGCTGGCAATGTTTCTTTGGTGTATCCGATGCTTCGGATGTAGGTCGTATCAGCAAGTAGTCGAGCTACTTCCAATGAGTCAATCATCAGTTGACGTCCGGTGTTTCGGGCTATGCGATCGAGGGTGCGGACGCTTCCCACGGTCAGGTTGATGGGAGTTTGGTATCCCATGGACAGACGTCGGTACAGATACCGCATGTTGTCGCCCGGCTTGATGGCATATTTGCCTGTGCGGATGTGCTCGGCATAGTTGTTCTTTTCGGCCTGGTATTCGAATCCGAACATTTGTTTGGGTTGGCCGGTGACGATGATTTTATGGTACACCGAGTCGATGTTGTCATCGCGATCGATGTAGAGGTAGGTGGTCTCGGTGAGTTGGAAAGGGGCCGCGAAGAAGTAATGGTAGATGGTTCCTGCACAGGCGGCTCCTGCCAGTATGAGGGTCAGCCCGAGTCCTAGAATTATGTTTCGTTTCTTCTTGTTCATGGGAGGATGATTTTGCGGATACAAAGATAGGCAATTGGATGTTTCCTCAAAAACCTCAAGGCGTTTTTTAAAAACGCCTTGAGGTTTTGGGCAAAACGCCTTGGCGTTTTACTTCAAATGCCTTGAAGCCTTAGGGGAGTTGGGTATGGGTTTCTGTTTCGAGCTTGTTCTCTTGTTCGTCGGGAAGGGCGGGGAAGAAGTCGATGCCCGTCATCTGTTCGATGCGTTTTACCGGCATCAGGTACTCTTTCAGAGGACGTTCGCCCGCTTCGTTTTCGAAGAAGAATCCCAAGGCACAGCTTTTCTTTTCGGAGGCGATGAGGATGACCTTGAAGAATGCGTCGGGCACTTTTACCCGATGGTCGCCAATGTATTCGGTACGTCGGTTACCGTTATAAATCGGTCCGCACACGATGTATATCTTTCCGTATCGGCGTGCCCATTCTCGGCTCTTGATTTCCAGGTCGTTCCAATCCTCCGTATTCAGGTTGTGGTCTTGCGGACAGATGTTACTCATGTAGAACGATTCCTTCATGGCCTGTTTGTCCCACTTCATGTCGCCCGCCGGAGCCATGTGTCCCCGGTCGTATCCCGAGCCTGAATAATCGTAGGTCACCACTTTAGCTCCCGTTACATCAGGGTCGGGCAAGAATTCGTTGGTACGCTCTTCGTTGCCTCGTGTTTCCTCCTTGGTCAATTCCCAGGCCACCCATTGCGGAGTTTTGTTCTTTGCGTCGTATGCCAGAGTGTATCCGGTGCGTTGGATGATTTGACCTTGTTTGCCTTTCGTTATGACGGGGATTTCGAGTCGCCCCATGTCTGCCTTCTCGGCCGAGGTCTCAATTATCTCTTGGTCGGTCTCTAAGCCGAGCATAGATTTCAACTTGTCTCCTCCCACGGCCAACACGATGACCACAAGGATGGAGAGCCAATAGGGAAGTCTTGATTTTTTCTTTCTAGCCATCATTTTTGCTTTGAGTAAAGTGCAAAGATAGGAAAATGTATGGAATAATCCGGATCTTTGTAGAATGATTTGTGTAAACAGTTTGTATACAGATAGATGGCGATTTGTGAAAAGAGAAAAAGAACCATTTTTCTTTAAGATTAAGATAGTAGGCTTTTGCCTGTAAAAATAAATCGCAGTGAATTTAGGTATATTTAACAATCTAAATTTTCCTTTACATAAGTAAACCTCTATTTTTGCCGAAATTTTGCTAAAAAATGAACTAAAGTGTGCAATAAAAAGATTATTTCCATATTGTTCTTGTTGTTTTTTTCTCTTTCCTTGATGGCTCAAGTATCCAATCAGGAACAAAAAGGTACGGATGAATACATTGCCATCCGAAAGGCCATTTTGAAGAAGGAAGCAACAGCTAAAGAACCTCATTGGTATTTGAAGACCAATACCGTTGGGCTAGCCATGTTGATAGCCAATGCTGCGGTTGAATTTGATTTGGGGAGCCAATTGTCCTTGAATCTTCCGGTATACTATTCGGCTTGGGATTATTTTAGTCCTAAAACCAAATTTCGTACCTTTCTGGTTCAGCCAGAACTTCGTTATTGGGTACCCGATGTCGAAGGTCTGTTTGTTGGCGTACATGCAGGTTTGGCCTGGTTCAACTATGCTATGGGAGGTGATTTCCGATATCAAGACCATGATCGCCATACTCCGATTTATGGCGGAGGTTTGAATGTAGGCTATCGCCGGTGCATCAGCAAGGACAAGCGTTGGTTTGTCGAGTTCTCTTTAGGAGGCGGTGTCTATGCCTTGAACTACGACAAGTTCCATAATGAAGAAAATGGAGCTTGGATTTCCAACCATAAGCGTACTTTTTATGGAGTGGACAATGTAGCCGTTTCCTTTGCTTATCAATTTGACTTGAAGAAGAAAAAATGAATGGATGATGAAATATCTAGGAATCCTATTGACTTATATCTTGTGCTTGTTCACAGCCTGTGATGTGCACGAATGGCCTACGGTGCCAGAAGAACCGCCTGTGACTCCGGATAATCCGACTCCCGAACCTGAGCCGGAGCCCGAGAAACCGGTGCTTTGTATCAAACTCGATTTCCAGACAGATATCGATCAGAA
>JAFQNW010000021.1 GCA_017420875.1 Bacteroidaceae bacterium
CTTCATGCAGTTGGTTTCTTCGTTCATTAACGTTTCCCCACTTGGGCATAAATGTTCTAATTTCTCTTCCTCTTTCTTGAATGGCTTGTGGAAGATACCGTCCCATTTTAGCCATTTCCGATTCTGATACATAAGGTACAATCTCTTGTGTAATAAATAATACTTTGTTTGCCATCTTTATAAAATCTTCTTGCTCATAATCAGGTGCAAAGATAATAAAAAAATGGATGCAAGCCGAAAAAACCAATCTTAATAAATCTTTATCTTTTGTTAAGGGGTTAGTAATCAGGGTAAATTTTATTAATAAGATGCTTTTAAAGCCTATAAATCTGCGTTTTTTTGTGGATAAATCATGTTTTTTCTTCGTTATCTCCCAAATTATCTCTTACTTTGCATGCGTTTAATGAATGCATTTTTAAAAGATAGCTGATATATGAAGTTGATTCATACCATAAATGAGCTTCGTGCTGAGCTGGATGTTCAGCGTAAAGCAGGTAAGAAAATAGGCTTGGTTCCTACAATGGGGGCTTTGCATGACGGTCATGCTTCGTTGGTAAAACTTGCTGTTGCAGAGAATGAGGTGGTAGTGGTGAGTGACTTTGTCAATCCTACCCAATTTAATGATAAGAATGATTTGCTGAAATATCCGCGTACATTGGAGGCGGATTGTGAATTGCTGGAGAAGGAAAACGCAACCTATGTCTTTGCTCCTTCCGTGGAAGAAATTTATCCGGAGCCAGATACGCGTCAATTTAGTTACGCTCCATTGGATACGGTAATGGAAGGCAAGTTCCGTCCGGGACATTTCAATGGTGTATGCCAGATTGTAAGTAAATTGTTTATGATTGTTGAACCGGATCGTGCATACTTCGGAGAAAAGGACTTTCAGCAATTGGCCATCATTCGTGAGATGGTGAAGCAGATGAATTTTCCGATAGAGATTATCGGGTGCCCGATAGTGAGAGAGCATGACGGTTTGGCTTTGAGTAGTCGCAATGCCCGTTTGTCTGATGTTGAACGTCAACAGGCCTTGAACATTTCGAAGACACTCTTTTTGAGTAAGGAATTTGCTTCTTCTCATACGGTTGCTGAAACTCAACAATTTGTAGAAGATGCCATTGCGGCTTCGGAAGGATTGGAATTGGAATATTTTGAATTGGTGGACGGAAATACCTTGCAGAAGATTTCTAATTGGGAAGAAACAACTTATGCAGTTGGTTGTATTACTGTATATTGTGGGGATGTCCGTTTGATTGATAACATTAAATATAAAGAATAATGATGATCGAAGTAATGAAGTCTAAGATTCATTGTGCTCGTGTGACAGAGGCTAACCTCAATTACATGGGTAGTATAACAATTGATGAGGACTTGATGGATGCAGCCAATTTGATTGCTGGTGAGAAAGTCGCTATTGTCAACAACAACAATGGTGAAAGATTTGAGACATACATTATTAAGGGAGAAAGAGGTACGGGTTGTATATGCTTGAATGGGGCTGCTGCACGCAAAGTTCAAGTAGGCGATGTCGTAATTATCATGTCTTATGCCTTGATGGATTTCGAAGAGGCCAAGACGTTTAAACCGTGGGTAATCTTCCCTGATTCAGTTACGAATAAGTTAGTGTGATATTGTATTTTGAATAAACAAGAAGTGGATGTATTGATGTACATCCACTTCTTGTTTTATTATTTATTCGAACGTTCTTTGATAAGCCCGATGCGATATGCTTCAAGAAGTTTCTTCAAATCATTGATTTGTGCAATCAGTTCGCGTCCCTTATCTGTATCTTTTACCATGACACGTTGAGAACTGAGTTCTACAATCTGAGTGGTTGACTTGATATCCTGACCTTCTTCAATTGCTTTTTGCATCGAAGTAAATGGTTCGTGTTGTACTAGTTGGAAGCCACGGGAGTGATATTCCAGTGTGTATCCGGCAATACCGGTTTCCCGATGGTAGGCTTTTGAGAAACCGCCATCGATAACCATTAGTTTACCATTGGCCTTAATGGGGTTTTCTCCCTTCAGTGTCTTGACGGGTACGTGTCCGTTAATGATGTGACGGTGCTTGCCAACAACTCCAAATTCATCCAGAATCATGTCGCACACTTCTTCCTTGTCGCGTAGGGTGTAATAGTGTCCTTTGGTTTCTTTGTGCAGTTCCTTGTCGTCCAAGAAATAGCGTTCGAAAGTAGCCATCTTGGCTTTGTCAAAGGCTGGAGAATCTTTTCCGCACCATAGGTACCATACATAGTCCATGGCGAAGTTCTTTTCTTCCGTATCTCCCTCTGCAAAATAGGCGGTTCGTATTAAGTGGCCTACTTTCTCAAGCAGTGTTTTTCCTTTATACTTTTTCCCACGTATTTCTATTTCTTTCAAGCTACCATCCGCATTGAGTGGAATCGATGCATGGAAAAGCAAGTTCGAATTGGTGATGGTGTACATACATCCATTACGGAAGATGTGTTTGATATGTTTGCGAAGCTTTTCGCTTCCCACGAATGAGCGGTGCAGCTTTGCTACAATCTCTTTTTCTTCATCGGTCAGTTTGTATGGGTTTTGAGGATCGATGGTAGGGAAATTACAATCTTTCATTGGATATTCTCTACCATTAATGGTGATGACACCTCGTTCATGGTCGATGAGGTGCAACAACATACGGTCATCCATATCAAATTCAGGTCGGCGACAGATTGTTTCGGCTTCCAACTTGAATTGAATGATACTGATTGCTTTATGCATTTGTGCCAATAGACGGAGTGTCTTGGGATTGCTGATGGTTTCTCCGGGAACCGGTCGTAAACCAAACAAGGCACAAGGGTCATCGGCATATGTTTCCATCGCAAAGGTGGCCAGTGGTAATAAGTTGATACCATAACCATTTTCCAGTACGGCGGTATTGCCAAAACGAGTAACGAAACGAACCACGTTAGCTATACAAATGTCATTACCGGCAGCTGCACCCATCCAAAGGATATCGTGATTACCCCATTGGATATCCCAATTGTGGTAATTGCACAAGATGTCCATGATGCGGTGAGGACCATGTCCGCGGTCGAAAATATCGCCTAGAATGTGAAGCATATCGATGGTCAATCTTTGTATCAAATTACAAAGAGCAATGATGAAATCATCGGCACGGCGGGTACTGATGATGGTATCCATAATGACTCCTACGTATGCTTGCTTGTTGGGTAGGATGGTGCTTTCGTGCAAAAGTTCCTGAATGATGTAAGAGAACTCCTTTGGAAGAGCTTTTCTCACTTTCGAACGGGTATATTTGGAGGAAACGTTTTGGCATAAGGCAACCAATCTGTTTAAGGTTGTCAGGTACCAAGCATCCAAATCTTTTTCTACAGATTTAACCAAATGAAGCTTTTGCTCCGGATAATAGATAAGCGTACATAGTTCTTTTCTCTCGATATCGCTGAGCGTATCTCCAAAAAGTTCCTTTACTTTTCGTTTGATGGCTCCCGAAGCATTGCGTAATACATGTTGAAAGGCTTCGTATTCCCCATGTAAATCGGCAAGGAAGTGTTCTGTTCCTTTGGGCAAATTCACAATAGCTTCTAGGTTGATGATTTCGGAGCTGGCTGCTGCTATGGTAGGGAAACTACGCGATAACAATTGCAGATATCGCATATCTTCCTGTATCATTTCCGGAGTTATCTGACTATTTGCATTCATGGTTTTCTTGATTATAAAAAGCAAATGTTGTTTGAAATGGGTCGTAAAAACATTCTTCTCACAAAAGTAGAAAGAAAATATGGAATGTGAAAAGAATAATCTTCCAACCTTTTAAAAAATATGCTTATTTGTCGTGTTATTTTGTTAAAAAATCGTATGTTTACAATCTCTTATCAATAAAAAAAGTGGAATATGAATGTTTTAAGAATTCTAATGTGTTTGTTTTTAGCAAACTTGTTCTTGGTTATGAATGCACAAGATGCTAAACCTTTGCGTTTGGGTGTAGCAGGAGTTACACATGGACATCTTAATGAAGTTGTTGTTCGTATGCAACGAGGAGATTTTGAAGTTGTAGGGGTTGCAGAACCCAATGAGAAATATCGGTTGAATAATTCGCTTCGTAAGAGATTGGATGCATCGGTCTTCTTTGCCGATTTGGAAGAAATGCTTGACAAGACTCGGCCGGAAGCGGTGGTTGCCTATGGTTCTATTTTTGATCATTTGGCAGTGGTGGAAGCATGTGCTCCTCGTGGCATTCATGTCATGGTGGAAAAACCATTGGCTGTTAATATGAAGCATGCTAACCGGATGGCGGAACTGGCTCGTAAACATCATATCTTGGTTCTCACAAACTACGAGACGACCTGGTACAATACCAATCATGAAGCCTACCGTTTGATGAACGAGGAAAATGCTATCGGAAAGGTGCATCGGATGGAAATTTATGATGGCCATCAAGGTCCTTTTGAAATACGTTGTGGCAAAGAATTTACGGATTGGTTAACAGATCCTATCCTGAATGGGGGAGGGGCTGTGATTGATTTTGGATGTTATGGTGCTAATTTGGCCACCTGGTTGTTGAAAGGTGAAAAGCCAATCAGTGTCTATGGCGTATTGAAGCAGATTAAACCTGATAAATATCCGAAGGTGGACGATGATGCAACCATTATCGTTGAGTATCCTTCTGCTACGGTACAGATTATGGGTTCATGGTGTTGGCCGATAGGACGTAAAGATATGCATATTTATGGTCGTAATGGATATATTTATCAAGATACTCCTACTTCGATGCGAGTTTATACCCAGCGAAAAGAAAACACCATTCAGCCTCCAAAGCTAGAAGAGCCTTATAATGACTCATTCTATTATTTGAAGGCTGCTGTTCGTGGTGAAATCAAGATACAACCATACGATCTTTCTTCGTTGGAAAATAATCTGATGGTAGTTAAGATACTTGAATCTGCGATTGAGAGTTCAAAGACGGGTAAGCCTGTTCGTTGGTAGAGCATAAGATAAAAGCGGAAACTTAATGACAAGTTTCCGCTTTTATCTTATGCTTTCTCTAACCAATCGTCTATAAGCTTTCTGGCCAGACTTAACTTTTGAGGTATCTCCGGCAGCTTATCTTTGGTAAAGAAAGCTCCGGCATTCAGTTCTTCATTTTGTAACTTGATTTCACCGCTGGCATAGTCGGCGGTAAATCCAATCATGACTCCACTGGGATAAGGCCAAGGCTGGCTTCCAAAGTATTTCAAGTTTTTAATTTGTAGACCGGTCTCTTCCATCACTTCCCGATGAACACATTCCTCCAGAGTTTCGCCTGCTTCCAAAAAGCCGGCAACCAATCCGTAGAATGTCCCTCGGAAGTTACGTGCATGAACTAAAAGGATGCTATCGTCCTTGCAGATTCGTACGATAATCGCAGGTGAGATGTGTGGATAAAATTCTTGACGGCATTGCGGACATTTTTTCCCGATGTCCGAAATCTGTCGGGTGGGAACTCCGCATGCGGGGCAATATCGGGTATTTTGGTCCCAATTAAGAATTTGAAAGGCTTTTCCTGCTTTATAGTACTCATCAAACGGTAAGAAATCGTACGAAGCACGGAGTCCGGTCATCAAACGTTGAGGGGACTCTTCTCCGGAAATTGGCATATGGATGTTGTATGTCTTGCAAGGCAAACCTTGAAACTCCCCAATATAATGAATGGTACTTCCGATGGGTACTTTTACAGGAGGCTCATCCCCAATTGGGATATGGTAACCGCTTGCTTGCTGTTCCATCAGTATTTGGTCTTTAAAAAAGACAAACCAATAAGTTCTTTCCATAGTTCTTAATCCATAATCATTGTCAACTGAATACGTTTCCGTTCGCGGTCAATACTCAACACTTTTACCTCTACATGCTGGTGTATCTTTACAATCGTGGTAGGGTCGGTTACGTATTGCCGGCAGAGTTGCGAAACATGTACCAAACCATTTTCCTTGATACCTACATCCACAAAACACCCAAAGTTGGTGATGTTGGTCACAATACCGGGTAGAATCATTCCTTCCTTCAAGTCATCTATTGTCTTAACGTTTTTATCAAATTCGAATACCTTGATGGCTTGTCGTGGGTCGCGTCCTGGTTTTTCAAGCTCGCTCATGATGTCAGTCAGCGTAGGTAATCCCACCTGAGGTGTAACGTACTTATTTATATCAATCTTATTCCTTAGCTCCTTGTTCTTAATCAGATCCTCCACAGAACAGTTCATATCCTTGGCAATATGCTCTACCACAGAATAACTTTCCGGGTGTACTGCTGAGTTGTCCAAAGGGTTCTTGGCATTGGGAATACGGAGAAAGCCTGCACATTGCTCAAAAGCTTTGGCTCCCATACGAGGTACTTTCATCAGTTCTTTCCGAGTATGGAAAGGACCATTTTCGGCTCGATAGTCTACAATGTTTTGAGCCAGGGTAGGACCCAATCCGGATACATAGGTAAGCAGATGTTTGCTCGCTGTATTCAGGTTGACACCTACCGAGTTTACACAACTCTCAACCGTCAAGTCAAGCGACTTCTTCAAAGCGGTCTGGTCTACATCGTGTTGGTATTGGCCTACTCCGATACTTTTGGCGTCTATTTTTACAAGTTCAGCAAGAGGGTCCATGAGTCGGCGACCAATGGAAACGGCTCCTCGAACGGTAACATCATAATCGGGGAATTCCTCGCGAGCAATCTTCGAAGCTGAATAAATGGACGCTCCGTCTTCGCTTACAACAAATACCTGAAGTTTGCGGTCGTAGCGTTGGCTGGTCACAAAGGCTTCGGTTTCACGGCTGGCTGTACCATTACCAATGGCTATTGCTTCAATGGCATATTGCTCTACTAGCTTGGTTATTTTCCTGGCAGAAATTCCATACTCGCTTTTAGGCGGATGTGGATAAATGGTTTCATTGTGGAGAAGATTTCCTTGAGCATCTAAACATACAATTTTACATCCGGTACGATAACCCGGGTCTATCCCCATCACCCGCTTTTGTCCTAGAGGAGGAGCCAGAAGTAGCTGGCGAAGATTCTCTGCAAAAACACGGATTGCTTCTTCGTCCGCCTTCTCTTTACTTAGGGCGGTAAATTCCGTTTCGATGCTAGGTTTTAGCAATCGTTTGTAGGCATCGCGAACGGCCTCTCTCACTTGTTGGCCACATTCGTTGTTATTGCGTACATAACTTCTTTCCAGACGTTCGGTACATTCTTCGTCTATAGGAGAGATGGATACCTTCAAGAGTCCTTCGGCTTCCCCTCGCCGGATGGCTAACAACCGGTGCGAAGTGCAACGTTTCAATGGCTCGCTGAAGTCGAAATAATCTTTATATTTGGCAGCTTCAGTTTCTTTCCCTTTCA
>JAFQNW010000022.1 GCA_017420875.1 Bacteroidaceae bacterium
GACTGACTTCGGCAAGAGGATACCTTCTTCATCGTCCTGAAGACCGGTGAAGATTTCGTATGGATGTCCGTCGAGCAAGCCTACGAATGCTACCCATTTTTCCTTGTTGTTCTGGAAACGGATGACGTCGGCTTCCAAGACTTTCGGACGTACTTCTACTACATCCGGTTGCTTACAGATAGGAATTTCTTGTTTCTTGTTATCCTTGGTCGATAGCAATACACCCGAACGGGAACCATCGCGATAAACGGTACATCCCTTACAACCCGAACGCCATGCTTCTACGTAGAGACGGTTCACCAATTCTTCGTCCACATCGTTCGGCAAGTTGATGGTCACACTGATGGAGTGGTCAACCCACTTCTGGATGCGGCCCTGCATCTTCACCTTCATCAACCAGTCTACATCGTTCGAGGTCGCTTTGTTGTATGGAGACTTCGCAACGAGTTCGTCGATTTCGGCTTGGGTGTAACGCTTTTGAGTGTCAAGGCCATTGGCTTCCATCCAAGTGAGGAACTTGTGGTGGTAAACAATGTATTCTTCGAATGCATCACCTGTTTCGTCTACAAAGTCAACGTGTACTTGTGGATCGTTCGGGTTTACCTTTCTTCTACGCTTGTATACCGGCATGAAGACAGGTTCGATACCTGATGTGGTTTGAGTCATCAAGCTGGTAGTACCGGTAGGAGCGATGGTCAAACAAGCGATGTTGCGACGTCCGTATTGCTTCATTTCTTCGTAAAGTGCAGGATCGGCCTCTTTGATACGGTTTACGAAAGGATTGTCCTTTTCGCGTTCCCAGTCATAGATCGCGAATGCTCCACGTTCTTTTGCCATGTTGACAGACGAACGGTAGGCTTCCAAAGCAACGGTCTTATGAACTTCTTCCGAGAAGGCTGTAGCTTCTTCGGTTCCGTAGCGGAGACCCATCGCAGCAATCATGTCGCCTTCGGCAGTGATACCTACACCAGTACGGCGTCCTTGTCCACTCTTTTTATAGATTTTCTTCCACAAGTGTCTTTCAGCACCTTTTACTTCTTCGCCTTCAGGGTCAGATTCAATCTTTTCCATGATGCGTTCAATCTTTTCCAGTTCAAGGTCAATGATGTCGTCCATGATGCGTTGGGCAAGACCGACATGCTTCTTGAATAACTCGAAGTCGAAATAAGCATCCTTGGTAAACGGATTGACTACATACGAGTAAAGGTTGATGGCCAACAAACGGCAAGAGTCATACGGACAAAGTGGAATTTCGCCACATGGGTTAGTAGAAACGGTGCGATATCCCAGGTCGGCATAACAGTCGGGTACGGATTCGCGAATGATGGTATCCCAGAACAATACACCGGGTTCGGCCGACTTCCATGCATTGTGAACAATCTTCTTCCACAAAGCAGTTGCATCGATTTCTTTGGTTACTTGTGGATTGGTGGCATCAATCGGGTATTGTTGAACATATGGAGTTCCATCTACAGCTGCTTGCATGAAAGCATCGTCAAGCTTAACGGATACGTTGGCACCTGTAACCTTTCCTTCGGTCATCTTGGCGTCGATGAACGATTCTGAATCCGGATGTTTGATGGACACACTCAACATCAATGCTCCACGACGACCATCTTGAGCCACTTCACGAGTAGAGTTGGAGTAGCGTTCCATGAAAGGAACCAAACCGGTAGAAGTTAATGCGGAGTTCTTGACAGGAGATCCCTTAGGACGGATGTGTGACAAGTCGTGACCTACACCACCACGACGTTTCATTAATTGTACTTGTTCTTCATCAATACGGATAATGGCTCCGTAAGAGTCGGCTGCACCTTCCATACCAATCACGAAGCAATTGGATAAAGAAGCTACCTGGAAATCGTTGCCAATACCTGTCATCGGACTACCTTGTGGTACGATGTACTTGAAATGGTCGAACAATTCGAACAATTCTTGTGAACTTAGTCCGTTGGCATATTTTGCCTCGATACGGGCTACTTCATTAGCTAGACGCCAATGCATGTCTTCCGGAGATTGTTCATAGATGTTTCCGAAAGAATCTTTTACTGCATACTTGTTGACCCAAACTCTGGCAGCAAGTTCATCGCCTTTGAAATATTCTAGTGATTTAGCAAAGGCTTCGTCGTAGGTGTAGGTTTGTTTTTCCACTTATTTTAGATTTAAAAGTAATTATTCGTTTGTTTGTAGTTGTGTTTCGCTTGATTAATAAATGCGATTGCAAATCTATGGATGTTTTTTTAATCTACAAAATAAATAACGAAAAAGTTATCAACAATATGAAAGTTTTCCAGTTTGATTTTATAAATGGTTGATAATCAGTAATGTGAAATATTATAAATAATGAAAAGTTTTCCATTTTGGAAAAGCGTGGTTTTAAATGAGTGATTTTTGTTGTGTAGTTATGGGGGACTTAAAATGAAAGTTGTGAACACTTTTGTGCATTATCTATTCATCTTTTAGTATCTTTGCAAAAAAAAGAATATGGATTTTATTAAGAATAGACGCAGTATACGTAAGTATAAGCAGCAAGATATTCCTGTTGCTTTGTTGAATCAGCTGTTGGAAGAGGCTTTTCGTGCTTCTACTATGGGGAATATGCAATTATATAGTGTGGTAGTGACTCGCTCGTCTGAGATGAAAGCTAAGTTGGCACCTGCTCATTTTAATCAACCGATGGTGGTTAATGCTCCTGTTGTTTTAACCTTTTGTGCCGATTTTAATCGTTTTAGCAAGTGGTGTGAATGTCGTCAGGCTATCCCTGGCTATGATAACCCGATTTCTTTTCTGAATGCAGCAACAGATGCGTTGCTGGTGACTCAGAATTTTTGCACTTTGGCTGAAGCGAATGGATTGGGGATTTGTTATTTGGGTACAACGATTTATAATCCGGACCAGATTATAGAGACTTTGCAATTGCCGCGTTTAGTTATGCCCATAGCTACGATAACGGTAGGATATCCGGATGAAGAGCCTATGCAAACGGATCGTTTGCCTTTAGAAGGTCTGTTGCACGAGGAAGTCTATAAAGATTATACGTCGCAGGATATTGACCGGATTTATGCAGAAAAGGAAGGCTTGCCTGAGAATAAGAAGTTTATCGAAGAGAATGGTAAGGAAACCTTGGCACAGGTGTTTACGGATGTTCGCTATAAAAAGTCCGATAATGAATACATGTCGGAAGTGCTTAAAAGAACGCTGAAGGCTCAAGGATTTGATAAATAATAAAGAAGGACAGCATCAAGCTGTCCTCTTTTTATTTATGTTTGAATGACGATTCAATGTCTTCGATTTCTGATTTGAATGACTTGTCTACCTCAATCAGGTCCTTGATAATCTTACAAGCATGCAATACGGTAGCATGGTCGCGATTACCAATGAGTTGGCCAATTTTGGATGCGGAGATGTCCGTATGTTTTTTAGCCAAGTACATGGATATTTGGCGTACTTGTACCACATCGCGTTTACGGGTCTTGGTGTATACAGCAGATTCATCCAAATTGAAATGCGAGCATACACTCGAAATAATTCCTTCAATGGTAATAGGCTTGTTTACATTGCGTACTGCTTTCCGAACAATACGTTCTGCTAAGTTCATGTCTATTTCGCGTTTGAAGAGAATGGATTGTGCAAGCAATGAATTGATGATACCTTCCAATTCACGCACACTTTCGTTTGTGTTTTCGGCAATGTATTCTATAACGTTTTCTGGGATGTTCAATCCGTCTCGACGTATTTTGTTGCGAAGGATGTTCTTTCTCAATTCCACATCAGGTTTTTCCATTTCTGCCACCAAGCCCCATTTGAAGCGGGTGAGCATACGGTCTTCCATGCCTTGAAGCATCATGGGAGCACGATCGGATGTTAGAATCAATTGTTTCCCGTTTTGGTGGAGATGATTGAAGATGTGGAAAAAAGTATTCTGTGTCTTGGTCAATCCTGCAAATTCTTGAATGTCGTCTACAATCAATACATCAATGTTTTGGTAGAACTTCATGAAGTTGTTGTAATTGTTGGTCCTTACCGAATCGGTGTATTGAACTTGAAGCAAATGAGCAGAAACGTATAATACACGTTTTTCCGGGTATAGTTCCTTGATACGTGTACCAATGGCATTAGTCAAGTGGGTTTTGCCAACGCCGGAAGGTCCATATAAGAATAATGGATTGAAGGTCTTGGCCGGATTCTTGGCTACGGTTTCCCCTACAGTACGTGAAAACTCGTTGCTGCTACCTTTAATGAAATTCTCGAAGTTGTAGTTAGGATTTAAATGTGGATCCAAATCTTGTGGAGCTGGAGCCTGCATAGGATTAGGAGCGATGTTCCCTCCTGTGATAGTTGTAGAAGCCGGCAGGGCACCCGAGCGGTTGGTTCCTACCAAGTCGATGGTTTGTCCGTTTGTCTTATCAATCAAAACACGATACATCAATTGCGTACCTTCTCCAATTTCCTTGTTGAGGGTAACACGCAATAAATCCGCAAACTTTTCTTCCAAGTATTCATAGAAGAATTGGCTGGGTACGCCTATAGTCAGAGCCTTGTTCTGGTACATCAACGGAACAATGGGCTCGAACCATGTTTTGAATATCGTTTCAGGAACATTGTCGCGTATCATGGCTAGACAACGGTTCCATAAACCGATGTGGTTGTTTTCAATCATATAAGACATTTATTAATAAGCGAAACTTCTACGGTTGCAAATTTCTAAATCTATTTTTAGAAAAACAAATTGCTTTTTTCTTGCTTTTTTAAATTATAAGGTAAATGTCTTTATTTCAGCAACTTATAAGTTAGGACGAAAATACGTACCAAAAAGTGGGGTTGTGTATTTGTAAGTGCTTGTTTTTTAAGCTAATATAGAAAAACTGCTTAAAACGGCTCTTTTTTGTGATGAAAAGAAAAAGCCTTTTTCCTTGCGTAAAAAGAGGTTTTTAAGGGCTTGCAAGAAAAAAGGCCTAAAGGTTTTTATTTAGAAATTTTCTAAGTTACTTGTCGCTTGTTTTTTCTTTTCTTCCGAAGAGTGAGAAGTGAACATAGCGTTTGGGGTGAGCTTTCAAATCTTCAAGTAAAGAGGCTGCATTGGCGGTTGTTGCACTCAGGTTATTATAAAGTGTTGGGTCGTTAAACAATAAGCCTACGGTATTGTCCTTGCTATTGAGTTTGCTGGTCAGCATTTGAACGTTCTGCAAGGTTGCATCGATCTTTTGGAAGGTTTCAGCATAGTCAATTCCTTTCAAATTCTCGCTAATGGTCGAGAAGTTATCGGTAATAGTAACGAGACGACTGGTTATTTGCGGCAAATCGTTTTGCATCATTTTGTTGAGATGTCTGGTGGTAACTTCCAGATTGTTAGTCAACTTCTCGGCGTTTTGTAAGGTTGCGGTTAATGCAGGGTTAGCAAGCAACTGATTCAATGAATTCAAAATGGAATCCATTTTAGGCATCAGTTGTTCTACTTGTGGCATCAAGCCCTCGGCTACTCCCATGAGGCCGTTGTTGACTGTTCCTGGAAGGGTGTCGCCTGGTTGGCAATATTCCTTGTTAGCGATGTTCAGTTTCAGATTCATTTTTACTGTACCGAGCATTTCGGTAACAAGTTCGCCGGTACTACCTTTGGGGATACGCATTCCTTTATCCAACTCTACGGCTACGACCACATGGCCTGGGTTAGCATGGTTATACTGGATATCTCTGACGAGGCCAATCTTGTATCCGCTAGCAAAGACCGGGCTTGAAGTTGCAAGTCCATTGATGTCAGTGTATTCTACGTAATAATAGCTGGATGCTCTGAACATGCTTACACCTTTCAAATAGTTGATGCCGAAGATTAGTAGGGTTAGTGCTATAATCCCAATAATGCCTATTTTAACTTCTTTTTTCATTTTCTTTGTTTATGCTTATTAGTTGTTATCTATTGTTTTTGAATTCTTTGATTGCTTCATTGACATTCACCTTCTTGCCATTCTTGAATGCAATGATAAAGGCCCCTTTAAATTTGGAGGCTATTTGTCTTTTGGTGCGTAATACCTTATTATAGTCGGTACTTTCGCCATAGGTGTATTTATAGATTCCTTTTTCTTGATAATAGCCGACGGGTGAAAGGCCTTTGAATTGTTTGTTCTTGGAGGCTAATTTTTTGTCGGATGTCAAGATCTGTATCTTGAATACAGGCTTGTCGGATTCGGTCTCCCTTTTGGGGGCTTCCTTTCTAGGTGTACTTGATGCTTCGGCTTTCGGCTTGGGGGTTGGCTTGGCTTGTGTGCCAACGAATGTGCCTAATGGTTTGCCGGGCGAAGCCGCATTGTGTTGCTTGTAGTTGGCAAATGCCCGATAGATACTTAAGGCCAAAGCATCGGTGCCGGCTTCGGTCAATAAGTAGCGTTCTTCGTCTGGGGTTGAGATGTAGCCCAACTCGACCAATACACCCGGCATGGTTGTTTCTCTGAGCACCAGAAATCCGGCTTGGTGTACACCTTTATCTATACGCTTGGCCGTAGATTTAAACTGTTTTTGGATGAGTGTGGCTAATTGCACACTATTCTCCATGTTCTTGTCTTGCAAAAACTCGAAGATGATGTAGCTCTCGGCCGAATTGGGGTTGAAACCGGCATATCGTTGCTGATAGTCGCTTTCAATCAAGATGACTCCATTTTCTTTCTTAGCTACTTCCAGGTTATCGTCTGTGCGGTGCAACCCTAATGTGTATGTTTCTGTTCCTCGAACGGTTCTTCCTCGGGCAACGGAGTTCGTGTGGATAGAGATGAAAAGGTCGGCCTTGGCGTTGTTGGCTATCTGAGCACGTCTATCCAAGGGGACAAATACATCCTTCTGACGGGTGTAAACCACGTTCACATCTTTGCAATTGTTTTGGATAAGTTTGCCCAGCTTCAAGGCAACATTGAGGTTGATGTTTTTTTCTTTACCTCGGCGTCCGAGGGCACCGGGGTCGCGTCCACCATGACCGGGGTCGATGACTACGGTGAATTTCCCGTTCTCTGCCCGCAGGTGTGTTGCCGGCAGGGCTAGGCTGCATAAAAGGAATATTATGTAAAGTCTATGGAGTATCATACGTATAATGGTGCAAAAGTAGCGATTTTTCATGAAAACTCCTCGAAAGGTTTTAAGTTTTCTCTTTTTAGGAAGAAAGAGGATATAAAAGCGGAAAAATAGGTAAGTGAAACGTGAGGCCTTTCACTTAAAACGTGCTGACATTTTTTGATTATGCCAGCACGTTTTAGAAATATGTCTTCGCGTAATTGCTCAAGTCTGCTTTTATGGGTAAAGCAGATATTTCTGACGCATGCTTTTGTACACGTTCAGTTTGTCTTGCCAACTGTTACGGATGAAAGCTTCGTCTTTCCCGGCCATGATTTGTTGGCGGACGGTTGGGGTACCCATCAGCAAGTCGAACCAAGAAGGACGACTGAAGAATGCTTGGGCTTTTCCGGACTTTTGATAGCTTTGATAGCTGGCTATGACGTATTGCAAGGAGAGGCCTTGGGGTGGATTGACGTTTCTGAGGTCGTACCCGTGGCAATCCTGATTCTTATACATCGGATTCTTGTCAAACCCTTCGAGTGCTTGGGGCTTGAAGTGGAAAGGGGCGTCTTTCATGTGGGGCGAACCATAGATTTGAAAAGGAGTATAAGTGCCTCTGCCTACACTGACCGAGGTACCCTCGAAGGGACAGAGTGAGGGGTAAAGGGCAATGGCCTGGTCGTTCGGAAGATTGGGCGACGGCTTGATGGGGAGGGAATAGGGTTGCCCGTGTTTCCACCCCTGCATGGGGATGATGGTCAGCTTGCATTTTACTCCACCTTTCAGCCAACCTTCTCCGTTAATCATTTGAGCTAACTCGCCGATGGTACAACCATGCAATACGGGGATAGGATGCATGCCTACAAAACTCTTCTGTGCGGGTTCTCTGACGGGGCCATCCACGTAATCGCATGGATTGGGGCGGTCGGTTACAATCAGCATTTTCTCATTCTCGGCACAAGCCTCCATCAGGTAGTGCATGGTACTGATATAAGTATAGAAACGGGCTCCTACATCCTGAATGTCGAAAATCATGACGTCGATGTCCGCCAACTGGGATGCCGTGGGTTTCTTGTTATTGCCATAAAGCGAAAGGATGGGCAGGCCACTTTTCACGTCCTTTCCGTTTTGGATGGTTTCGCCGGCATCTGCTTTTCCGCGGAAACCATGCTCAGGGGCAAAAATCTTACGCACATTTACCCGGTGCGACAATAGCGTGTCGAGCAGATGAGTACGTTGGGGGCCTACTACCGATGTCTGGTTGACGGTCAGTGCCACTCGTTTTTCCTTCAATAGTGGGAGGAGGGTTTCCAATTGCTCGGCTCCTACACGCAAGGTTTGTGCCTGAAGGGGCAAGCACCAAAGGGCTACGATTATCGGTAAAATATAGAATGTTTTCATACGGTTATGTGCTGATCTTTTTGTAATATTGCACAAAAATAAAGAAATAATTTATGGATGCATTAGGAATCATAGATAAATATTACCCGGAAGACAATGAGTTGAAACATATTTTGTTGACACATAGCCGATCGGTAGCCGACAAGGCGTTGTGGATAGCCGACAAACATCCCGAGCTGGGCCTTGACAGAGAGTTCTTGGAAGAAGCAGCCTTGTTGCACGACATAGGTGTGTTTCTGACAGATGCCCCCGGCATCCATTGCCTGGGTAGTCATCCTTACATTTGTCACGGCTATTTAGGCTCCGAGTTGATGCGTAAGGAAGGATTCCCCCGTCACGCATTGGTTTGTGAACGTCATACGGGTGCAGGCCTTTCTTTGGAAAGCATCCTTCAACAAGCATTGCCAGTGCCTCATCGCGAGATGGTGCCATTGTCCTTGGAGGAACAAGTTATCTGCTTTGCCGACAAGTTTTTTTCCAAAACTCATTTGGATAGAGAAAAAAGTGTCGAAAAAGCCCTGAAAACGATTTCCAAATATGGAGAAGAAGGGGTTATCCGCTTCAAGGATTGGTGCGAAAGATTCTTGTAAGCTTTAAAAATAAATTAAAATTCAAGCAAATTCTTCGTATTTGACGGATAATGCTTAATTTTGCTCCCTTAAAGTTTACGATAGAGTAATGACGCAAAACAATCTACATAGATTTATACCTTATATATTATTGGTAGCCTGCTTGATGCTTTGTGTGGATTCGGGTGCCCAAAGGGCACGCCGGCAACGCCAAGGTGCTATTGCCGATACCCTGGCACAGGATACCGTAGCTCTCGACACGATAGGAGGAAAGAAGAAGTCTCAGCCTTTGGATGCCCCTGTGGTGTACGAGGCCAGCGACTCCATTGTATTTACCGAAGGCGGGCTTGCCCATCTCTATGGAAGCGGTAAGGTGAATTATGAAAAGATTGAACTGACTTCTGCTGTGATTACCATGAACATGGATAGCAGTACGGTTTATGCTCGTGGCTTGACCGATAGCACCGGTGTTGAGACAGGAAAGCCGGTCTTTAAAGATGGCGAAACTCCTTACGAGTCGAAGGTGATGCGTTATAACTTCAAGACCAAGAAAGGATTTATCAATAGCATCGTAACCCAACAGGGCGAAGGTTATGTGGTCAGTGAAGAAGCGAAGAAGGGGGCTAACGACGAAATCTACATGCGTTCGGGTATTTATACCACTTGCGACAATCATGAGCATCCTCACTTCTATCTGAAGCTTTCCACGGCCAAAGTGCGTCCCAAGAAGAATGCCGTGTTTGGTCCTGCACAATTGGTGGTTGAAGATGTTCCTCTGCCCATTGCCATTCCTTTTGGATTTTTCCCGTTTAATAGCAGCTATTCCTCTGGGTTCATTATGCCGACCTTTGGAGATGAAACCAATCGAGGATTTTATTTGCGTGATGGGGGATATTATTTTGCCATCAACGATAATGTGGACTTGAAGGTGTTGGGAGAAATCTTCACGAAAGGTTCGTGGGGGCTTTCGGCACAATCTAATTATAATAAGCGTTATAAGTATAGCGGCTCTTTCAACGCCAGCTATTTGGTGACCAAGACGGGTGAAAAGAACATGCCCGACTATATGGTAACCAAGGACTTCCGCATTGCATGGTCGCATCGTCAGGACCCCAAGGCCAGTCCTAACAGTACATTCTCGGCAAACGTAAACTTTGCTACGAGTAGTTATGATAGACGAAATCTGAGCAGTTTGTATAATCCTGTCCAATTCTCGAACAATACAAAGACATCTAGTGTCAGCTACTCGCGTACGTTCCCTTCCATCGGGTTGAATATCTCGAGTACGTTCAATGTGACACAAAACACTCGTGACTCTTCGTTGAGTGTAACCTTGCCCGACATGAACATTTCTCTGAACCGTATCTATCCTTTCAAGCGGAAGAAAGCGGCAGGCGAAGAGCGTTGGTATGAAAAGATTTCATTCCAATACACCGGTCGTATGACCAACTCCATCAACACCAAGGACAATCTGATTATGAAGCAAGGGTTGAGTAAGTGGAACAATGGTTTCCAACATACGATACCGGTTACCGCTACGTTTACTCTCTTCAAATATTTCAATGTTGTTCCTAGCTTCAACTATACTGAACGTTGGTATACCCGAAAGGTGTTGCAGAGCTACGATCCAAATATGGTGGGCAGTGTGCGTCGTGATACTATTGGTGGCTTCAATCGTGTTTATAATTATAACATGAGCATGCAAGTGAATACCAAATTGTATGGTTTCTTCAAACCTTGGAAGATGTTTGGTGATAAGGTACAGATGATCCGTCACGTCTTTACACCTTCTGTCGGATTCAGCTATGCTCCCGACTTTGGCACGGCTCGTTATGGTTATTATGATACTTACACATATACCGACGAAAATGGAGAAGTGCGTACGGTAGAGTATTCGCCTTATCAGGGTATGGCATTTGGAGTGCCGGGAAAAGGTATGCAGAAATCGTTCAACTTCTCGATTGATAACAATGTTGAGATGAAGATTAAATCCGATAAAGATTCTACAGGGGTGAAGAAAGTCAGTTTGATTGACCAGTTATCGGCAAACATGTCCTATAATGCGGCAGCTCAAGTTCGCCCGTGGAGCGATTTGGGCATGAACCTTCGTCTGAAGCTTTCGAAGAATTATACGTTTAACATGAATGCTTCGTTCGCAACCTATGCTTATCAGTTCGATAAGAATGGTAATATTGTGGTGGGCGACCGTACCGAATGGTCGTATGGTCGTTTCGGACGATTCCAAGGCTATAGTGGTTCTTTCTCTTATACCTTTAATAATGATACCTGGAAGAAATGGTTCGGCGATAAGGATGAGGAAAATAAAAAAGACGAGGAAGACGAAGAGGTTTATGATGATTACATGACCGAAGAAGAACAAGCAGAACTTAAGAAAAAGCAATCGCAACCGCGTAAAAAGGAACAGGCACGTATTGACGAGGATGGCTATTTGGCCTTTAAGATGCCTTGGTCTTTAAGCTTGAGCTATAGCTATAGCATTCGTGAAGATAAGAAGAAGGAAAAGTTCAATAAGAAGACCATGCGATATCCGTATTCGTTGACTCATTCGTTAAACGCCAGTGGTAATGTGCGATTGGGTAGCCGTTGGAATATCAACTATTCCTCGGGATATGACTTCACCCAAAAGAAGATGTCCATGACCACGGTTAATATCTCTCGCGACCTCCATTGTTTTACCATGAGTTGCGGTATGGTGTTTGGACCGTTCACTTCCTATAATTTCAGTATCCGTGCTTTGTCTACCATGTTGACGGATGCCTTGAAGTGGGATCAGCGTAGTAATACGGGTAGTGCGGTGACCTGGTATTGATGAGAAGGCATTTTTAAAAAAGGTGAAGACGTTTCAATCAAAACGTCTTCACCTTTTTTAAAAATGCCTTGTTTCTACCAATTAATAGGGGCTATTCCATGAGCCATTAAATATTCGTTTGTCTGGCTAAAGTGCTTGTTCCCGAAGAAACCATGATAAGCTGATAGGGGGGATGGATGAGCGGATGCCAATACGAGATGCTTGTTTCGGTCAATGAAGGCTCCCTTCTTTTGTGCATAAGCTCCCCATAGGATGAAGACCAGGTTCTCCCGTTGTTCAGCTAAGGCTCGGATTGCGGCATCCGTAAATTCTTCCC